>CBDUPW010000329.1:0-7739 GCA_965369205.1 uncultured Polyangiaceae bacterium | reverse complement strand
CCTATTCCGCACGCACCCCAGCATCGAAGATCGCGTGGCCGCACTGTCGCGTCACGGCCGCTGACGCGGTCAGCGCTTGCGACGCACGACGCCCGGAGGCGGTTCGCGGCGGGACTCCGGCGCTGCGGCAGGTGCCGCGGCGGGAGCGGGCTTCGGTTGCGGGGCCGGCGCGGGTGCCGGTCTCGGCTCAGGGCTAGCCTGGGGCGTCGCGCTTGCTGCGGGGGGCGCCGCGGCGGGAGCGGGCTTCGGTTCCGGCTCGGGCTCCGGCTCTGGCAAGCCGAGTTTTTTGCGAAACACGTCCCCTAAGCGGCCCAGGGAATTGCCGCTGCCGCCGCCACCCCGCCCGCCGCCGAACTCACGGTAATTCTTGCGTTCTTCGACGCGAGCCACACCCGTGACGGAAAAGCGTAGCCGGTCGCCGGTTTTGACGACCACGACGGTCATGGTCTTGCCGACGGGAAACGTACGGCGGTGGTCTGCGCCGGGCGCGAGGCCGAGCTCGGAAGCCGGCACCATGCCTTCTCCACGGCTGGTGCTGACGATGACGCCGCCGCCGGTGTGTTTGACCACACTGGCTTCAAGAACTTCGTCCGCTGCGGCGGAGTTGGAGGTGTCACGCTCCATCAACGCCTTCATGCTCAAGCGTACGCGGAGACCCTTCTCGCCTTGCTCGATGGAGATCACCCGCACGGAGATGCGATCCCCGATACCCACGACGTCTTCAGGCGAGCCCACGCGCTTGTGGGAAAGCTCGGAAACGTGCACGAAGCCGTCGAGACCCCCTAGGTCGACGATGGCGCCGTGTTTGTTGGTGGCGCGAACGATGCCTTCGAGATCAGAGCCAGGCGAGAGCGTCGCTGCCATCTGGGCGGCGACTTCTTGCTGGCGTGACTCAAGCAGCGCGCGGCGGGACACGATCACATTGCGCCCCCCTTCTTTGATTTCGAGCACGAGCACTTCGAGCTCCGTGCCCACGAAGCTTTCCAGATCAGCGGTGTGCCCTACTTCGATCTGCGAGGCCGGGCAAAACGCCCGTGCGCCGCCGAGGTCGAGTTCCAGTCCGCCCTTGACGGCTTTGGAAACCTTCCCGACGACGGGCGCCTTGGCTTCGAAAGCGGACTGCAGCTGCGTGGTGTCGATGCTGCCACCGCGACCCAGTGCGAGAGCGAGCCGGGGCACGTCGGCTTCCGCGTCCACGACAGTCGCCTTGAGACGATCTCCCATCTGTACGCGCAGATTGCCTTTGGCGTCTTCGAGTTCTCCGCGATCGATACAGGCGTCCGTGGGGGCACCAACGTCGAGGAACACTGCCTCGGCGCCGATTTGGATCACAGTGCCTTCCACAACATCGCCTTGCTTTAGGCGCAGGCCCGCGCGGCTTTTGCCCGCGGCGGAGGAGGAGTTGAACATCGACGCAAAGTCGTCTTGAGCCATAGTGGGCCGGAGGATGCCATCGGGCTCAGGGCTTTCAAGACATACCGTCGACAAACCGGCGCCGGCAGTGGATTTGCCGCGGATCTGCTTGGCAAATCCGCTCTCGGAGACCAGGTCCCCCGTTAGGCCTGGAACGGACACTTCGCTTGCGTCGCGCTGGAGCCCATATGCCGTGAAGTGGTCCGGCGCGCGTTGGGCAGGCGCGAGCAGCGCTGTCTTTGAGACGTGCTCCCTAGGTTTCGGAAAATGGTGTAGACGGACGCATCGACATGATGCCGTCTTTTCCTTTTGCTACCGCATTGCGGCGGGTAATCCATCAGGGATACGGATGGACGGGGTTTCGGTCGGACGTCAGCGCTGGCCTAGTGGTCGGGGTGGTGGCGGTGCCATTGTCAATGGCGCTGGCAATTGCCGTGGGCGCACCACCACAGCACGGCCTGTACACCGCCGCAGTCGCCGGTGGAGTGGCTGCGCTTGCCGGCGGGTCCAAGGTTCAGGTGACGGGACCCACCGCTGCGTTCATCGTGGTGTTGGCGCCCATTACCGCCAAGTACGGCCTATCCGGGCTGCTCTGCGCGGGGCTGATGGCAGGTCTCATCCTGGTTTGCATGGCGTTAGCGCGCCTGGGGCAGTGGATCCAATTCATTCCACATCCAGTGACAACAGGCTTCACGGCCGGCATTGCCGTAGTTATCGCGCTGCTGCAGATCAAAGACATCTTTGGATTGCGGACCGGACCGCTGCCGTCGGAGTTGATGGAGCGAGTGAGCGTCTTGGTGCAGGCGCGGCACACCCTTTCGGGGACGGAGTTTGCGGTCGCCGCCAGCACCTTCGCCCTGCTCTTGGTTTGGCCGAAGATCGCACCCCGCGTGCCCGCGCCCCTGGTTGCGCTGACCCTGGTGTCCTTGGGGGCTTTTGCATTGCGCAAGATGGGCTACTTCGTCGACACGATTGGCACGCGATTCACAGCCATTGTCGATGGCGTGCAGGTTGCCGGGATCCCACCTCGTCCGCCCAGCTTCGCGCTGCCGTGGACCGGTCCCATGACCGTGACGACGGTCCGAGAGTTGTTTCCGCACGCCCTCACGATCGCACTCCTAGGCGCTATCGAGTCATTGCTTTCCGCGGTCGTGGCCGATGGAATGACCGGCAAGAAGCACGACCCGGATGCTGAACTCATGGGCCAGGGCCTGGCGAACGTGGTCGCGCCTTTCTTTGGAGGGATTGCCGCGACTGGCGCTCTGGCGCGCACAGCGACGAACATCCGTGCTGGCGCGACCAGCCCGATCGCGTCAGTGATTCACTCGGCTTTCGTCTTTTTGAGCATCGTACTGTTCGCTCCGTTGGTCGCGCACGTACCCATGGCTGCCCTTGCCGCGCTGCTGCTTTCTGTGGCGGTACACATGAGCGAAGCGCGTCACTTCGTTCACATCCTGCGTGTCGCACCCCGCAGCGATGTCGCAGTGCTGCTTACCTGTTTCACGCTCACGGTCGTGATGGACATGGTTGTTGCCATCACCGTGGGGGTGGTGCTGGCTGCGCTGCTGTTTATGCGGCGGATGAGTGAGTTCACCGGTGTGCGCGTGCTCGGAGATAGTGATGAACACGATCGAAGCTTGCCGGAAGGTGTGCTGTTGTATGAAATCAGCGGTCCGATGTTCTTCGGCGCGGCGCAACGCGCGATCAGCGCGCTGGGCGCCGTCCACGACTCGAAACGTGTCGTGGTGTTGTCTCTTGCCAAGGTGGGTGTGATCGATGCCACGGGTTTCGTGGCCCTTGAAAGCGCTCTTGTGGCGCTTCGGAGTCGCCAGAAATTTGTCATCATCTCCGGGCCGCTGCCCGAGCCACGGCGCATGTTCGAGCGGGCTCAGCTCGAATCCAGCTTTGACCACGTGCTGATGGCAACGAGCGAAGCTGAGGCGCTGGCAGTTGCGGCGGACTTGGCGAAACTCAATCCACAGTGGCAAGAGCGCGACGCTGCCCTGTCCACGCGCCCACCGACCGCTTGAGCCGGCCTCAGCTCCCCGCGCTGCGGGGCGCTGAGCTTTTGCAGCCGGACAGTTCTGGCGCTGGGCTGAGCGGACGGAATCTGGCGCGCCCCTCTAGCCCGCTGAGGCGCCAAAAATCGCCCGGGCTGCCGTGATCGCGGCCACGTGTACGATAGCGTCTACGCTGGCGCCCTGTTGCAGTACGTTTACGGGTTTGTTCATGCCCAGCACGATGGGACCGACGACCTCCGCGCCGCCCGCGCAGGCTAGCAGCTTGTAGGCGATGTTGCCGGACTGCAGGTCCGGGAAGATCAGCACGTTGGCGACGCCTTGAAGAGTCGAAAACGGGTAGAGGGCCCGAGCGCTCTCGTCCAGCGCCACATTGGCTTGCATTTCGCCGTCGACCATTAGATCCGGCCGAAGCTCTTTGACCAGCGCAGTGGCTCGGGCGACCTTGGTCGTAAACGGATGCGGCGCGTCGCCAAAGTTCGAAAAGCTGAGCATCGCCACTCGAGGCTTGAGCCCGAGTTCCTTGGCCGCGTCGGCCGCAAGGATGGCGATTTCCGCCAGAGCCTCGGCGTCCGGGTCGATGTTGATGGTCGTGTCCGCAAGGATCTTCACGTCGCGCTTGGTGACCGCCACGTACATGCCTGCCGCGTTGCGCACGCCAGGGCGGACACCGATGATCTGAAGTGCCGGGCGGATCGTCGCCGGGTAGTCTTGGCCATAACCGGCAATGAACCCGTCGGCGTCGCCCTGGGCTAGCATCATCAGCCCGAATGCGGTACGGGAGCGACGCATGGTTTTCACCGCGTCCAGCTCCGTCACGCCCCGGCGCCGGCGCTTCTCCCAATAGGCTTGCACATAGCTATCGAGCTTGTCGCTGCTGCGCGGGTTCACGATCTCGACGCCATCTAGCCCCAGACCGAGTTGCTTTGCCTGCTCCCGGATGCGGTCCTCACGACCGACTAGAACGGGCACGGCGATGCCGGTGTCGAGCATACGCTCGGCGGCGCGGAGGATATTGTCCTGGTCGCTTTCCGGGAACACCAGACGCTTTCCCGCACCCCGTGCAACTTCCGTGATGTGCCACATTACGCGGCGAGTCGGGCTGATCTTCTTGTATAGCGCCTCCGCGTACTCTTCGACGTCGATGCTTTCCCGAGCGACGCCGCTGTCCATCGCTGCCTGCGCGACGGCGGGCGCCACCCAGTGCAGCACTCGATTGTCGAAGGGCTTTGGGATCAGGTATTCGGGCCCGTATCGCAGCCGGTCGCTGCGATAGGCGCGCAGCACGTCGTCCGTGACTTCTTCTCGTGCCAGCTTCGCAATGGCCTTGGCGGCCGCCACCTTCATCTCTTCGTTGATCGTGGTGGCCAACACGTCTAGCGCGCCGCGAAAGATGTAAGGAAACCCAAGCACGTTATTGACCTGGTTCGGAAAGTCGCTACGCCCGGTGGCGACCAAGGCATCCGGACGTGCGGCCTTTGCGATGTCGTAAGGGACCTCCGGGTCCGGGTTCGCCAAAGCGAAGACAATGGGCTTGTCAGCCATGGTCTTGAGCATTTCGGGCGTCACAAGATTGCCTGCAGAAAGGCCGATCAAGACATCGGCGTCTTTGACTGCGTCAGAAAGCGAATTGCGAAGATCAGACGCGCTCTGCGCCAGTGCGCGTCGGTACTCGTCCAAGCCCACTCGGTCTTGTTTGATCACACCGTCGACGTCGACCATCGTGATGTTGCCCCGGGTGACGCCGATCTGGATCCACATCTCCATGCAGGCCGTCGCCGCCGCGCCGGCGCCCAGGCAAGTGACTCGCACACGATCGAGCGGTTTGTCTTGCATCTCGGCAGCGTTCATCAGCGCGGCGGCAGAAATGATGGCCGTGCCGTGTTGGTCGTCGTGGAAGACGGGAATGCCCATCTGCTTGCGGAGGGTGCGTTCGATCACGAAGCAATCCGGCGCCCGAATGTCTTCCAGATTGATGCCGCCGAAGGTCGGCTCCAGGGTGCGCACTACGTCAATGAATTCTTGCGGATCCGTGGCGTCGATCTCGATGTCGAAGACGTCGATGTCTGCGAAGCGCTTAAAAAGGACGGCCTTGCCCTCCATCACCGGTTTGGCGGCGCGGGGGCCAATGTTGCCGAGCCCCAGCACTGCAGTGCCATTTGTGATCACGGCCACGAGGTTGCGTCGCGCTGTGTACGAATCGACTTTGGAAGGGTCGCGGGCGATGACGCGGCATGGGGCCGCCACGCCTGGTGAGTAGGCGAGGGAAAGATCCAGTTGCGACGCAACCGGCTTGGTGGAAACGACCTCGATCTTTCCCGGGCGGCCCAGGGAGTGGTACAGCAGGGCGTCTTCGTCGAGGCTCATCGCGCCGTTGTAAGCCATGCGCAGACGGAGCGGAAGAAGTTGCCACGGTGGTTCGGTGTCCCATGCTCAGAATAACGAAGCAGATAGTCCTATGCGCCAGTGTCGCGCTGAGCTTCGCTGCTGTTTCCTCCGCGGAGAAGGCGCCGGACAAACCAGTGCCCGATTGTGTCCACGTCGAAGCCTTCGCCCGCTATGGCGCCTATGGCTACGATCACATTGTCAGCATCGACAACAGCTGTGAGCGAACAGCCCAGTGCCAAGTGTCCACGGACGTCAATCCCGAGGTCGTGGCAGTCACGGTACGCGCACAGGAAAAAGAGAGCGTCGTGACCTTCCGCGGCTCTCCCGCCTACGAGTTTTCGGCCGACGTTCGCTGTCAGCTACAAAAGTGAGCGCGCCAGGGCCCGTGCTTGGGTGGAGAGTCTGAGAGGTTCGCCTAGGGCTGCTTGGCTTCTTCGCTGGCGCTGAACCCCTGCTTTGAATGCTGCCCGTCACAGAACGGTTTGTTTGCCGACAGCCCACAGCGGCAGAGTGCGATCTTCTTGCCCTCTGGGATCTCGAGGTCCTTGCCGGTGGGGTCGGTCAGGGTCAGCGGCCCCGCAAGCAGGTAGGGGCCGTTGGGTGCACATTTGATGTTCGTGGGCATGTACGTTGAGATAGGACCTTCTCGCGCGGAGTGCAAAGCCTAGGGCAGCACCCGCCGCAATCCTTTAAATTCGCTTCGTCTCGACGCAATGCTTCCCCCAGCATACGCTGCGTGCATGCAAGACGGCGCGGAGGCGCTTGGGGTCGAGCTCGAACGCATGGCGCTGCGAGCGGTACGCTCTAGCTATCAGGATCTGAACGGCAGCTTCTTCAAAGGCAGTCTGCGCCCACCTGTATTGGCTTGGTCGGACGCCAAGAGCCGTCTGGGCCGCTGGTCTGGAGCCGAACGTACCCTGGAACTCGCCCGCTCGCTTCTGACCGAGCATAGCTGGGGCGTATTGATCGAGGTCTTGAAACACGAGATGGCGCACCAATTCGTGGACGAAATACTGGGCTTTACCGGTGAGTCGGAGCACGGGCCCGCATTTTCGCGGGTTTGCCAGGAGCGAGGATTCGACGCACGCGCCAGCGGCTTGCCCGCCGTACCGGCCCTTGAGGACGAACGCGGGCGGGCACTTTCCCGGGTAGCCAAGCTACTGGCGCTGGCCGAGAGCCCGAATCTCCACGAGGCCCAAGCGGCCATGAGTGCCGCACAGCGGCTGATGCTGAAGCACAACATCGATTGGGTGGACAAGCGTCAAGGTGGCTACGGATTCCGCCATCTGGGCGCACCGTCCGGCCGCGTCTTCGAAGACAAGCGGATCCTGGCGGTCATCCTGGGGGAGCACTTCTTCGTTGAAGCGATTTGGGTTCCGGCGTGGCGCCCGCGGGAAGCCAAGCGCGGACACGTGTTGGAAGTATGCGGCAGACCGGAGAATCTCGAACTCGCCGCATATGTATACGACTACCTGGACCGCACCGGGGCTAGGCTGTGGAAAGAGCACAAACGGGAAAACGGCATCCGGGGCAACCGCGAGCGGCTCACGTTTCTCGCTGGAGTCATGGCTGGATTTCGCGACAAGCTACAAGCGGAGCGTGTGAAGAATCGGGAGCAAGGATTGGTTTGGATCGGCGACCCTGAGCTGGCGGGTTTCTTGAAGTCCCGGCACCCGCATACCCGCTGGGCGCACTTCCGCGGGGCCGAGCGCACGGACACCTACGGGCACGGGCGCAGGGCTGGCAGAGAAATCGTACTCGCGCGCGGCGTGCAGGGCGCTGCGTCCGGCAGGGTCAAGCTGCTGCCGGGACGGCGCTGAGTGCGCGAAACTTGGATGTTTTTCTCAATGCCTCGACGTCATCCGCTGGGCCGATAACAATGCCAAGCCGATGAGTGATACGTCTCCAAACCGCGATGCG
>CBDUPW010000328.1:0-7741 GCA_965369205.1 uncultured Polyangiaceae bacterium | reverse complement strand
AGGGTGCCGAAGCCCGCACCCCAGCCGAGCAGCCCTTGTGCGCCGTAGCGCTGCACGATGGGGGCCGCCTGGATCACCATGATGCCGCCGGTGAAGAGCGCGGTGACGACCACGATGGGCAGGGATTTGACGCCCATCTTGTACAGATTCCGCAGCAGCTCCGAGGCGTCGAAGTTGAGGCGCACCAGCCGGGTGACAATGCGGCCAAGCATCACGCCCATGCCGCCCACGATTTCCGCCGTGCTCAGGAAAAACCCGCCCAGGGCTGCGAAGGGCGTCAAAGTCGAGGAGGTGGAAGGACTCACAGAAACCGCCGCAGCATGGTCTTACCCGGAGCCGCCGGCAAGCACGTCCGTCATAAGGGTCCCTCGGGAATGCCGTGCACGAACTGGTGCACAAAGGGGTCGTCGCTGGCGTAGGCCTCGGCGGTCGTTCCGTCGAATATCAGGCGCCCCTTGTACATCATGCCCACGCGGTCCGTCACCGTGAGCATGCGGTCGAGATCGCTGGACACCATGAGCACCGTGGCGCCGGAGGCCTGCTGCTCGGCTCGCAACAGGTCGAAGATCTTCTGGCTGGTGACCGGGTCGAGCCCCGCCGCGGGCTCATCGTAGAGCACGATCGGAGCTTGGATGACCGTGGCACGGGCCACGCCCACGCGCTTCTTCTGGCCCCCGGATAGTCCCGACGGCATGCGGTCTTCGAAACCAGGCAGTGACACGCAGGCGAGCCGTTCCGCCACTCGCTCTCGGATTTCCGGCTCGGGTAGATCGAATAAGCGGCGCAGTGGAAAAGCGATGTTGTCCGCCACCGTCATAAAGTCAAAGAGCGCGTTGTTTTGAAAGAGCATTCCGATGCGCTTGCGGAACTCCTGCAGCTCCAAGTCGGTCATCGAGAGCACATCTCTCCCGTCGATACGGACGCTGCCGGCGTCTGGGCGCATCAAGCCCGTGACGATCTTCAAAAGCACGCTCTTGCCCGACGCGCCCGGTCCGATCAGGCCGTACAGGCAGCCCGCGGGCACGCGCATCGTGATGTCACGAAGTACGGGGCGTCCGAAGCTTTTGACGATGCTCCGGAGTTCGATCACTGCGCGTCCCGGGCGGCTTCGGTCGCGCTGCGCAGGGCGTCGATTTCGCCGCGCGCGCGTCGTAGTTGTGCCCAGAACGCGAGAATCACACTGACCAGGATCACGTTGATGAGGGCAATCCCACCGACGAAGAGACGCAGGGAAAACAAGCTCGACCGTGTCACGGTGACGGGGCCAAGGCGGGACAGCTCGCGCTCGGCGGGGCGGCCCGGGTCCGGCGAGGGGGTCAGCACGATACTGACCTGTTTGGCCTCGAGTCCCGGCACCGCACCGGCGACGAGTCGCTGCACGTCGCCCGGCGCGATGGGAGGTGTGGCTCCGCGGTGGCGAACCAGCACGCTTGCCGTGGGCTCGGTGGGTTTTTCTTCACCCAGCGGTCCTTTTGCGGGCACCGCCAGGTGCACCCGCGCCGACAGCACTCCCTCGACGGCCCGTAGGGATCGTTCGAGTTCTCCGGCCGTGCCTTGCACCAGCTTGGCGTGCTCGGCAGTGCGGCTCGGCACCAGCGAACCTTCGCCCAAACTGTCGAGGACACCGGGCGACTCCGGTGGCGGCAGCCCCTCTTCTGCCAGAACGGTTGCGGCTGCGGACGCCTCGTCCCGGGACACAAGCACGCGGAAGCGGCCCTCCACGGCTGGGTCGGACTCCTTGTCGGAGCCAATGCCGCTCTTCTCTAGGGCGACGACCACTCGGTTGGCGTCGCTTTCTTCCAAACCACCACTGATTGGAACGGCGCAGCCCATGCATGACAGCGCCACTATCCACGCCCACCGATTTGTCATTTTCTAGCTCACTTGAACGCAGTGCGTGTCACGTCCAACTTTGGATGGCTCGGAAACGAAAGCCCGCGCACCCCGCCCGCGACACATGCGCTGATTCCTGGGTTGTTCGGCACCGTGCGTACTGAGACCCCCACGGCGCGACCATTCTGTACCGCCGCGCAAATGTGCACTTCCATGTCCCCCGGCACACCGCAGTGCCCGAAGTAGCTGCCGGAATTGAGCACGGAGCCATACTGCCCGGCGGTCAAGTCCGCGGGGCCCCGTGAGCCGCCGATACTGATCTCTTCGTTGTACGCGGCCACTGCGCCTTCGCAGCTGGTGCCGCCCGCCAGGATCGGGATGCCGTTGCTGACGCCGACGACGCCACCACCCTTGCCACCTGCGCGGCTCTTCTTCTTGGGCACTTTCAGGCCTGCGTCGGTCTCGATGTTGGTGACCGTCTCGCCGTGCACCGCGATCGAGTCGTCCTTGGAGCCTCTCTGGGTCAAGAACCAAACCGCCGCCGCCGCCAGCAGGGCGCCGACGATGGCCGTGCCCACCAGGGCCTTGCTCGTCGTGCTCTTGCGCTCTTGGACCACGACGCGATCGAGGGCTTCTTTCTCGGCCTTGATGTCGCGGTGCAGCCGCGCGTGTTCGGCGAAGGGTGCGAACTCTTCCCAGTCCTTGATCGCGCGCTCGTCCTTGCTGAAGGCGTCGCGTAGTACGTCCGCGTCGACAAAAGTGTGGCTGGCGATCTGTTGCAGGAGCTCAACGGCACTGAAGGGACCATGGTCCATGCCCTCTTTGATCACCACGTACCTGGGACGCTTGTCGCGTTCCAGGCGCGCTTTGAGGGCGGACAGCTCCGTCGTCGAATCCGAGCGCTGCGAGATCGGCTGGGCGTCGGAAACGGCGGTTCCGTAGGGTGAAGCAAGCGCTGCGGCGGCCAAGGGGTTCGAGGGCGCCGGTGGCAGCATCGACATGCTGATATCCACTTCGAAGTCGCCCTGGTGGTCGAGGTGTGACTCGTCGGCGGGTGGGGGGGCGACGGTGTCGCCGGGCGCCAAATGATGAAAGGCCTGGGCCAGGGCGCGTAGGTCGTCCGGGCGGTGCGCTGGGTCCGCGACGAGCGCCTTGCTCAGCACGACTTCGAGATCGGGGCTGAGGCCTGGCACGACCTCCGTGGGTCGGCGCATGCCTGGGCCGACATACTCGTTGGTCAAAAGCTCGTAGAGCATGCAGCCGAGTGCATAGACGCTTGCCCGTGCGTTTCCTGGTCTGCCGCTACGCTCCTCAGGAGCCATGCAGGCTTTGTCGCGCGGCAGCACCGGCGGCGTCATCGCCAGTTCCGGCGACACATGGAGCAGGCCGTCGGCCCGCCGCACGATGCTCGAGGGATGCACGTACACCAGCTTGCCAGCGTCATGCAGGTCCGCGATTTCTCCTGCCAGCGGTACGACAACGGCGACCGCTTCGCGCAAAGACTTGTTGCGGTTTTGCGAGCGCGCCTCTTCGAGCTCGGCGCGGAGGGTTCCTGGGTGGATGCTGGCCCCCACGGGGAGGGGGGTTCCAATTCGCGCGGCGCTCGACATACGGACGGCAGAGTCTAGCAAAACCCGATTGCGCAGTCTTGGGCGAGAATGTCCTTTTATTCTAGACGGTTGCGGACTTGGCTCAGAGGGTGGTCTCGTCGTCCCGGCGCGCGCCCTGCCAGGGGTGTCGGCGTTTGTCGTAGGAGCCGCGCACGAATTTGCTCAGCACGGGCGCGATGTTCTCGGCCACGTCTTCATCCCACTCCCCACCGTGCACGTAGTCCGCAGGCCGGTTTCCGTCCGTGAGCAACGCGAAGCCTGGGATCGCGGACGTGGGCAGCCCTAGATAGGACAGCTCACCGACGAACTCGCGCACGTCGGCGCGCACCAGGCGCGTGGCGCCGAGGGCGGCCTGCATGCGTGTGTCGGAGAGCGATGCAGCAACGCCGTTGCACGGCTTGCAGCCTGGGGCGACAAGCCACAGCACGAGTTTCTGTTGCTTGCGCTTCGCCTCTTTGCGCTGGGTGTCGAGCAACTCCGTGAGCGGGCCGGCGTCTCGAGTGAGATCCACCAAGTCGATCTTGCCCACCGCCGTGACGGTGACGCCCGGATCCTTGGAAGAGCCACCGCGCGGCGGCGCGCGCTTTGTCGTGGCGCTCGGCGGCGCGAAGGGAACCGTCGGCGGGGCCAGGGGCGCTGGCGCGGGCACCACCGTTGCCACCGTCGGCGGCGAGGGCCGGCTGGAAAAGCCCGTGGGCAGCCACATCAACAGTGCCGCCAGTCCGGCCGTGCTGAGCACGAGGTTCAAGCCGCCCAGTGCGATGCCGCCCGTTGCCAGGCCGCTTCCGGCGCGGTCGTCGCGGGCGATTTCGCTCTTGGCGGCGACGCCGAGGACAACGCCGAGCAAACCGCCCAGCGCGGGAAAACAAACGAAACTCGTCAGTGATGAGGTCAGCGAGAGGATGGCCAGGCTGCTGGTCTTGCGATCACCCCGGCGCGAGGCGGCGGCGCGTTGGTCCGCATAGGGATCGAGGATGGGGTTTTCGGCCATGGGTTCTCGGAGGCTCGTGGCGGCTTGTTTCCAATCTTGGCAAAGAGTCAGCGGTGGATCCAGCTGAGCTGCCGGATCCGAGCGCCGCCAGAACGTCTATGGCAACGGTTTCAACGCGGATCTCAACGCCTAGGTCAGAATCCTATTCCCACGGTCGCGGTCACCAACATCCAAGGTTTGGGATCTCCCGCTGATTCGGAGCCGATTGCGGGGACGGCACCGAGGACCTCCAGCCCCGCGCGAGCGTCTGTTCCACGGACGGGCAAGACGTATTCAATCGCGCCGCGGAGCAACCCGATCCCGACGGTCTCGGATGTGATGTTGCCGGTTTGGGCGTCGCGAGCATCCAGACGGGCTGCGCCGGCGCCCGCCCCAATGATCGGGTGGATGCGTCGATCATGGCCGAAGTCGATCCACAGCTCCCCCGCGTATTGCGACATGCCTTGATCGGAACCCACCCGCACCCAGGCGCCGCTGAGGCGCACTCCGGCGGCTTTTTCACCGACGTCGATGGCGGCAAAGAGGCCCCCCGCGGCGGACGCCTCGCTGACCCGAAGCGTCGGGCCGGTGTGAATGCGCACGGCGCTGGTCGCCAGGGGCGGGTCCTCGCCAGGATCGTGGGGGTCGTAGTGGCCATGGTCGTGCCCATGGTCGTAGCCGTCGCCGGCGATGGTTGCCGAACCGTCGGCAGGTTCTGCGAAAGGCTGGGCGGCGGCCGCGCTGGGCAGCATTAGGGTCAAGATGGCAGCCGAGATCTGGCGAAGCATGAGCATCCTCCTTTTTCGGATTCGTGAGGAGAACGCGCGACCGGAGCCGAACTTACGCTATCGTGTGGCCTGCTCATGCGCGCTGCCTGCTTTCTGCTGCTTTTCCTAGCGGTTTCTTCCATGGCTCCTGGGGCGGTCGCCAAGGGACCCGGCGCGCCCACCGAGGAGGCCATTCGCACGGCGAAACAGCATTTCGACCGTGCCCAGGACGCCTACCGTCGAGGCGCCTATCGGGACGCCGTCGACGAGCTATCCGCGGCCATCGCGCTAGATCCGACCAGCAAGGACCTCGAATACAACCTGGGGTTGGTCTACGAAAAGCTGGGCGACATCGATCTGGCGATCCAGCGCTTCCAGCGCTTTCGCAAAATGGAGACGGAGCCACAAGAGATCGCCAAAGTGGACCGGGTGATCGAGCGCTTGCGTGGCGCCAGAGACGAGATCGATCAGACGACGACCATGCCATCCGAACAGGCCCGAACCCCCATCGTGTATCGCCCCACCATCGTGGTGAAAGAAGCTCCGCGTCGGGGCCGACTCGACACTTGGACCTACGCGGCTGCGGGCGTCGCGGGCGCGGCCGCGATCGTCGGGACCGTTTTTGGCGTGCGCGCCCTCGCCGAGCGGCCGAAGAGCGACGAGTCCACCGGCGGCTCTACCACGGCGGCCAAGCTTCAAGACCGCGCAGAGACGGCGCACCAACACGCGGTGGTAGCCGACGTGGCGTTTTTGGTCAGCGCGGTTGCCCTCGGTGGCACCGCTTGGCTCTATTTTGGCCGCGAAGCCGAGGACACCCCCAAGGCGACGGCGGCAGCCGTGCTGACCCCCCAAGGCGGCTCCGTGTCCCTGGGAGTGTCCTTTTGATCCCGTCGCGCGTGGCGCTCAGCCTGAGCATCGCGCTCGCGGCATCCTGTAGCCTGATCGTGCCGAGTGAGGTCGACCCGATTCGGTGTCGGGCAGAAGGCGCAGTGGGCGCTCCGGCGTGCCCCGACGGCCAGCAGTGCGTGCTGGGAACCTGCAGGAGTTGCGGAGCCGCGGGGTGCATCGCGGACGCCGGAGTCGAAGGCACGCTGGCGCAACCCTGTCGTCCCGACGGAAACTGCAACACCGGGCTATTTTGCACCGATGGGTCGGCACTCGGTTTTGCGCCGGGAGTGTTTTGTTCCAAGGGTTGTTGCAGCTCTGAAGAATGCGGGCCAGGAGTGTGCGCACCATCCACGGGCGGCGCGAATGTCTGCGTGCCAGCGGGGATGCTGGGTCGCATCAAAGGAAGCAAGGAGCGCGGCACCAGCTGCGGAGCGCCCAGCGACTGCGCGTCTGGGCTCTGTGAGAACAACTTCTGTTTGGACGTGTGTTGCCGTAACAGCGACTGCAGCAGCAGCGAGGGTTGCGTGCTGCGCACCTTGCCCGACCTTGCGCCTCGAGTCGGGTTCTTGTGCGGCCCGCCCGGCGGAGCGGGGGACGTTGGCTCGCCGAATTGCACGGGCGCCGATAGCTGCCGCAGTCGCGCCTGTGTGGCGACGGTCAACCCGACCTATTGCTCCGGTCCGTGCTGCAAACGCAGCGAATGCGGCAATACCGGCACCATGGAGTGCATCTACGACCTGGATCTTGGCGTGCGAGGCTGCAAGCTATCCGGGCAGCCCGAGGGGCCGACGCCGATCGGGATGCCCTGCCAAGGCAACGCGGACTGCCAGTCGTCCTTGTGCGTGGATTTCACTCCCCTTGGAAAATTCTGTTCAGACTCCTGCTGCGTGGACAAAGACTGCGGAAATCCCGAGCAATTGGCCTGCGCGCCGGTCGGCACGGCACAAAAGTTAGTTCTGCTCTGCGTTCCCCGCCAAAGCTCTGTAAATTAGAAGGGCCAACATGGGCCACGGCTCTTTCGAAACAGCGCCCCCGAGTGCGCGGGCACCCAAGGTGTGTCCGCGTTGTCGGCGCTTGCTCGACTCAAGCGCGACGCGCACCCTGCACGGTCCGGGCAAACTCCCGCGCTGTCCCGAACACGACCTGGCGTTCGTTCCTATTCGTGAGCTCGACCGCGCGCAAGGCGACAGCATGCTCGGCACGACGGTCTCCGGCCGCTTCGTGATCTTGGGGCGGCTGGGCGCTGGGTCCATGGGGGCGGTGTATCGAGCGCGACAAGAGGCTGTGGGGCGCGACGTCGCGTTGAAGATCGTGCGGGGGGAGCGCGCCTACGACGCCGAGACACGCGTGCGCTTCGAGCGCGAAGCTCGTGCGACCAGCGCTTTGGTCAGTCCGCATACGGTGACCGTATTCGACTTCGGTCTCGCCGAGGATGGCTCCTGGTTCATGGCCATGGAGCTGCTGGAAGGGGAGACCCTCGGAGAACGTCTCAAGCGTGTCGGGCGCATGAGCGCCGAGGAGGCGGTGCGGATCACGCGTGAGGCGTTGTTGTCCCTCGCCGAGGCCCACGGCAAGGGCATCATCCACCGCGATCTCAAACCGGACAATCTGTTCTTGATGCGGATGCCGTCGGACGCCGGCGAGCGGGAAGTCTGCAAGGTGCTCGACTTCGG
>CBDUPW010000327.1:0-7742 GCA_965369205.1 uncultured Polyangiaceae bacterium | reverse complement strand
AACTGCGGAGCCATTCCGGAACCGCTGCTGGAAGCGACGCTCTTCGGTCACGTGAAGGGAGCCTTTACCGGTGCTGTGCGCGGGCGTGCGGGGTTGTTCGAAGTGGCCAACGGCGGCACGCTCTTCCTCGACGAGATCGGCGAAATGAGCGCGGCGATGCAAACCAAGCTGCTGCGGGTCTTCGAATCAGGGGAAGTGCGGCCCGTGGGCAGCGAATCGATGCGCAAAGTAGACGTGCGCGTGATTGGTGCCACCCATCGCGACTTGAAAGAGCTGGTGGCGGACGGGAGCTTCCGGGAGGATCTGCTGTTCCGCCTGGATGTTGTGAGCCTGCGGGTGCCGCCCCTGCGCGAGCGGCCCGACGACATCCCGCGACTTGCGCAGCATTTCCTGCGCAAGCATGCAGAGGGCAGGGAGGTGACCCTCTCGCCTCAGGCGAGCGACGTGCTCAGCGCCTTCTCCTGGCCCGGCAACGTTCGGCAGCTCGAGAACGAAATACGGCGCGCATTGGTCTTCTGCGACGACGCGGTGCTGCCCGAACACCTTTCCGAGGAAGTGCGCAGCAGCGATGCGCGAGGCGCGGCGAGTCATTTCGATCTCAAGGCACGGGTCGATGAACTCACGCGGAAGCTGGTGCTAGAGGCGTTGCAGGAAACCAGCGACAATCAGACCAAAGCTGCAGAATTGCTAGGAATTTCCAGGTTCGGGCTGTCCAAGATGCTGCGCCGACTTGAGCTGGACGCGGCGCCGCAAACTTTACCTGAACCCGGTCCGCGGGTTAGTCGAGTGCCTCGAAGGCATGCGCGCCCTGATGCCCCAAGCCGAGCTAAGCGCTCCAAGCCAGCCAGACGGGACGGCTGAGGACTTGCCGCGCCGGCGTGGTCCCCGAGCTCTGTCCCACGCGCGTCCGGTGTTGAAGTGGGCCGGAGGCAAGAGCCAGCTATTGGACAAGGTCCTGGCGCGCCTGCCGGAGCGCATAAAGACGTACTACGAGCCGTTCATTGGTGGCGGCGCCGTATTCTTTGCCTTGGCGGAGCGCGAACGTTTTGAGCACGCGGTGCTTTCGGATACCAACGACGACTTGGTTTGCGTCTATCGGGCGATCCAAACCGACGTGCAGGCGTTGATGCGCGCGCTGAGCAAGCTTGCGCGGCAGCACTCCGAAGAACACTACTACGCTGTGCGAGCGCGCAAACCGCGGTCCCCGGTGCAGCGCGCCGCCCGCATGATCTACCTGAACAAGACCGGCTACAACGGCTTGTACCGCGTGAATCGCTCCGGGCAGTTCAACGTGCCTTTTGGCCGCTACGACAATCCCACGATCGTGGACGAAGCGGCGCTGCTTTCGGCCGCCCGGGTGCTCAAGCACGTGCGTTTGGAAACACTGGACTTCGAAGCCAGCTGCAAGCGCGCGCGGCGCGGCGACGCGGTGTACTTCGACCCGCCGTATATGCCGGTCTCGAAGACCTCCAACTTCGCCGCCTACGATCGTCATCCTTTTGGATTGCCCCAGCACGAACGCCTAGCCCGCTTGTTTGGCAGCTTGGGCAGCCGCGGCGTGCCCGCCATCTTGTCCAACTCCCTGACCGACGAAACCGCCGCGTTATTCGGTTCGTTCCACCACGAAGTCGTTCAAGTCACCCGCCCCATCAACTGCAAAGCCGGCGGCCGCGGCCGCATCCCCGAGCTACTCGTGGAAAACCGCCCCAAGTTGCGACGGGCTTGACTAGGCGGGGGCACCAGGCGTCGGCGCACCCGCTAGACGACCCTGGGCAGCTAGCGAAAGTGCGTTGCGCTCGCGTGTACGACCGCACGCACACCCGCCCACATTCCGCCACGTGAGTTCCGGGTGGCAACTGTGGGACGAAGGTCCGGTGTGTTGAACGGCCGCGTCGCCCGGTGCAAGATGCTCAACAGGGGAAGGAGAGCAGCATGGGCGGGAAAGAGAGAAGCAGGGCCGAGCGAAGCCCCAGGGCGCTCGCGCCATGGAGGCTTGACCGAAAGTCGCGGGGGGGGGGCATCCTGCTAGGTTTGGCAGCTCTCTCATTCACGATCCGAACTAGCGCACAGAGTTGCCCGTTCTCGCCGCCTCTCACCGTATCCCAGAAGAACGCCTCCACCAGCTGCGAAGTCCTCGAGCGCTCGCCCGTGCTGCTCCAGCCTGATCTCGCAGCGCGCTGTCAGATGGATCAAGACGGCAACGGCCTGGACGACGAAGTCGAGCGGCGAATCGCACTGTGTTTCATGCCCGAGTATCGATTTGACTTCTTCGAGCCGACGCAGGACATGGAAGGCCCGGGTGGTCGGGACGTGGAGCAGTCCCTGCGACCCTGTGAGCCAGTCATGGGGTTCACGGCCATCCGGTTGCCACCGAATGGCACATCCCCGTCGGGGTTGCCGGATCTCGAGCACGAGTTCGGCATCCGGCTCAAGCTGGCGACGCTCTATCGTCGTGACGCCGGACCGGTTTACGACCCGGGTTCCGACACAGTTGGGACCGGAACTGCTTGCGAGCTAGACGACCACGAAGGCGACAGCCACAATTCGACGCTGACAGTGCGCGTCACGAAGGTGAGGAACCAGCCATGGCGCGCCGAACTGGTAGGCTTCGACAACTGCCAGCCGCCCGAGATGTCGGGGACGCACCCTGTGCTCTACCCCAGTGCTGGCAAGCACCATCAGAATTGCGCACCCGGCGAGGGCAGCTACTCGGTCGGATGGCCACTGACCTGTGACGACGTCTGGTTCGGTGACGGCCCGATCCGCGTGCCGACAGCCGTCTTTCACGCGTCGCGTCACAGCATTTTCGGTCCCACAGGCGCTGCGCCGAACCTCTGCCAGTTCTTCGTTAGTCAAGGACAGGACTTGAGCCCGGCTCCCAACCTACAGGGGCACAGCCTTGCCAACCTTGGCTTCGGTGGGCAAAACCTGACTGCCGACTTCTACGACGCCAGCCCGGTTTCCGAGGTGATGAGTCTCGGCGCGATCACGCTGGATGCGGACGGCGATGGCAAAGAAGAGGTCTTTCGCGCACCAGGCACCGTTCCAGTCACGGCGGGCGTGCCCCCGGACAACTGCGGTTTAGACGCGGACGCCGCTGCGCCCGACGACGACGCTGACAAGCTCGCTGGCCGGTGCGATCCGGACCCGATCTTTCGGCAGAAGTACGTGGGCATCGGATCGCCAAGCGAGCCACCGGTGCCGCCGCCTCCAAGTTGGTCCGCCTTTCCCGTTTCGCTTTTTGCCGGATTCCTGGACGAAGACCAAGACCACATCCCGAAGGGATTCGACGCCTGCCCGACCCTCGCCAAGCCGTCCATCGGCATCTCGAACCGCTGGGCAGAGGACGCGAACTGGACGCCGGGACCACCGAAGTTCACTACGCTCGGATTCTATCACCGCGGTGAGGTCTGCGATCCGCAACCCGTGACGCTCTCCAAGTGGAAGAAGCCCATCGAGCGCAAACTCAATGCCTGCACACCACCTGGAGACTACGTCATCGGCAGCAACGCGATTGGAGTCACGGTGTCCGGAGGTCGCGGCGCCAGCGTCAATGATAGCCACTGGAAGACGCCGGTCGAGGACTCGAAGAAGACTTGGGTAGGCAACGCGTATCGCTGCGCTTGCGTGCATGCGGTAACCGGTGCACCGATGCCGGGACCTGCCTGCGTCACCAATCCAAACAGCGCCTGCTTTCGCAATAACGTGCGCGAAGCGAATCCGCAGACCCAGAGCGGCCGCGGTTGGCGCCCGCTGGATCGGGCCGGTTGCACACGTACCAACACCTGGTGCGACGAGATCCAGCTGCCGGCGCCGCGCTTTGACGTGCAGCGCACTGACACGGGTTGGTTTTGGCACGCGGAAACGCAGGGCTTTGGCCCGTCCAGCCCCGCGCCCCACTTCGAGCACGGGGATGTGCTCACCCTGCAGGGCACGGCGCACGCCGAGAAGCACCAGCGCCTGACGCTGGACTACGCGGTCTGGTCACTGGTCGAGCTGAAGAATCACCTCGGCCTGAATCAAGCCGCGGGAACACCGTTTCCCGATCCAGAGTTCACGACGGAAGGTGCGATTCTCCAAGACCCGACCAGCCCGGAAAGCCTGAGAGTACGTTCCGTCCTCGCCGAAGCTCCGCAATCCGACTTCCGTTCGGCACACACGGTCCGGAAGCTCGTGTCGGTGACTTGCCCCCTCTTGAGCCTCTCGGAGTTGCTGGCGCGCGTGAAGCTGTGGTTCGGGCCCGATCCGGTCGCACCGTCCCGCCTGGTGTTCGACCGCAGTCGTCTGGTGGCCCACGACGGTGGTCTACTGCAAAACGCCGTGGTTATGCGGCCCGCCGAGTTGAACTACGCCAGCATCGAGGTGTTGGATACGACCGAGGAGACTTGGTACGCACAAAACCAGGTCAAGCTCGCGCCGCTGACGAGCTCGCTGACCGTGTCCGGACCGGCGCCGCAGTTGGCCGCGCAGCTCGCGGCCGTTTCCGATGGTCGTGACACCTTCGGAGAGCCTGATCTGTTCGTGCTCGAGCGCAGCGCTGGCCAAGCACCACCGCGCTACGCGCGGCTCGCCGCTGTGCAGGCACAAGATGACTCCATCGCCTATGTGGCGGTGAGCGAGGGCAGCCTGCGTGGCGCTCTATCCGACGCCACAGAGCTCGTCACGGATGCCGAGGGGCGATTCGTCGCTGCCGTGGATTTCGCTACTGGCGTGCTGGAGACGATCTGGCCCGGGGAGGATCGCGCCATGCGCCACGATCTGCCGCCAGGGCTGCTGGGCCGCGGTGAAGCCAGTCTCGCCCTGGCTGGCAATCGGCTGCTGATCGCCGGTGGCAGCCAGAGCGGCTCGCTTTCTGGTGAGCTGTGGTTGATGGATCTATTCAGCGGTGCGCACAAGCTCCTGCGCAATGACCTGCCACCTCGGCGCGGCGCGGAGCTTCGGGTGGTGCCCGACGCGTCGCACGTGCTGTACGCGGGCGGCTACGACGCGTCGGGGATCGCCCACGACGACGTCTGGCAACTCGCGGGGTTTTCCGCGCAGCCTGGAGACTTCGTGCCCAAACGGTTGTACGCGGATACGACATCCGCCTCCGATGGCCTGTCGCGCAGCGCGCTCTACTTCGATCCCTACGGCGGCGAGCTCTTGCGCCTGGACTTTTCCAGCGCCGCCCCGGGCGCCGTCGCGCTACGTGCGCGTACTGCCTGCGGCTGGGAGTCTTTCTCCGAAAACGGCGCGCTCGCGCAGTGCGATGCGAGCGATTCGCTCGGTGGCGAGCTGTGCACCTTGGGCAACAGCTGGTGGAACAGCGCCGGCCGCATTCCGTGCGGCGATACCCGGTGCCAGGGCAGCGCTGGCGTGCTCGCTTTTAGCCACAAGCTGCATCCACCAGTGGTGGAGGCGGACGTGTCCAGCTCGGGACTGTGGTTGCTCAGGCCGTTCCGGCTCGAACATCGTGCTGCACCAGACGACGGGACCCTGAGCGTCACCGGCAGCGCGCATCTGCCCGAAAAGGCTGTCGCGCTCGCCGCACGCGGGAGCCAGGCGCTGGTCGCGACGACAGCGGCGGTGCACCTGGCGACGCTCACGGATGGCGGAGTCGAGCTCTCGCAACCGCTTTCGCTGTGCGGGTCGCCGATCCGCGTCGAGCCCTTCGGAGAGAGCAGCTGGGCGGTGTTGACCACTCTGGGTCTCGCGATCGTCGGAAGTGGTGTCGACGGCAAACTCCAGCTGGCATCGACGTCGTTGCTGTTGCCGCACGGCAAGGAAGGTCTGCTCGTCGGGCTCGAACCCACGTGCTCGATGTGTAAGGGCCCGAAACTTGCGATGGCCAAGGCGCTCAAGCCGTTCACCACGCTTGCGGAAGTCGGAGGCGGCAGGGTGTTGGTCTCCTTCGGCAAGCACCTGTTCGATGTGGATGCGGGGGACGCCTACCAGCCGAAGCTCCGCGCGACCCTGAAGCTCGACAAGACGATTTCGGCTTTGCGAGCCGATCCGACCGGAGGCCGCGTGTACGGCGTTGGGCAAGGCAAGTATCGGCCGGTCATCGACCTGCGCGGCGCAACCCCGTCTGTCAGCGGCGCACACTCCTTGGACGATTGGGTCTCCCGGCGTGAGTCCGGCAACCTGTTGCTGCGCCAACACGGAGCCTTCGCCGAGCTGGCCTGGGTCGCGCCGTGAGCCGCGTGCGACTGCTGGCACTGCTCGGGATCGTCCCGCTCGTACTTCTGGCAGCTTGTCCCGATGGCGAGCCGGACGCGGCCACGGGCGACGCTTCATCGACCGGAGGCACTTCCGGGGGAAGCGGTATGGGCGGCAGCGCCGGAACCGACGCCGGCTTGGTTTGGGATCCCGTGTGGCACGAGACCAAGCCCAACGACTGGGCACCGGTCTCCGCAACCGATCTACCGGACTGTGGCGAGGGGTGTCGACTCGCGCTCAACGTTCCGCTGCGGAATCGAGCAACTTTTGGACACCAATACACGGGCGAGCGCGTGCTCTCCATGGCGAAAGAAGGGTTGGTGTTTGCAGACCTTGGCTCCTCGGTCACCCTGAACTTCCCCCACCCCGCGGACGCAGCCCGTTTGGACCCTTCCGTTTGGGGTGATTTCGTGAGCTACCAACGAGCGTTCGGCACCGCAGATGGCCAAGTCGAAGTCGCAAACCTCGTCACAGGTGAGACGAAGCTCGCATTCCGCTACACGCCGGACAAGCTCATGAACTCGGTCGAACGCACCGTGATGGGCCCCAATCACGTGTATTGGGTCTACACTGGCGGGCTCTGGGCGCGCAATCTCCAGACCGGCGAGGTCAAGAACCTGACTGGGTTCTGCTGGACCTACTGCGCGATTGACAACGCGATTGTCTGCGACGCCGGTCGAATCAAGCGAATCGACGCCCTAACCGGTGAGCACACGTTCATCGACAACGGCGGCGCATGGCAAACCCACGGCACCTGTTCGCCCGGTCGCGCCAAGTACGTGTGGGTCGACTACCGCGATCCGCCCGGCCCTGGGTCCACGGAGTTCGGGCGGTCCGGGGGGGAAATCTACGTGCATGACCTTTCCACCAAGACGACCAAGCGAGTCACCTTCGACTCGCCGGGCGCCCCTCGTGGCAAGGTGTATCCCGCGGTGGACGGGGACCTGATCGTGTGGAACGAGCCTGGGATTGGTGATCCAGCGGATCCCAACACGCTCACCAAGCTCCATGTCGCGTCAAATTGGATCGCCAAGTTCGATATGAAGACGGGCAAGCGGTGTCAGATGACCTCCCGCAAGTTCTACGTTGCCTTCAAATCTCTCCATGGCACCCATCTGTACGGGACCTGGTTCGACAGCTCCAAACCCGGCGGCGATACGTGGCTCATCGACCTCGACCTGGAGCACCCTTCGCTAAAGTGGGACTGCGTGGACACACCGCAATGGAAGCCCTAGGGCCCGCGCCGCGGTTGCTCCCGATCGAGACGGGGGTTCAAGCGGCTTGGTTGCCGTCTTCTTCCAGCTCTCGAAACATCGGCTGCAGCTCTTTGCGCTTGCGTAGCGGAGCGCAGAATCGCGTGGCCAGCTCAAGCAGCTCGGTCTCGAGCTTGTCGGCTTCGTCGCCCATCTTGCTCACGCTCTGTTGGGTTTCGGTCGTCTCGCGCTCGATGGCTTCTTCGTGGCGCGACAGCGCGCTGCGCAGTTCCTGGATCTGGAACTCGATGTCGTCGACTTCGGCGCGGCGTTTGGCAGCCTCGGCCTCGG
>CBDUPW010000326.1:0-7756 GCA_965369205.1 uncultured Polyangiaceae bacterium | reverse complement strand
TTGCTCCGGCGAACCTGCCTCGAAGGCTTTTCGCCCCGCCGCAGTGACCCGGGCCGACTCAGCCAAGTAGAGGTTGTTCACGATGGTCTGGGTGCGATTGTCCACCTCGAAGCTGACCGGCCCGGATCCCGTGGGGGCACCTAGGCTCCTCAGTTTTGAGCTGGGACCACTGGCGCAGCTAAGCGCCACAAATACACATAAACCAAGGAGCGTCCGGCGTTTCACCCCACGAAGACTAGCCCCGTCGGACGCGTCCGTACAGATGCGCCTCAGCGCCGGCCCAAGACGCCGGTCTAGAGGTTTGTGGCCATCAAAATGGCCTGGATCAGCAAAATCGCGATGATTGGGAAGAGCATCCAAATGTAGCGGGACTGCCGCTCCCCGCTGACCACGATGAGCTCGCGGATCTCTTTGAGCAGAGCCACGACCTGGTCATTCGAGTCCTGCTCCGTGGAGCGCTTGTCGCGTTCGTCTTCTGTCACTGGGTCCTCCGCTTGCGGCCGATCTTCTCTGACTTTGCGCGATCTTGCACTCGGAAAGGCCCCGCGCCCAAGAAAGGCAGCGCTTTGTCGGGGATTGCCGGGGCAAGCGCGCTAGATTTCCCACGTGCCATCCCGGCCGTTCGTCGACCTTGCCGCAGCAGTGCGTGTGCTCGCTGGCGGCGGCGTGGTCGCCTTCCCCACCGAGACGGTCTACGGACTCGGAGCAGACGCCACCTTGGACGCGGCGGTTGCCAGGATCTACGAGCTGAAGGGTCGTCCGGCAGCGCACCCGCTGATCGTTCACTTCGCGCACGCCGATTGGCTTCCGGTCTGGACCCGCGGCGCGCCGGAAATCGCGCGACGGCTCAGTGAGGCGTTTTGGCCGGGCCCCATGACGTTGATCGTGCGTCCCGGCGAGCAGCTGTCGCGCTTGGTGACGGGCGGGCTGCTGACCGTTGCAGTGCGTGTGCCCGAGCATGCGTTGGCTCGCGCGTTGATCGAGGGCCTTGGGCGTCCCGTCGCGGCGCCTTCGGCCAATCGTTTTGGCCGGCTCAGTCCCACGAGCGCCGCTCACGTGCAGCATGAATTCGGAACGGACGTGGCGATACTGGACGGCGGACCGTGTTCCGTCGGCGTCGAAAGCACCATTGTGGATGTGACTGACACGCTGCCGAGGATCCTACGCCCCGGCGGAATCACTCGGGAGTCTATTGAGTCTGCCCTTGGCGTTCGCTGCGCAGGCCCGGCACAGGACAGCGTCCGCGTTCCCGGATCCCTTGCTTCGCATTATGCGCCGCGCGCGCAGGTCGTGATCTGTGCCGACGCGGACTTGCTGCCGACGGCCCAGCAGCTTGCAGACGCAGGGGAGCGAGTGGGTGTGTTGCTCTTCGGAACCGCTGCGCCGGAACATGCTGGAGTGGAACGTGTCGTGCTCTCTGGGGACTTGGACCACGCGGCGCAAGGTCTGTACGCTGCGCTCCGCGAGCTGGACGCGCGCGGTTGTCAGAAGATACTGCTCAGCTTGCCCGACGAATCCGGCATCGGTAGTGCCATCGCGGACCGACTCCGGCGTGCTGCCGGACCGCGGGATTGAAAAAGGGCCGCCGGCCCCTCCCGTGGCGTACACTCGGCGCGTGAACATCTCGCGGAGGAACACGCTAGCAGTGGGCGGCGTGGCAGGGCTGCTCCTGCTTGGCATTGGCGCCGTGCGCATGCGCGAGTTTGCTCAGGTGGCGCCCCACGGAGATTTCTTGATCCTGGGGCAGCGCGAGAAGCGCACGATAGACGCTTTGGTGGACGCGCTATTTCCAGCGGATGGCGCGCTACCAAGCGGTGAGAGCGTGGGGCTTGCGCGCGCGTTCGATGAACAACTCTGGGCGGCTCCGCCGGCGTCCCGTGCGGACATCCTTGCCGCGCTCATGCTGCTGGAATACGTGCCGCCGATTTTTGGCGGCGTAGGCACGTTCTCGAAGCTACCCGCCGCTGCGCGCGCGCGGGTGTTCGACGCGATGCTGCGCTCGAAACGCGACGTGTTTTGTCGCGTTGCCGTCGGGCTCAAACAGATACTGAGCCTGGCGTATTACGCCGCACCGGCCACCTGGGAGGTGCTCGGCTACGACGGACCCTGGGTGAAGAGCCCAAAACCACCGCCCAGCGCTATCCGCTATGCGCACTTGGTCACCGAAAAACAGCGAGACGGTGCGTGATGGCGGAAGCGTGGCGCGAGCGCATCTTCCAATGGCCGGTGCTTGTGGCCAGCGACACCGCAGTGAGTTGCGACGTGGCCATCGTTGGGTCTGGATGTGGCGGCGCTGCGCTTGCCATGCGGCTTGCCGAGGCTGGCAAGAGCGTCGTCATCTTGGAACGTGGCGGGTACTACACCAAAGACGACTTCGACCAACGCGAGCTGAACATGCTTGCGCGAGTTGACGGGGGGCGTGGGCTGGACACCAGCCAGGACGGATCCATCTCGCTGACCTATGGGAATAACGTCGGCGGCGCCAGTGTGCACTACTGGGCGGACAGCTACCGCCTACCCGAAGACCGCGCGCAGCAGTGGCAGGAAGTGTTCGGTATGCAGGGGCATGACCCGGCGACCCTGGCGAAACACTACGCAGTCATCGAAAAGGACCTGCACGTGCACCCCGCCGCGGACGCCTACGTCAATCGCATGAACGCCATCGTACGCGACACGGCGCAGGCGTTGGGGTGGCACGTCAAACGCGTGCCGCAGGCCCGCCGGGGTTGCCTCGCGAGCGGCTTCTGCATGCAGGGCTGCGCCTACGATGCGAAGCAAAGCCAGCTCGTGACCTATGTGCCACGGGCGCTTGCGGCGGGAGCGCGTCTCTACGCGGACACGGACGCCATCGGGATCTCGTTTCAAGGTCGCCAGGCGAAGACGCTGCACTGCAGGGTGCTCGACCGAGCGACGGGCCAGCCGTCAAAGACCCGCGTGGATGTCACGGCCCGCGCCATTGTCATCGCAGCGGGCGGTTTCAACACGCCGGAAGTACTGCAACGCGTGGCGCTGCCCCAGGAGTTGCCTGCCCTCGGACAGAACTTCTTCTGCAATCCCTGCCCCATGGTGCACGCGCGTTTCGACGAAGACATCATCCAATGGCGCAACATTCCGGCGGCCTGGGGCGTGGAAGAGTTCCGCCGCGCACGTTACCAAGGACCGGAACGCGCGTTTGGGCGACCCAGCTCCAGCGACTACATCGAAGGGGGCTATCTACTGATGCCCAATCAGCTGCAGCCCGGACTGCTCGCGGCGGTGCTGCCCGGCGCCGGCGCGAAACACCGTGAGCTGATGCGGGAGCTGCCGCGGCTGGGCGGCACGATTGCTTGGATCGACGACATCGAACCCGGCAGTATCCGTGTGGAAGGCGGACAGCGCCGGATCTCCATGCCACTGAGGGGCGGCAACGCAGCGCGCATTCGTGATGCGTGGATCAAACAGGCGCAGCTTCTGATCCGTGCCGGCGCGCGGGAGTTGATGTTCGGCGATGCCGAGGACACGCGCATCACCCGGGCCGACGAAATCGAGCCTGCAGTGGCGCAGCTCTCGTTGCGGCCAGCGCGTAACGTGTTTGCTGCGCCGCATCCCGGTGGGGGCGCACGCATGGGGAGCTCTGAGCGGGACAGCGTCGTGGGCTTCGACCATCGCGTGCACGGCACGGACAACCTGTACGTGAGCGACCCCAGTGTGTTCCCGGCGCCGCCAAGCGTTGATCCGAGCCTCACGATCATGGCGTTCAGCTTCGTCGCCGCCGACGCGATTCAGAGCGCGATCCCATGAGCAGACGACCCAAGCGGCCGCGGGTATTGCGGCGCGAAAAGCAGCGGGTGCTGGCGAAGCTGGGTGAACAACGCGAGAAGCTTGCGCGACTCGACGCAGGCGGCGCGCCGGATCGGCCGCGGGTGCTGGAGTCGCCGGCCCAGGTTGCGCCGGCCACCGAGGCGGAGCCGTGTACGTATTGCGAAGGCGCCGTCCAGCTCGAGTCCCACGAAGCCGCGAGCGTCGCCGGCCGACGTTTGCGGGTGGCGCAGGGCAGGTGTCGGAGCTGTGGGCGGCAGCGCACGCGGTACTTCCAATTGCGTGAGACGCTGCTCTCCTGAGGCGCGCCCCGCGCGAACTCCCGGCGCGTTCGCAGTGTGAACCCGCGGCCACGGCGTGGGTTACGATCCTAACGGCGCGCCCGCGATCCGCACAAAAACGCCCTGGCCCGATTCCTGCTGTGCACGGCCGCATGGCGAATCTCGGAATGAAGTGGACGTTCGTGTTTGGGTTGGTGGGCTCGCTGGCTGCCTGTGGCGGTTCGAGTGACGACGGACTCAGCAACACGGGCGGTGCGGATGCAGGACTGGGCGGCGGGGCCGGTTCTGACGCCGTCGCGGGCAACGCGGGCGCTGGCGGCGCTTCGGGTTCAGCGGGCAGTGCGGGCGGCGGCGCCGGCGGAGGTGCTGCCAGCGGCGGAACCGCCGGGGGTGCGGGCACGGCGGGTGTCGGGGGCGGAGGGTCAGGAGGTACGGGGGGCAGCGCATATACCCTCGACAACTTCTGCCAGAAGGCGATCCCGAAGATCTGCGAAGCACAAAAGGACTGCTGCACAAACAGCGGTTTCGGTCACGACCAAAAGAACTGTGTCGCCACTGGACTCGTGGATTGTCAGAAGGACATCGACGCCGTCAAGAAGGGCGAAATCACATTCAACCCTGCGACGACGGATGCGTGCCTGGCCGCCTACGCCAAGTACCTGAAAATGTGCGTGATCAGCTACAAAGAGTTCCCGAGCTACCTGCGGGACTTTGACATCTGCGCGCCAATCTTCGAAGGCAAAGTGCAGCCGGGTGGCAAGTGTGAACGGGATGCGCAATGTGCGAGTAGCACCAAGCCAGACACCTTCATCAGTTGCGACGACAAGAAGAGCGTATGCGAAGCCATCTCTGTGCTGAAAGAGAGTGCGCCCTGCGAACTGGGCGACGACGTGCCAGGCGTGTGCGATTCTGGGCTGTACTGCGACGTGAGTTTCCTAACCGGGCCGCCGTACAAAGGCATCTGCAAGAAAGCCACGCCCCTGGGCAAACCCTGCAACAAGTTCAACCCCTACACCCTTGAGTGCGGCTTGGGTTACTACTGCAACGGCGTGACCGGCGTGTGCACAAACGGAAAAGTCGGCGGGGCCGCCTGCGCCAATGACGTGGAGTGCCAGAGCTTCGCCTGCGAGTCCCTCAAGTGCGCTCCCCTCGCGCCCATCGTTGACCAACAGAGCTGCACTGGCTGAGAGTGGCGCGCCACGGCCCCACCAGCGCGTGGGGCGCGCCGGCCCTGGGATGGCAGCGTCGGAGCCCGCGTTTTCAGAGAACCAAGGCGGCTTTCGGGGGCGTGGCCAGCTTTCCCGGGCCGCCTGTGGATGTGGCGGCTGAAGAGCCTCGACCGGGGGCGCCCTCGGGCCAAAACCGCGGGATTACTTGGGTAATTTGATCTACTTGCATGTATGGGAATACTTGCATATAGATCCCCGCCCATGGTTCTTGCCCATCCCCAGACCGAGGAGCGCTGGCAGCTCTATCGTCTGCTGGCCGATCCCAACCGGCTGCGGCTGCTCGCCCTATCGGCGGCCGAGGAGCTGTCCGTGGGTGAGCTTGCAGAAGTGCTGGGGGAACCGCAACCGAACGTTTCGCGACACGCATCACCCCTGCGCCAAGCGGGCCTCCTGTCTGACAGGAAGGACGGCACACGCATCTTCGTGCATTTGGCGCCTGAAGTACGCTCCGACCCCGTGGTCATGGATGCGCTCACCGCGGGTCGCAAGCTCTGTTCCGAGGACGGCAGTATGGAGCGCGTCGCGGCGGTCGTCGCGCGCAGAGACGCCAAAGCGCGGGAGTACTTCTCGCGCCCGGGCAATGCCGAGATCAGCATCTCTCCGAACTTGCCGGCCTACCTGCATGCCTTCGCGGGACTGCTGAGCTCCGCCGAGCTGGCCGTGGACGCGGGCACCGGAGCGGGGGAGTTGCTCGATGTACTCGCGCCGCTTTTCCGACGCGTGGTCGCATTGGATCGGAGTGCGGCGCAACTCGAACGGGCACGGGAGCGGATTGCTGCCCGCGGCTACACCAACGTAGAGCTGCAAGAAGGAGATGTCGGGTCCGCAACAGAGTCCTTCGACGCGGATCTAGTCGTTGCCGCACGGATGCTGCACCACGCACCGCGCCCGCGCCCGGCCTTTGCGGAGCTTGCCCGGCTGGCGCGCCCCGGTGGCAAGGTGCTGGTCATCGACTACGCTCGTCACGACGACGAACGGCTCAGCGACGAGCTCGCGGATTTGTGGCTAGGCTTTTCCAAGGCGGAGCTCACGAGCTTCGCCCAAGACGCCGGGCTTCAAGAGGTGCGTTCCGCGGATATTCCGCACGGGCTAGTGCGCTCCGGCCCGGACGCACACCTCAAATGGATCTACGTCGTGGGTACACGCTCTGTCGTTGCCCCGACACCTCAAACGATGGATAGCCGCGGGGCGGCTCGAAAGAACGGGAAGAAAAGAACATGACTCAAAGCGTTTCAGTTACCGACAACAAGAAAACCAGTGGCAAGGACTACTTCGTCAAGGACATGGGCCTGGCGGACTTCGGTCGCAAAGAGATCGCCATCGCCGAAAAAGAGATGCCGGGCTTGATGGCCACCCGCGAGAAGTACGGTCCGGAAAAACCTCTCAAGGGCGTGCGGGTCAGCGGTTCGCTGCATATGACGATTCAGACAGCTGTGCTGATCGAGACGCTGAAGGACCTGGGCGCGGACGTGCGCTGGGCTTCCTGCAACATTTTCTCGACGCAGGATCATGCAGCCGCGGCTATCGCGGCCACCGACACGCCCGTGTTTGCGTTCAAGGGCGAGACCCTGGAGGAGTACTGGGACTTCACCTACAGCATGCTGACCTGGCCCAACGGCAAAGGCCCGCAGCTGATCGTGGACGACGGCGGAGACGCCACGCTGCTCATTCATCGCGGCTACTACGCAGAGAAAAACCCGAAGCTGCTGGACGAGCCCACGGACAATGAAGAACTGCAGCTGGTCAACAAGCTGCTCAAGCGCGTGCAGAAGGAAGACCCCAAGCACTGGCACAAAGTGGTCGCGGACATCGTTGGTGTTTCCGAAGAGACGACTACCGGGGTGCACCGGCTGTACGAAATGCAGAAGAAGGGTGAGCTTCTGTTCCCCGCTATCAACGTCAACGACTCAGTGACCAAGAGCAAGTTCGATAACGTCTACGGTTGCCGCGAGTCTTTGGTGGACGCCATCAAGCGCGCTCTCGATCTGATGATTGCCGGCAAGACCGCAGTGGTCTGCGGCTTCGGTGATGTGGGCAAGGGCTCCGCCCAGGCGCTCGCCGGGCATCATGCGCAAGTTTGCGTCACGGAGATCGACCCGATCTGCGCGCTGCAGGCGTGCATGACGGGCTACAAAGTGGTGACGGTTGAAGACGCGCTGCCCTTCGCCGATATCTTCGTCACGACGACCGGCAACAAGGACATCATTACCGTCGAGCATATGGCGAAGATGAAAGACCAAGCCGTAGTCTGCAACATTGGCCACTTCGACAACGAGATCCAGGTGAACAACCTGATGAAGTACCCGGGCATCAAGCGCACTAACATCAAGCCCCAGGTCGACATGTTCACCTTCCCGGATGGTCACTCCATCTTCCTCTTGGCCGAAGGTCGCCTGGTGAACCTGGGATGTGCGACCGGGCACCCCAGCTTCGTGATGAGCAACTCCT
>CBDUPW010000325.1:0-7776 GCA_965369205.1 uncultured Polyangiaceae bacterium | reverse complement strand
AGAAGTGCGCAAACTCGAGACATGCGCGCGTCTGCCGACGGAATGCCCTCAAAAGTGAGCAAAATGTCGACATGGGTGCGCACGCGGCGACGCGCGATCCGGCGCGACACGTGGTTCGGCGCGACACGCGATCCGGCGCGACACGCGATCCGGCGCGACACGCGATCCGGCGCGACGCCCGGCGCGACGCTTGGGGCGGCGCGACACGCAACCCGACGCGACACGCGCGTGGACTGGGTCGACAAGATGCTCGCAAAAGTCGTCTAATGCGCGGCGGTTCACGACGCTTGGCCTCGGGCCGGATGGGCACTGTAGGATGCGGCCATGCGTCGCATTCTTGTGATCCCCACGTGTTGCCTATTGTCCTGCGGCGGCTCCCAGCCGGCCGCCACGAGCGCGCCGACCGCGTCCGAGCCCGGCGCGCCAGCCGCGCCCGAGCCCGGCGCGCCGACCGCGTCCACAGCTGAAGTCGTGCCGACCGCGGACGCCGAGAGCGTGACGTCGCAGCCGCCCACGGAAGTCGCCACGCCTCCCGCGGGCGTCGCTGCGGACTGTTTCGGCAAAGCCCTCGATCTGTCAGCGCTGATCGCCCGCAACGCGTGCCGCGCGGAGGGGGAAGGCAAGTCGCCTCCAGCCGGCGCGCTCAGTTGGGCGACTGCACCCGAAAAAGTGACGCTCCCTTCCGCGGGTTCCACGACCGTCCGCGTGACGGGAACCAATACGACCAAGGCCGTCGTGACCTTCGACTTTGCCCTCAACTGCGATCCCGCCCGGGGCTTCCGCGCCAAAGCAACCGCTGAGTCCAAAACAACCCTGCTACCCGCCGGCGAAGAAGCCGTGGTGGGGTGGTCGAATTGGTGCGATCAGACGGCGCGTTGCAAAAAGCCGCTGGTTCGCATCGCGCTGCCGCCGGGAGGTCAGGTGTTCATGCCTCTCGAGCTGCACGCCCGTGAGCGCGGCCTGGACGCGGCGTGCAAAAAGACGAAGTCCGCGTTGCTGAAGCCGGGATCCTACGCGCTCAGCTTCGAAGTGCCGCTCTACGCAGAGCCACCCAGCGCGACGGGCAGCCTGCAGATCACGAAATAAGTTTGCAATAACCGCACGGTAGCTGGCGCGCAGGTGTCTCGTCGGCGTGGCGGTGTTAGACTCGGCTCATGCTTAAACGTGTGCTCGGGGCAGCACTAGGCGGACTATTGCTCTTGGCTTCCAGCGATGCGGAGGCGTTCAGTACACGCGTCCACATCACGCTGGCCAATGACATACGCGACACCTTGATCGCCGGCGGCGGCAGCAACGTGCCGCTGCGCTTCGGCAACTTCACGGTGACGCTCAGCAACGAGGACGCCCAAGCCATCATCAACAACCCGCTGGAGTTTCGCGCGGGCGCGGTCGGTCCGGACAACACGGCCTTCCCAGGCATGACGGATCCGTCCCACGCCATTGGCCAGCGCCCCTTCGAACAATGCGAGCTCTTGTACAAAGAAGCGCTGCTGCCGCCGGAGAAGGCCTACGCCATGGGCTGCTTCCTGCACGGCTCCACGGACGCCGTGGCGCATCACTACGTGAACTTCCTCACGGGCGAGACCTTCACCCTCAACCCGCTCACCAGCGATCGCGCTTCTTCGTTTTCCAACGTCGTGCGCCACATCACTGCGGAATCGATGATCCAAGAAGCGCTCCTGATCAAAGCGCCCCAGGCTTTTGAAGGCACGCGACTGAGCCACAGCATCCCGAAGAGCTTCGTACAGCGCGCGTACTTCAATGAGCAGAGCCCGCTGTGGCAGCTGGTCGCCAAACACGCCAAGGGCAAACTCGATACGGCCAAGGCGAACAACCCCGGCGCGGGCTTGGTCACGGTGATCCAGAACGCGGGCCTCGCGCCGGCGGATCACTTGGTGCTCACTCCGCTGTATTTGCGAGAGATCGATGACGAGCGCGTGGCCACGCGTGCCAGTGTCACCAAGACCATTGCGGACCTGCAAAACACGGGCACCGCGGACGGCGCCAAGCTGGGCGTCACCGCCGGCACGGACGGAAAGCTCGGCACAGGCGACGACAAGACAGCGTGCAGCGCCACCTGCCCGACCCTATTCGCCAAATACAAGGTATACGTCGCCCTGCTCGAGCCGCGTTTTGACGCGGGCAACAATCCGCTGCCCTCTGCCTTCGACAAACTCAGCGACAAGCTCCGCGACGACCTGTTTCTGTTTTTGCCCGCCTATCTCGACACCGTCGAGAGCCTGTCCAACAAGCTCAACGAGCCTTTGGCACCTGGTAGCGACGGTCTGTCCATCACGAAGGCCGAGCTAAACGGTCTGTTTGCACCCATGACGGGCTGGGCGGACAACATCACGACCCTGGACTACGCCACCTTGGCGCAAGCACTGCTTCCGCAGTGGCTCATCTCGGTGCAAAACGCCCTGAACGCCGTCGGCGTGAATATCCAGGTGCCGGATCTGATCGCCGCCCTGCTCGATCCTGTGATTCAGCCGGTGAAAGACGCCGTGCAGAAGTACGCCATCGAAGAAGCCGAGAAGTTCATCGGCGCGATCGTTGACGAGTACAAAAAGGATTTTCCGCCGACTAAGGCCGAATTCGAGACGCGCCTCGCCATGCACGCGCCGGCCACCTTGGGTGGCACCGTGCTCGACTACATCCTCGACAGCGGGCTGTACGGTCACTCCTTCAACGTCGCTGCCGTGGCCATCGCCGACCACCGCGCGGTGCTGCCCGTGGGGGACGATCCCATCGGCATTGGCCCCGCCACCTTCGACGCCTCGCACACCCAGGCGTGGATGCAGGTCGGCGCCTGCAGCTACTTGGCCGAAGCTGTGTTCCCCTTGGGCATCGACGTCACTGGCGCCATGAGCGTGCGTACCAGCGACGGCACCACCCACGTGGCCGACGTCACCGGCGACAGTCCCATCGAGTGCCACGACGGTTCGCTTTCGTCATTCACGCCGGGTCCCACCACGCAGAACTGTGCGCTGACGGATCTGGACACCCTCGTTAGCAGCTCTGCGAAGCAAGGCAGCCTCAGCCGCGCCTACCCGCCCGAGCACTCGGACACGCCCGCAACCTGCACGGGCATCAGCATCACCGGCTTGCCGGATCCGCCGCCGGGCTTCGGCGGCAATGGCGGCAACGGCGGCTCGGGCGCAAATGGCGGCAGTGGGGCCTCGGTAGGATCGAAATTGCCATCCAGTGGCGGGGACGACTCCGGGGGCTGCGGCTGTCGCACCTCTCCCAGCGGTGGCTCCGCGCCGCAACTCCTTCTGTTGCTCGGTCTGTCCTTGGCCTGGGCGCGGCGACGTAAGCACTCCTTGGAGCAATCATGAAACGACTCTGTGTACTGGCGGTGAGCGTGTTGCTCGCCGCATGTGGCTCCGATGACACCGGCGGCGGACCTGGCGTGGGCGGCAGCGGAGGAAGCGGCAACAGCGGCGCGTTTGGAGCCTTCGGCGGCAACGCAGGCGCGGCCGCGGGCGGCGGCTTCGCGGGTCAGGCGGGCAACGGAGGCATTGGCGGCGGCACCGGCGGCGGCGCGGGTGTTGGCGCAACCGGCGGCGTGGGCGGCAGCGGCGGAGGCGCCGCGGCGCTCATCACTGCACTCGGCAAAAGCAAGTGGAGCGGCATGCAAACGCGCGCGGGCAAGCAGCGCGTGATCCAAATGGAGTTCGACGCGGGTTCGCTGTTCTGGGCGGAAGTCCGCAACCCCTTCGGCCCCGCACGGCTGCGGCGCATGCGCGTGATGCAGATCGCCAGCGACGGAAAGACGGTGGACACCACGGTCACCGTGCCCGCGGGGTGGCCGAGTGATCCGGACAACGGCAAGAAGGAAACCTTCGGCATCGAAGTGAAAGCGGGCACACCGCGCACTCTCGAGGTGACCCAGGGCGGCACGACTGAGATTTTCCAAGAGGGCGCATGGCCCGCACCGACGAGCGGCTTCACGGCCATCGCGCGGGTCTTCGCAACGAGCGGGGCGATGGACAATGCCTTTTGCGGCAGCAGCGTGCTGACGGCGCCCAACCGAGGCGTGATCTGGAACTTCGCCCGCGGCAAGAGCACCGAGGCGAATTTGGGCGAGGATATCGTGGCGGGCGCGCAGCTCTCGCAGTGGAAAGACCCCACGAACAACAACCAGTACGCCGTCACAGACGTGCCTGGCTTCAGTCAAAATGGCGGCACGCTGCTGAGCGATCAGTTCAACTTCATTGTGCTGTACCTCGGCACCGTCACGCACTCGGGCGGCTCCTTCGGCCTGCGGGAGCTGGACGACGATGTGCGCGACGGCATTTGGGCGTTCCTGGGGTCGAACGTGGGAAGCTCTAGTACCTCCGACGTATTCCTAGAAGTGCATGGCAAGGCCACCGCCGATCTGACCGGCGACATGCCGAGCGCCGTCTTCCCGGCCCAAGACCTGAAGTTCGAAGCGATGGTGCTGCGCTGTAACAAGGCACTGCAAGACATCGACATCCAGCTCAACCAAGGAAGCTGGAAGGCCGTCAGCTCCGCGACGACCAAACCGCAAATCGACAACACCCTATTCCCACCGGCCCTATGAACACTCTGCGCTTCGGCTTTTCTTGGCTGCTGCTGCCCGCGGCGCTCATCGCGGCGTGTGGCTCCGACGACTCCAGCGGCGGCGGCAGCACAACGTGCCCCAGTGACACCCCCATCGAGTGTCGCGGCGGCGGGAGCGCACTGCTCGGCTGCTGTCCCACCTCCCATCCGATCTGCGCTGCGGACGGACTCAGCTGCGACGCTGCGGGAACCGGCGGCACCGGCGCCAGCGCGGGTTCGGGTGGCGGCGCGGGCACGAGCGGAACCGGCGGCGCAAGCGGCGGCACGGGCGGCGCAAGCGGCGGAACCGGTGGCGCAAGCGGCGGAACCGGTGGCGCCACGGGCGGAACTGGCGGCGCAAGCGGCGGAACCGGTGGCGCCAGCGGCGGCACGGGCGGCGCGAGCGGTGGAACCGGCGGCGCCACAGGCGGAACTGGCGGCGCAAGCGGCGGAACCGGTGGCGCCACAGGCGGAACCGGCGGCGGCGCAACGTGCACGGATCAGGGCTTCGAACCCAACGAAACCTCCGGCACCGCCACGGACCTGGGCGCCTCCACGGATTGCGACGGCACCGGCAAGGTCGTGTTCGCGAAGCTCGACGGCAACTCCGACGTCGACTGGTACAAATACAAGGGCACGGACACCAGTTGCATTGTCGATCCGGCAGTCACCTTGGACGTCAACGCTTGGGTCTGCATGTACTTCACCTGCCCCGGCGTCAGCGTCAGCTGCAAGGGCACGTCAACCAGCGCCAGCGACGGCCCAGGGCCCGGCTGCTGTTCGTCCACGGGTGGCACCCTCAAAGCCACACCGAGTTGCACAGGCGCCGAGGACACGACGGTGTACATCCGCGTGGACCTCTCCGCGAAAAACGAGTGCGTGAACTACTCCATCGACTATCACTACTGAGTGCGTGTGTCCGGGGCGGCGGGCCGTTCGCAGGCGGTGCGGCGGCGGGCGGCACGGCGGCGGGCGGTGCGGCGGCGGGCGGTGCGGCGGCGGGCGGTGCGGGGCGCGCGGCGTGGTTAGCCGCCCTCGAGGGAGTCTAGGTACTTGAAGAAGGCGGGCTCCAGGGTGCCCATGTAGATTTCTCGGTCTTTCCAAAACTTGTGCGTCGCCGGGCAGCGTCCCGCGCTTGCTTTGAACACCTTCGTTTCGACGACCTTTGCCGTGGCGGACTCGCGCAGCACCACTTCCACTTCGCCGTCCCACATTTCAAGCGTCTTGGTCATGAAGCGACAGTTGCGCTTCTTCTTTTTCGGTTTGCCAGTCACGCAAGCGACCAACTGGTGTTTGCTCACGCCCTGACTGCTGGCCAGCCGCCGCTCGAATGGAGTTTCATCTAGGTACGAGTACTCTGCCGCCGGGCGCCAGGCCACGCGGAGGTTGCGTTTTTCGTTGGATCCCTTGTCGTACGCTGCAGTTTGCGGAAAGGGCACGCCGTCGCAAACTGCGTCCAGTTTGAACGCGCGCGTCTCAGGCAACTCCGGCAAGCTCGGCTGCAGCTTGGCCATCAGTGACACCAGCTTGGTGCTGTAGTCGGAACCTTCGAAGTAGTTGCCGCCCCGGGAGGTGGCAGGGCACTTGAAAGCGTCCGCGCCCAGGTCAAATTCCTCCTTGAGCACTTCCTTGCCGGTCGTCGCCTCGATCACGCGGACGCTGTGGGACATCTCCCAGGGTTCGATCTTCCCGCCCATGTAGGAACAGACACCCTGCGCCTTCTTCTTCTTCTTCATCTCGACGCACACGACCAACTCCACGTCGCCCGCCTTCATTTTCGGATCCGACCAGGCACCAAGGCGGTCCTGCTTGGTCAGCTTGTAGCTGGGCTTCTTGTCGTCCAGGTACTTCTGAAACACCACGAGCTTGCTCACCTGGTCTGCCTTGAGTTTGTAGGGTGTGCCCAGCACCGGCCGAGTCGGCGTCTCGCAGAGTGACTGGTACGTGCCCACGGATGTCGCGGTCGGCACGTAGGGTTTCGGTGGCGGCGGCGCTTGCTTCTTCTTGCAGGCGAGTAGCGCGAGCACGAGCACGAGCAGCAGAAAGCCGGGGCGGGGGCGGCGGGGCGTCATGGTGGCGGTTCCTTTGCGTCCCCCGGTGCAAGCAGGTCGTCTACGTGGCCTCGAGCGCTGATCTTCCCGCGATATTCCCCTACGCCGCGCTGTTGTCTGCGTGGGGCGCGTCCGGCGGGCTGCCCCCCGGGTCGCGGCGGACCTAGGCATCCTCGGTGGCGTCTAGACAGCCGCGGTGGCGCTGGTTGCCAAGATCGACTCCGTGAGCTGCCACAGCTTCTCTTGTGCGGCTTCGTCCCGGGCGGCCTTGGCGGCTTTCTTTTCTCGGCTCTTTTCGAAGTAGGCGCCGCTGACCTGCACCAAGTCCGGGGACGTGGCCACGTGCAATGAGCAGCGCGCGCCCTGCTCCGGGGTGAGGGTGAAGAGGTGAAAGATCTTCGTCAGCAGCGCAGGATACTCTCGCGCCAACTCCGTCTGCACCACGCCCGGGTGCACTGCGTTCACCGTGACGCCCGTGCCGTCCAGGCGCCGCGCCAATGCCTTCGTGAACAGCACGTTCATCAGTTTGGAGTGACTGTACATCTTCGGACCGTTGTAGCTCTTGCGCTCCGCCTGAATGTCGTCCCAGTCCATGGACCCCCGGTAGTGCAAGGCCGAGCTGAGCACCACGATGCGGGACGGCGCGCTCTGCTTCAAGAGCGGCAACAGCTCGCGGGTCAAGAAGTGCGTGCCCACATGGTTGACCCCAAAGGTCCCTTCCAACCCGTCCTCGGTCGTGACGCGCGACAGCGGCCAGATCCCGGCGTTGTTCACCAGCACGTCCAAGCGCGGGTGCTTTTCCTGGAAACGCCGCACAAAGGACCGAATGCTGGCGAAGCTTCCAAGATCCAGTACTTCGACGCCGACGTCCTTGCGCCCCGTGCTGGCAGCAATGTCGTCCCGTGCCGCGTTGGCCTTATCCAAGTTGCGACACGCCAACACCACCGTGGCGCCCCGTGCGGCCAAGCCACGTGCCGTGTCTTTGCCAATGCCGGTGTTGCTACCGGTTACGATGCAGACTTTGCCTTCCACTTGATTCCTTGTTCTTGCGGGGGTTCATTCTTGCGGGGCGGCGGGGGGCGTGGAGTGCCGAAGTTCCGTTCATTCTTGCGGGGCGGCGGGGGGCGTGGAGTGCCAAAGTTCCCCTGGGCGATGCGGG
>CBDUPW010000324.1:0-7811 GCA_965369205.1 uncultured Polyangiaceae bacterium | reverse complement strand
TCATCTTGGTGGGCATGGACGACAAACCCGCCAGCGAGCATGCGCTGGTCCAGGCGCTGGAATTGGCCACCAGCCGTGGGGCGTCCCTAGTGATTGTACAAGTCATAGGCGGCTACGACCCGTTCAAAAAGATGGAGTATGGCGCGCACGAGCACATCGTGGACACGAGCGCGCAAGCGCAGAAGCTCGAACACCGCGTGCAGAAGTTGGCCAGCGCCTGGGCGGCGGACAGTGGCGTCGCCGCGCCGCCCGTCGTCTGCGAGGTTCAAGTGGGGCCGGCCGGTCGTGTTTTGTCGGAATCGGCCGAGCGCCACGCTGCCAATCTCGTGGTCGTCGGCAATCGCAATCGCAGCAAGCTGTCTCGGGCGGTGCTCGGCTCTGTGGCCGAAGACCTGCTGCGGCGAGCCAAAGTGGCGGTGCTCGTGGTTCGCGGCAAAGACTCCTGAGCCGTCGCGCCGCGAATCACCACGCCGCGGCCCGGGGCGACGCTAGGGGTTCAACACGCCGTCGCTGCTGATCTCGTAGAAGCTCTTGTAGGGCTTCTTTGCAGTGCGCCACTTGAAGTGGTCGAAGCTGCTCAGCACGGTGGCCGTGCGGTGCCCTTGGAGTTGGTCCGGGTGGCGCTTGCCCTGGTCCAGGTAGCAGCGAATAAACACGCTGCTTTCATTGCTCGGGAGTGCGGCAACGTTCGCGACCCACTTGGGCCAACTCTGCGGCTCAAGCAGGTATTGCTCAACGTTGGAGACATAGAACGCGTGCACCGGCAGATCCCGCCGCCGCAGTTCGGCGCCGACGCGTTTGAGCGCATGTTCGCCCCCGAAATCCCCGACTACTGGAATGATTCGGTTTTCCCGCTGCATCCGCTGCACATGTTGGAAGCTCGCGGCACTGCTCAGGAAGCCACCCACGTCGCCTTTCGGGGCCGTCTGCTGGAGCAGAGCTTTCAGACTGGGATAGTTGCGTCCGTTTTTTTCGTGCAACTCGAAGGCGAGGGAGAGCCCCTTGTCGAAGAACGCCTGCTGCGTCGAGGCGAGGAGCTTGAGGTCGCTCTTGGACAATTCGACGCCCCAGCTCGCGATGCGCTCTCGACTGCGCGTGGTGATACGGGAATAGCCCGCGTCGCTCTTGGGCAGCGCCTCGACGCGTTCGAGGATGTCCTTTAGTGGCGCGTCGCTCTCTTCAGTGCGAGGTGCTGCGCGACCGATGAGCTCGGCCAGAAACGAAAACCGGCTGGAGGCGCCTTCGAAGAGCGCCTTGTACCAAAGGTGCTCCACGGCGTTGGCGCGGCGAATATCGACAATAAACGCAAGCTCGGGTTTCAGTAGTGCGACATAGCTGAAGTTCTGCTCGGGCCCCACACCGATGTAGCCACCACCGCGTCCTGCGCGCTTGTGGAGTGCGCCGGCCACCTGCAGGTAGCTGGTTTCGTTCGAGACGTAGTTGTCACTGAAGAAATAGCGGTCGGGCTCTGAAGCTTCCACGAACAGGCGCACGAACTCGGCGTGTGTCAGCGCGTGTTTTGACGCTTTCGGACGATCCGGCGCGGGAGCGCTGACGCTGGGCGCGGGCGCCGACACTGCTGGGGACACCGACGCGCTGGGCGCGGGCCCCTCGAGTGCCGCCGTGGGCTCGTCATCGTCGCAAGCAAGCAGGGCGGCGCTGCAAGCCAAGAGCGCAAACCAGCGGGTGGATCGAGTCATTTCAGCCAGCCAACGCTTCCAGACAGCCGGAAGATTCCCGAAAAGCCGGGAACCCCGAGCAGCGCTATGCTGTCTGTCTGCCATGGGCTTCCGCTCGACGCTCGCCATTTGTGTCTCCCTTGCGCTGCATGCGGCGACGATCACGCTGCTCTCAGGCGCGCAGGCGGCGGACCGGGCGGTGGAGGTGGAACGCCCGGACGTGTGGAGCGGCGACATGGTCGACATCGAGCCGCTGTTCACGCGCGCTGCGGAGACTCGGGCGGCGCGCCCTGCGAACGCTGCAGAGCCCCCGGCCGAGGCGTCGCCTGCGGAGCCAGTGCTACCGCGCGCCAAGCCGAAATCGCCACCCGTCGAGCCCGAAGCGGCGACCCCGCCCGAGGCGCCACCCGATCCACAGTCTGAGTCCCCGAAGCCGCCGTCGCCGAAGCCGTCGTCGCCGGAGCCGCCCGCAGTCGCCAAGGCAGCGGCGCCCCTCGCGGCCTCGGCGACACAGCCGCCGACGACTGCCGACTCGCCGTCCCAGCCACCCACACCGGCCCCGACAGGGAGCGCAGAGACCGCAAACGGCGGAGCATCGGATCTGCCCGCCGGTGTGCGGCGCTTGGACAAGGCTTTCGTGCGCGCCATCACTGCCGCAACCCATCGAGACCCCTACTGGCGCAGCGCGCCCGCGGGTTCCGTTGGTTCCGCGCGGATCCGCCTGTCCGTGGACGCCGACGGCAAGCTGGGCGAAATGGTCACCGAACCGAGGGAGGTCGAAGCGGCCATTGGCCGGGTGCTCACGCGTACCGCGCTGATGCTCAAGAGCGGCCGTTTTGCACTGCCCCAGGGCCAAGGCGCGGGCGTCGTTCAGATCGAACTGGAGATCGTACTGAGCGATGGCGCTGCGACGGAAGACGCCGACGACCCGACGGCGACTGTGACGATGGGCTTCACACCACCGTCACAAACTAAACCCGGACGCGCGTACTTCTCCTTGGCGTCGGGGCGGCGCTTCGAAGCAACGGTGCGCCTACGCGAGTAGTGTCGTGCCCTGCCAGCGCTCTATCAGTCGGCAGGGTGTGTTTCTTGCGACCCGGACGCGGCAACCTGCCGTAGCGCTTCGCTGGGGCGATACAGGCCAATGCCGTAGGCCGCGTGCATAGCGCTGAGGGCGGAAAGGACTGCGCCGAAGCCGCGCTCTGCGGCCCAGAAAAGCGGCCCGCCGCGATACGCCGGGAAGCCGTAGGCCAGTATGGCAGCGATATCGACGTCGCTACTGCGCGCGACCACGCCCTCATTGAGGGCGCGCAACGCTTCGTTCACCACGGGCAGCATCAGGTGGTCGCAGATCTGTTCCGCACTGAGTTTGAGGGGCGTTGGATCCCCAGCGAGGGCGCGGGCTTGGTTCACGAAGTCCTGCAGCCCTGCATCTGGGGCCGCGCGCCCAGCCTTGTAAGCATAGTGACCCGCACCCGTCTTTTCCCCGAGTCTTCCGGCTTCGGCGAGCAGCGCGCGCAGGGCTGAGCGATACACACGATCCGGAAACGCTTCATCCAAGATGGCGCCCGCTTTCAGACCGACGTCGATGCCGGTCAGATCGCTGACGCGACACGGGCCCATGGGCATGCCGAAGGCTTCGAGCGCCGCGTCGATAGCGTAGGGATCCACACCGCGATCGATCAGGAAGCCGCACGCTTGGCCATAGGGCATGAAGACGCGGTTCAACAAGAAGCCGGGGCAACTCTGCACCAACACCGGAGACTTGCGCATGCGCTTGGCGAGCGCCCGGGCATCCGCGACGGCCGCCGGGGAAGACTGCGCGTCCGATATGACTTCCACCAGCTTCATCACATGCGCCGGGCTAAAAAAGTGCATGCCGATGACGCGCTGGCTCTGCACCGCGCCGCCGCGGAGGGTGCTGAGGTCCAGGGTCGAGGTGTTCGTGGCGAAGGGCACATCCGGTCGGACGACTGCCGCGACCTGTTCCAAGAGCGCGCGCTTGATGGCGAGATCTTCCGTTACTGCCTCAATCACGAACTGCGCTGCGGAAAGCTCGGATACGGTGCACGTCGTCTGTAGCGCCTGTTTGCGGCGAAGCGCTTGCTCCGCGCTGGCCCGCCCGCGCGTCACATCTCGGTCGAGCAGCGCATGCACCCGCTCATTAGCCGCTTTGGCCCGCTCCGCTGAGCTTTCCAGTAGCGTCGTCGTGAGTCCGGCAGTCAGCAGGGCGACCGCAATGCCCACGCCCATGGTGCCCCCGCCGAGCACAGCGACGTGGTCCAGGTTTCGATGGGCCGGCAGGTCCGCTTTGCCGACGCCGCGTTCGGCGAAAAAGACGTGGATCAGGGCCTTGGCCTGGCTGCTCTGAAGCAGGCCCAGGAAGAGTGTGCGCTCGCGCTCGAGACCCGCCTCGGGACCGTGCTCGATGCCGTCCAGCACCGCCTCGATGCAGGCGTCGGCTTGGATTTGGTTCTTGTAGCGACTGGCGGCGCGCGCGCGCACCTCATCGGCGCTGAGCCGGGCAGCGCTCAGCGCGCCGATCCGGTCTTCTCGCCTGAGGTTGCTTTGCAGGGGCGCTGAGCTCGAGCAGAGGCTTCGGGCTCGCGCGCAGGCCTCTTTTACCAGTGGCTCTGCTTCCACGATGCCGGCAAGTAGTCCCGCTGCTGCGCCCGCCGCGCCACGGAGTTCTGTCCCGAGCAGCATCATTTCGAGAGCGCATGGAACGCCGACTGTGCGAGGCAAGCGTTGGGTTCCGCCGGCGCCGGGGATCAATCCGAGCTTCAGCTCAGGCAGCCCCAGGCGCGCGCGGGGTGTGCCCACACGCTCGTGACACGCCAGGGCAAGCTCAAGGCCGCCACCCAACGCAAAGCCGTCGATTGCTGCGACAACAGGCTTGCGACTTCCCTCCAGCCGAGCGATTGCGTCAAGGAGGGTCGGCCCGCTAGCCGTGCTTAGCTGCTCTCCGCGGGCGATGCGTTCCAGGCGCGTGATGTCCGCGCCGGCGATGAAGCACCCTCCAGCGCCAGTGACGACGATGGCCTGGACGCTTGCGTCTTGGGCACAAGCGTCCAGCGCGTCGCACAACTGCACAACCACTGCGGCGGACAACGCGTTGACGGGAGGACTGTCGATGGTCAGAACCGCAACGCCGTCTTCATCACGCCGCTGCACAAAACCAGATACGCCCGGGCTCATGGCCCAGGCGTATCACTTCTTGTCAGGGGATTGGACTACTCGGGGCAAACGGCGGCCGCAGTCACGGTCACCCAGGCGTGCCCCACGCAGAGCGACAGTTGGTCCCCCTGGCACTGGGAGGCGGCTTTTTCGTCCGAAGTGCAGCGAGCATCCACGTCGGGATAGACGCAGGCGCCCGCGCCATTTTGCTCGCAGCTTCCGCCTAGGCGGCTGCAATCCCGAAAGCTCACCTGATTAGCGCCGTCGCAGCCTAGGCGGATGTTGCCATCACAGCGATCCCCCGTCTTCATGCCGACCTCATCGCAGGCGCTGAATTGCCGATCCGTGCAGCCGGTGGCACTGGTTTCTGAGCACTGCGCAAAGGCGCGCGTACAATCACGCTGCACAGTTTCTGAGCCCGCGCTGAGCGTCGCGATATCTCCACTGCAACTCACGCTGTAGCTGGCGTCAGCCCGGAGTCGACAGCCGTCTTCTTCGCAATAGATCTCATCCGGGCGTTGGGTCGCGCAGGCCCGAGTGGCGTCGCAGTCGCTGGCCTTCAGGGTGCAGTCGACGAAGAACTCGGCGCGCTCGTTGCGTTGCACAAATCCGCTCAGAGCGATGGCGCGCTCGGCCGAGAACGCGGCGTCGTGGGTGCATAGGTCGACCAGAGCGCGCAGGGTCTTGCGGTCGAAACCCTCTTCGGCGGGGATGCACGCGGCCTGCAGCACGCACGCTTCGGCGATCTGCTTGGCGCTGATGCTGGGTACGTTCGTGGGTTGCTCGGGCCAAGCTTCCGCGGCGTCTTTCGCGACGGGTCCGATGGGGGAGGCCGGTGTGGGCTCTTCGGCGCTCTGGCCACACGCGATCGCGGGCAGGACGAGGAAGAAAGAAAGTCCGAGTTTGAGTGCGGTCTTTTTCATGACTGAGGGACAGAGCACTCGCTGTGCCAAACCCCTCGAAGTGGGCAACCGTGATTCATCATATCCTAATAATATCGAATAGATAAATGGTTGAACCAGTCCAGTGCCTTGTGCCTCCGACCGCGAGCAAGTGTGCGGCTGCCCCACACCTGCCGCCCGCTTGCACTCCGCGCTGTGCCCACCGCGCACACCGTGCGGGCTGACGGCGGCGGAGTAGAGTGCCTCAGGTGCGCTGGCTGCTTCCCTTCAGTGTGTTGTCGCTCGTTGCGACGGCTTGCACCGAGCGCGGTCGCGAAGCCCGTGCGACCGAGCCACGCGTTGCCAGCGACCAATCCGTTCGCGAAACGCCCGCGGCTCCGCCCGCGCCTGCGCCACCCGCCAGCTCGCGCGACACTGCGTCCCCGGCTAGCGCGTCCGTCGACGTGTGGTCTTCTCGCGAGGCCTGCGAGCGCGCGCTGGCCACAGGTGCACGCCTGCCCCGACCCGACGACAAGGTGCGCGTTGGAACCTGGAACATTCGCTGGTTCCCGGATGGGAAACCGGGCAAGCGTCCCGCCGCAAACGGGAGCGGCACGGACGTGGCATGGCTCGCCTGCGCGATCGCCTGGTTGGGCGTCGACGCACTCAGTGTCCAGGAGTTCAAAAACACCGCCTGGGCCCAGCAGCAGACTCAAGGGTTGCTTCAGAAATTGAGCAAGCACACGGGTGCAACTTGGCGGCTGCAGCTCGACGACTGCGACCGGCGCTCGAGTCAGCATGTCGGAGTTCTGTGGCGGACGGATCGCCTTCAGGCCGGCAAGCCGCTGGTGCTGGCGGAGCTCAACCCCCACGGAGAGGCGTGCAAGGATCAGCTACGCCCAGGCCTCGCGCTACCCTTCACGCGGGGCGCCGGCATCGATTTTGTCTTGGTCAGCCTGCACGCCAAGAGCGGCACGAAAAAGCGCGACCTTGGCTTGCGAAGGCGCTCGGCCGCGCAGTTGGCCGCGGTCATCGGGAAGCTCGACCAGGAGCGGGCCGAACGTGACGTGATCTTGGCTGGCGACTTCAACACCATGGGCTGTTCCAGCTGCAGCCCCAGAGTTTCCGCGCCCGAAGAGCTAGCGGCCTTTGATCAACAACTGGGGACGGTGGCCCGGCGTGTCCGCACCACGCCGGACTGCAGCCATGCGTATCGTGGCGGTGCCGGCAGCCTCGATCACCTAGTGGTTCGCCTGGACGAAGCCGAGCTGCATCCGTCCGCCACGGCGGTTTCTTCAGGGTATTGTGGATTGCAGGGATGCGTCTTCAAGTCGGCGTCGGGCGCAGCGCAGGAGCGACTCTCGGATCACTGTCCCGTGCTACTCGACCTGAACGACGTTGACGCCGACGCCCCCGCGACCGGCGCGCCCGGCGGCCCAAGTCAGGACTAGCGGCCCCGTGCGCGCCCGCGCCCTGGCCCCGACCCACCCGGTTTCGAGCAAGCTCACCCTGCTTTCTACAGGCATCCACAAAAAAGGGCGGAATGTGCGCCGCGCATTGGCTATCCTGAACCTGATGCGCAAAGCGTGGTGGGCAGCAGCCCTGGCGGGAGTAGCGAGCGTTGGGCTCTCGCCGTTCGCGTGCCAGGTCTACGACGAGTCGCTGGTCGAAGGTCCGGCGCCCAGTGCGGTGCCCAAGGACCAATGGGGCAGCGGCGTCGGTTGGTGGTCGTCGAAGACCCCCGACGGGTGCATCAGCGCGGGGGTGCCCACCGCGGAGCAACGACCCAAGAACGCTGGAGGTGACAACATCGATCCAGTCTACGTTGCTGTGGACAGCATGGCGTTGGGATCCTTGGATCGCAATCAATCGGCGGGCAGCGGTGATGCGTGGAAGGACCTCGGCTTCGATCTCGACGGCTTGTGTTCTGCCTCCGAGGGTTGTGAAACCGGCCAGTTTGAAGTCGCGTGCGACAGCATTGGCGCGCCACCGCCCGACGGACGTTCCTGCCGCGACAACAGCTTTGGCAAGCTCGAGTCCGAAGCGGTGCAGTTGCAGGGCATCGGCAAAGAGT
>CBDUPW010000323.1:0-7839 GCA_965369205.1 uncultured Polyangiaceae bacterium | reverse complement strand
AAACTCAGCGCCCCTTTGCTGATCGCGGGTTGCGTCGGTCTCTCCGGTTGCAGCAGTAGCGACAACAACGCTCCCACTACGCCTCAGCCCATCGTGGACCTCCGGGTTGACGTCAATCGCGACGGCCTGATCTCCCTCGACGACCCAACCGACGACGAAGGAGAGGAAGCCTGGACGGCGGGGCGGGGCGCCGTGTTCCTTCCCAACGTCGACGACGACGCACAGGCCTGCCCGCGCGGACTCGACCTCAAGGGACTCAGTGACGATGCCCTGGCCGGCTGTCATGACAGTGCAAACGATGTCGTCGATGGTCCTGAAGACGAAGCGGACTTGGCCCGCCTCATCGTGAAGCCCTGGGCTGCTGCGCCGGACGCAGCGGCGGGCCGAGTCTGGGTGGCTGCTGCTGCGGCCGAACAGGTTCGCCTGTTTCGACGAACTGCCGACGGCTGGCAGCTACTGAGTTACGTTCCCGTCGAAGGAGGCGCGCCGTCCTGGTATCTTGACCTTACGGTGGCGGACTTGCGCACGGGCGTCGAGCTGGGGCTCGAGGGCCGTGACTTCGTTCGCAACACCACGGGGTGGTCCGGGCTAGTGGACGTGCACTTGGACGTGGAGACCGCTGGCAGCGGTATCGTCAGTGATCTGGTGCAGATGCGAGTCGCTCCGCTGCTGTTGTCACACCATCTTCAGGCGACGGAACAGGCGTTCGCCAGCCGCGTGTTAGGCTTCGACAACAGTGCGTTTCACGGGAGCTACGACCCCGTCGTCGAAGCCGCGCAGCTCCCCGGTGGCCTCGTGGACAACGGTCAGTTCGATCATTGGACTCAAGACTGGATGGAGATCGGCTACGCCACCGTGCCCGCGCCGGACGGCCAGCAACGCCGCTTGGACGTGTTCATGCGTTCCGCCAACGTGGAACGTCCAGGGCAACCCGCGAACGCACTCCGCGAGGCCGGGCGCGAGGTGTACATGAGCTATCACGGCATGAACTCTGCGGGGTACACGCCTCCCGTTGCGCCGGGTCACTCGCAAAGCATGGACTCGCTGAATTCCTACGGGAATACGGAAACGATTCCGCCACATACCCACAACGGCGCGACATACCCACTCGGCCGCATTTTACGGGGCAGCACGCCGAGCTTCTTCCCCAATCCCGCGGTGGACGATTTCTTCGCCGCTCAACGCGTGCAGCCCACTGTCTTCATCGACACGTCGTGGCTGGCCGTTGGCCACGTAGACGAGACCGTCAGCTTTCTGAAGTCGAGCTCGCCCCTTGGCTTCGTCGTGTTGGTCAACGACCCAGCGCTCGCCAAGAAAATGCTGGAAGACTTGGTGAACCAGGGGCAAGGCGACACCATGATGTTTACGGGCAAGGCCTGGATCAACTTCGACACCAATGGCACCGTTCCGGCACAAATCACCGTGAGCGGCGCCCTTGCAGATACGGATGTGATGGCTGAAAGCAAGCGCGCCGAGGTGGAAGTCGACGCGCAGCTCGACGTCCTACGCGCGGAAGTCGGCATCGGGGATGCGGACCTGGTCCCCGCTCCGTTTCTACATATGTCGTCGTACGGGGTGTCCGTGGCCTATCAGCCCGGTACCGTGAACGGCCAAGTGCTGGGCGATACCGTCTTTGCCTCGCCACGCCCGCACGGACCCAAGATCGGCGGAGTGGACCCCTTCGAGACCCAACTCACCGAGGCGCTCTCCAAACACGGCATCACCGTGCACTTCGTGGAAGATTGGGACATGTTGCATCGACTCAGCGGCGAAGTGCATTGCGGTACGAATACGAAACGCACGCCCTTGCCCGGCGTGTTCTGGTGGGAGGCGGGACTATGAAACTCACGCGCATGCCGCGGTTCTGTCGAATCGCGTTACCCGTAGTTCTGACTTGCGGCCTTTGGCTGAGCGCAGCTGTCGCGGACGCCGCGCCCGCGGCTCCGCGAGGTGTGGTGCTGCAGCCCTCGGATCTGGAGGCTGCCCAACTGAAGATCTTGCGTCGCGACGTTGCCGCACACCGAGTCGCCAACCCCGCAGTATTCGGCGCCGTACGTGGCGTCCTGGCGCAGGCTGCCCTGCGGGACAAACAGCGGCGCGGACGCCTCGCGTCGTTGACGCGCGGCCTGGACGCCCTGGGGCCGGACGCGCTTCTGCCAATGCTCGAGCAACTGGCGCTGCAGGGGGTCGAGCGCGGTCAGCAGACGCCGACAGCGTGGCTCGCCGTGCGTGTCAGTCTCATCGAGTCCGTGGGACGCAAGCGCGACGTCCGCGCGGTGCCGGTGTTGTCGCGCATCGCACAAAAGCAGCAAGAGTACTGGGTCGTTCGCGCCGCAGCGGAAGCCCTTGGGCGCATCGGCAGCACCGAGGCGACCCAACTGCTTGTCTCGCTAACCAAGACGCCAGGTGAGCGGCGCCGGGCCGTACTCAGCGCGATCGGAGACTGCCGTCGCCCCGTGATCGTTTCTACCCTCGAGGGACTCCTACGCGGAAACCTCGACTACGACGAGCGCAAGCTGGCACTTGCAGCTCTGGGTGACGTCGGTAACTCCTGGGCATGGGAGACACCCGAGCTGAAGCAGCGCGGAGAGGCGGCGGTGGTTCGGAGCGGCGCGGCCCAGGCTTTGGTGCAGGCTTTCGTGCGCCACCACGCGGATGCCACCCTGGCACTGGAGATCCGGAAGTCCCTGCTGATCGTCGAGGACGCATCGACGCCGGGACTGATCGAGGGCGCCAAACAGGGCGCGGACAAGCAGCTCGCTCAGCGCCTGGACGCTTTGAAGCTGAAGTTCACGAGTTTCGTCGCTCGCAAGCGCCGGTAGCATCCGCGGCGATTTGGAGTAGCGTGCCCTCCGAGGAGGACGTCGCGTGAGCTATCATAGTATCCAGTACGCGGTGGACGATCGTGTTGCCACGATCACCCTAAACCGCCCCGATCGTCTGAACGCGATCGATCATCATATGCCACGCGAGATCCGCGCAGCGGTCGAACGCGCGGGCAAAGACGACGCGGTACATGTCATTCTGCTGACGGGGGCCGGTCGTGCATTCTGCGCCGGCTACGACTTGATGGCATATGCTCAGACGCAGGGGGAAAACCCTGGTGTCCAGAGCATGCCCTGGGATCCCACCGTCGACTTCCGCATGATGTACCAGAACACTCTGGACTTTCAGTCGCTGTGGCGCAGCCATAAGCCGACCATCGCGAAAGTACACGGCTATGCCGTTGCCGGAGGGAGCGACATCGCTCTTTCCTGTGACCTGGTCGTCATGGCGAACGACGCGAAGATCGGCTATCCCCCCGCGCGGGTTTGGGGCTGTCCGACGACGGCGATGTGGGTGTTTCGGATCGGCGCGGAGCGAGCCAAACGCATGCTCCTGACGGGAGATCTCGTGGATGGGCGAGCCGCTCAGGCGATGGGGCTCGTGTCGGAGGCGGTGCCGGATGCGGACTTGGACGCGCACGTGGCCACGATGGCACTGCGTATGGCGGCAGTCCCGAAGAACCAGCTCATGATGCAGAAGCTTGTCATCAATCAAGCCTACGAGAATATGGGTCTGGTGAGCACCCAGGTGCTGGCCACGCTGTGTGATGGGATCGCGCGCCACACGCCTGAGGGCCTGTGGTTCAAGCAACGGGCCGAAGCCGTCGGATTCAAGCAGGCCGTGGCGGAGCGTGACGGTGGACAGCCCATCGCCCCCGAGGCTGAAAAGCGCGTGCGCCTTCCGGAAGTCTGAGTCACGGCAGCATGATCAACCCCGCAGCCCTCGCGCGCTTCGGCACGCGCGCCGCCGGCTATCGGCGTCGCATGGCCAAGGGACCGGTCGGCGCGCTCCGCAGCCGTGAACGTGCGGTGGTGCGTGCGCTCCTCGGGCTGCGGCCCGGCGATCGAGTGTTGGATGCGGGTTGTGGCGCAGGTTTCGACTCCGCTTGGATTCAGGCCGCCGGCGCGACGGTGCTCGGCGTCGATGCCTCTGAGGCGATGGTCGCTGCCTGCCGCAAAACAGGCGTCGATGCAGTCTGCTCTGACTTGTGCCAACTCGCGCTGGAACAACGCTTCGACAAGGCCATTTGCCTGGGCGCACTCGAATTCTGTTCGGACCCCGTCGGCGCGCTCGGTGGGATCCAGCGGCATCTGAGTGACGGCGGGCAGTTGGTCGTGCTCTACCCGCGGCGCGGCGCCTGGGGCAACGCCTACCTGATGTATCATCGCGCCTGGGGCGTGCCTGTGCGACTGTTCGGGGCCGTGGAAATGCAGCAGATGATGCAACGCGCTGGATTCGAGGCACAGATGGACGTACGCGCAACCCGGATATCCCGCGTCGTGCTGGCCACTCGGAAAGCGACCCCATGAGCCGATCCGTTATCTTCAACGCTGACGATCTCGGCATGAGCGAGGAGATCGACCGGGGGATCCTGAGGGCCGTGCGGGCCGGGCTGGTCAAGGAGGTGAGCGTCTGCGTGACCGCTGCTCCACAGCGTGCCGTGATCGCGGAACTGGCGGAGCTAGGCGCTGGCATCGGGCTGCACTTTTGCGTCACGGAAGGGCGCGCGTTGTTTGGGGCGCAGCCAGGCCTCACCAACGCCGCCGGCGAGTTTCTCGGCCTGCCACGGGTGCTACTTGCCGCTGTGCGCTCCCGGCTTTCTCATCGCTGCGTCGAGCGCGAGTTGCTGGCACAGCTGGATGCGCTTCATGACTTTGGAGTGACGCCCACGCACATCAACGGGCACCATCACGCCCATGCCTTCCCGGTGATCCGCGACGTGATTCTCCGAGAGGCCGTGCGCCGCGCCTGTCCGCATGTGCGTGTCCCACTGGAACGGGCGCCGCCGTGGCGGGGCGGGCCGCGCGGGGTCTTGCTGCGCAGCCTGGGGAAGGGGCTAGCGAGCGCCGCTCGGAAAGCGGGGGTGCCCGTGCGTCCGGTAGTCGGCTTGGAGTTGACCGGCAGCGCACACTTCCGCCGCGAGGCTTTGGAGTTGGCCGCCCGGCTGCGCGACGATGTGGTCGAGTGGGTGGTGCATCCTCGGGAAGGGGATACGCCCCACTCTTTGGCTACGGTGGGCGCGCGTCACGCCGGCCCGCAGGAGCTTGCGGCTCTCGAAGACCCCGAGCTCTCTGCGATCCTCAAGCAGCGCGGGTATCAAGCCATCGGCTATCTCGAAATCTTGTGACGGGCAGGCCAGTTCGTCGTGCGCTCGCCGGGCTCCGCGACGACTGCGGCTAGATCCGGCGCGCCGTCGTATGCGCCGCGCCGCGCGCGGCTGCGAATTTCGAGCAGGTCACCTAGCATTTGTGCACCGTCCCGCGCCAACTGCAGAGAGCTGGGCTCCTTGCAATAGATGAACGTGACGGGTACCTCTTCGATGCGTAGCCCCATGCGCTGGGCAAGAAACAAGAGTTCGACGTCGAACGCGAAGCGCTCCATCTTCACTCGCGGAAGCAAGTTGATCACGGTCTGTCGGCGGAACCCTTTGAGCCCTGCCTGGGTGTCGGAGATCCCGCGCACGACACCGCGTTGCACGACGGCATTGAACAAGCGTCCCAGATGATGGCGCGTATACACGTGCCGGAAAAACTCTGGTGCCATTACATAGCGGCTGTCAGGGTGCACGCGGCTCGCCACGGCCAGGTCCGCCCCGCGTAGCAGCGCCTGCTCCACTGCCTGGAAGTTGTCACAAGGGTAGGTCAAGTCGGCGTCAACAAACAGGCGTAGATCTCCCCGTGCTGCCAGCAGCCCGCGGCGTACAGAATAGCCTTTCCCGCGGTTGCGTTCGTTGGTCAGCATGCGGCTTGGGACGCGTTTCGACGTTCGTGCGATCGCTTCTTGGACGACGCTTACGGTGCTGTCGCTGCTGCCGTCGTCGACGACGAGGAGCTCGGCGTCTCCCCTGGACGCTAGGTAGTCGGCAATGAGATCCAGGTTCTCACCGACAAACCTGGCGCCGTTCCACACGGGAACGACCACGGAAAGTGACGGCATTCATCCAAGGGTGCCGGCGAGCCGCCAGGCTGTCAACGCTCGCAGCTTGTGGCTTGTGGTCCGCGACCCGTCGCGCAAATGGGCGGGCTGTCCGCGCGAATGTCGGCTACTCGCTAGCTCGGAACTTGGTGGGCGTCTGCTCGTCGTACGCCCACTTGGGGGCGCGCGCGTAAGCGAAGCTCGTCACCACTGCTAGCGTGACGCAGCCGATGGTCAATGTCGCTTTGCTGCGCACACGCGTGAGACGATGGCCAAGCAGTCCGACCCAGAGCGCCAGGAGGGCGCCCAGAACGGAGATCCCGACGGCCCAGGGAAAAAGCACGGGCCGATATTCGATTTCGACCCGATGTCGTCCCGGTGGCAGATCCACGGCGATCCGGCCGCGGGTCAGCGTGAGCTCACCGGTGTCTGCGCGCCAACCCGGGGAATAGGTTTGATTGAAGATCACCCGTGCGGGATTGGGCAGCGCGACCACCGCCCAAAAGCTTCGGGTGGAGTTGCCCCAGGACTCCACAGCCCCTTCAGTGACGCGCACCTGGGAAACGTTGCCAGCCCACAGACCTGGCGCGGGCCGGTACGCCATCCCGGTGTAACAGAATCCCGTTCCCAGATTGGCTGACGGGAACTGCGCGGGCGCGGGGTGCTGCGCCCAAGGCTCGTGAGCCTTGGGCATCGCAGCAATGAATAGCTGCGGAGAACGCTGCGACGCTGCTGCGACCACGGGTTTATCCCGCCACATCCCTCGAAGCACAGACCGGTGGTGTTGGATCAACGAAACAGTGATCCAGAGCAAGCACGCCCATGGGACGGCGTGGCGCAGCCACCCAAGGGCTCCGCTTCCGAATCCGAAGCGTCCGAAACGTCGGGGCAGTCGCGCACGGATCCCATCGAGAGCGGTGCCTGCGAGTAGCGCGAAGTACAGTAGAAAAAGCACGACGAATCGTGTGGGCACGCGCAAGGAGTCGAAAACAGGGAGCTGGTGCAGCAGCGTCCACGGCGAAATGAGTCCGGTGTGTCCAAGGGTGAGCATGGCGAAAAGCACCGTGCCCACCAGCACACGTCCGTGCACCCTCAGAAGCAGTGCGCGGAGGCCGCCGCAAAGTCCCAGCAACACCGCGGGGTAGCCGATGTAGCTCCCGTACTCACTCCAACTCCATGGGTGCCCGCCAAAGCGCGTTCCTGGACCACTCGCGTCGTCGCGCGTCAGCATCTGCAGCAATTCACCCAGGCGGATGCTGTCGTTGCCCCCCACGAGGCGCGGATAGTATCCGAGGTGTTCGAGGATCGGCAGCAGGCGCAGCGCGCAAAGCGTCAACGTCAACAGGACGGTCACAGATCCCGCCACGACAATGCCAGTGCGCGTTTCAGTCTGCGGCGTTGGCCTGATCATCTGAAGAATGACTTCCACGCCCAGCAAGAGTGCGAAAAACGGAAAGGCGTAAGCGCCCCCCGCGTAAATAGCGCCGCTCAATACCAAGGCCAGGAGCGGCGCGAATCGCACGTCAGCGACAGCACGCCGCCACAGCAGCACGGCCCAGGGAGCAAGGTAGAAGGCGATGAAGTTGCCGTGGCCGGTTCCGCAATGCCACGCGAAAAATCCCGAGCCCACCCAGATCGTCGCTGCGGTCAGAGCGCCGAACCACTGTAGCCCTTGGTGCCGGGCTAAGTGGTACATGCCGAAACAACCGAACAGTGCGTGCAAGCACAAGAAGACTTTGAGGGCGAGGGTCGTGCCGAGGAAGCCCGTGAGCGCGTATAGCGGGTGAAAGAACTGCGCTTGGGGGTCTGCCCAGTCCGGAATGCCTCCGCATTGAAACGGATTCCACAGTGGCGCTTGTCCCTCGCCGTACCACGCCA
>CBDUPW010000322.1:0-7905 GCA_965369205.1 uncultured Polyangiaceae bacterium | reverse complement strand
GGCCGGCTCACCGCCTGGCAGAACTGGATCTTCCAGCGACCCAACGCCGTCGGCAAACAGGGAGCGCTGACCCTATATGGCTCCCCCGAGCGCCCCGTCTTCGACTACCGCCGCACGTGATTCGCTCGCGTCCGAGTCACCCGAAACAAACTCTGCATCAGTTTTGAACCACAGGAAGAAAGCACCATGAGCAACGTCGCCACGCAGGAAAAGATCCCCAACAACGTGGACCTCTCGAACGACCGCCGGCTGCAGCGTGCCCTCGAGCAGTGGCAGCCCAATTTCATCAAATGGTGGGTGGACATGGGGCCCGAAGGCTTCCAGGCGCACGACGTGTGGCTGCGCACCGCCATCAGCGCGGACAGCGATGGCTGGGCGCACTTCGACTACGTGAAAATGCCGGACTACCGCTGGGGGATCTTCCTGGCCGATCCGGTCAAGGACCGCACGATTGGCTTTGGCGACGAAATGGGCAAGCCGGCGTGGCAGGAAGTGCCCGGCGAGCACCGCAACGCTTTGCGCCGTTTGATCGTAACGCAGGGAGACACCGAGCCAGCGAGCGTCGAGCAGCAGCGCTTCTTGGGACAGACCTGCCCAAGCTTGTACGACTTGCGCAACCTATTCCAGGTCAACGTCGAAGAAGGCCGCCACCTGTGGGCCATGGTCTACCTGCTGCAGAGTTACTTCGGACGCGACGGGCGCGAGGAAGCGGAAGCGCTCCTGGAGCGACGCAGCGGCGATCCGGACAACCCACGTATCCTGGGGGCGTTCAACGCGCCCATGTTGGATTGGCTGTCATTCTTCATGTTCACCTATTTTACGGACCGCGACGGCAAGTATCAGTTGCTGGCGTTGGCGGAGAGCTCCTTCGACCCGCTGAGCCGCAGCTGCCGCTTCATGCTCACTGAAGAGGCGCATCATATGTTCGTAGGCGAGACCGGCGTGCAGCGTATCGTCAAGCGCACCGCGGAGATGATGAAAGAGAATCCGGGCAAGGATCCACGCCAGCTGGGGCTGATCGACCTGCCCACGGTGCAGCGCTACATGAACTACTGGTACTCCTTGTCCCTGGATCTATTCGGCGGCGAGATCTCCAGCAACGCGGCCCAGTACTTCGCCAGTGGGCTGAAGGGGCGCGCGCACGAAGATCGCTTCGAAGACCATGTGGCGCTGGAAGGCCACTACGACATGGACGTGATCAAGGACGGCAAGGTCACCCGTGAAGAGGTGGGCATGCGCAACGCCATGAACGAAGTCTTGCGCGACGCCTACGTAGACGACTGTCAGCGCGGCGTGGACAAGTGGAACAAGACCCTGGCCGAGGTGGGCTCGGACTTCCAACTCACCTTGCCGAGCCGTCGTTTCAACCGACAGGTTGGGATCTATTCGGGCATGTTCTTCACGCCGGCAGGAGAACTGATCAACGAATCCGAGTTCAACAAGAAGAAGGACGAGTGGTTGATCAGCGAGTCCGATCGCGAGTTTATCAAGAGCTTGATGGGCGCCGCCATCCACGAACCCGGCAAGATGGCCAATTGGATCGCAGCCCCCAATCGCGGCATCAAGGGCAAGCCCATCGACTACGAATACGTCCGCCACGACTGAGCGCGCGGCTCTTTCACACGCGGGCAAGCGACTATGCGGCCAGACGGCCTGGGACTCCTACGCAACGTCCTGGGCCGTTTGCTTTTTTCCCTCGCCGTCCGAACGGAGCAGCGCCCGCTATCCGCGGGTCACGGAACGACGCCGGACGCAACGTTGGGGCAGCTATGTTCATGGCCCCGCGGATCCCGATGACGCGAAGCCTACCGCGCACTGGGGGCCGCATGCGGCGGCGACGCATTGGTAGGCTTGGAGCGCCTTGAGGGCAGTGTTCACGTCGCCGTTGAAGCACTTGGTCAGCGCGCAGTTCAAGTCGGGGCTGCCTCCGATGAAGCAGTTCTGCACTGCGCAGGCCGTGCCGTTGAGACACTTGGGATCGGCGAAGCACTGTTGCGCCGTAGGGCAATTCTGGGCGATGCACAACACGCAATTCAAGGGGCTGCCGCCGGTTCCACCGAAGCCACCGGTTGCGCCAAAGCCGCCGGTCGCGCCGAAGCCGCCGGTCGCGCCGAATCCGCCGGTCGCGCCGAAGCCGCCGGTTGCGCCGAATCCACCGGTGGCACCGAAGCCGCCGGTTGCGCCAAAGCCACCGGTGGCACCGAAGCCGCCCGTTGCACCGAAGCCGCCCGTTGCGCCGAAGCCGCCCGTTGCGCCGAATCCACCGGTTGCACCGAGTCCACCTGTAGCGCCGAAGCCGCCGCTCCCTGCGTTCGCGCCTCCACCACTTGCAGGTGTGCCACCCGTGCCACCGAAATCCTGGTCATCGAGGCTGTCGCGCCCGCCGCAGGCCACCACTAGGATCGCGCCCGCCACGAGCGCAATTCCGCGTAGGGCTGCTGAATCAGTGGTGAAACTGGGCATGATCTGTCCTCCTCGGCCTGGCGAGAGATTGCAGGAGACACGCGGATGAACGCTGCGCGCGCTTTCTACACAGCAACGGCCGTGCCTGTATCTGGTGGCACAAACACGGAGCAGTGCGGAGCTCGAGTTTGGCCGCGTGGTTGCGGGTGCGCCCTCGCCGCCTAGCCGATCTCGGGCGGCCCGAGCAAGCGCCGGAGGCGATGTTCGCTCAGGTCTGCATCGAGGGCGTCGTCCACGGCTTCGCTCAAACCCGGCTGCACGCAGTCCTGCAGTGCGACGCGGACGCGGCGCTTTTTTGCGTCGTCGGCTCCGGAGAGGGCGAGGGCGGCACCGACACGCTGGTCGGGGGATTGGGTGGGGTCTTCGGCGATGGCGGCTAAATCCTCCGCGGTGACGCCCTCGTTGCGATAGCCCTGCGCTCCTAGCGCGCTCTGCGCGCGGGCGAGCCAGGCGTCGTCCGCATCCACATCCGCGCTGAGCACACGCAGCTTCTGAGTCGGGCGTCTTGCGCGGAAGCGTTGCATTTCTCCCATCACCGACTCACCGAGCACTTCTGGATGATCCACGGATAGCTCGACGAGGTCGCCCCGCTTGGTGAACAAACGCACGGCGCGATTGCTGTCGTCCACGGCGATGGACTCGATGGCGCTCCAGGGTACATAGCGCAATCGCAAGAATCGCCGGAAGCAGACACCGTCGTCGCCCAGCGCGACATACCCGGCGGGGATGCGATGCTGCAGAATGAGGCCGGCCGCCCGCAACGCCCAGACGGAAACGGCGCCGGCCACCGCGATCCAGGTGACAAACGCCAGAACCAACGCGAAGCTGCCACTCGCCGTGGAGGCTCCAAAAACCAGAGAAAAGAGCAGCAGCGGGATCGCGGCGACAGCTACCGTCAGCGCGACACCCAGCGTCGATACACCCGCAGCAAGCGCCAGACAGCCCAAGGCACGCGTCACCAAGAAGGGCTGTTTCAGGCGGAAGCGTCGCACTCGATACCCGACGTGCCGAGGAGCTTTATGTGCTGTCGTTCGGCAGCTCTGGCGACTGCACCGGGTCGAGTTCTGTTTCGTAGTCGCTGTCGGCCTCGACGAAGATGCGGCTCATCTGTGGGATGCGCTCTCGGATGCTCGCCTCCAGGCCATCCACAACGCGCTCAGACTCGGCCACGGACATGCCCGCGGAGAAGCGCACCTTGAGTGCGAGCAGGATCGTTTCGGGACCCAGATGCATGCTGAGCACTTGCGTCACTTCCTCGATGCCCTCGGTGCTCCCGGCGATACTGAGCGTCTCGGCGGTCATTTCGGGCGTCATGCCCTCGCCGATCAATAGGCTGCGCGTGTCCCGGGCCAGAGCAACACCGATAGCGCAGAGCAGGACGCCAATGACGATGGATCCGAGCGCGTCTGGCAGCGAGCTGCCCGTCATCCAAGCGATGATTACCGCGACGAGTGCAGCCACAAGTCCGAGCATTGCGCCCGCGTCTTCCAACACGACGATGGGAATGATCGGATCCTTGCCGGAGAATAGAGCTTGCCGAACGGGCGTCGTGCCGCGCTGTTTATTGAACTCACGAATGGCGACGGCGAAGCTACCGGCTTCGAGCAAGATGGAGACTGACAGCACGACGACCGGAATGATTGGCGAGCCCGGCTCGCCCCCCACCATCAGTTTGTGCACGCCTTCGTAAATGGCGTACACGCCGCCCAAGAAGAACAGCATCAGCGAGACGATGAAGCCCCAAAAGTAGGTTTCTTTCGCACGCCCCAGGGGAAAGCGTTCCGGATCCCGGCGTTTGGATAGGCCAATGCCGACCAAGAGCAGCGCTTGGTTGCAGGTGTCGGCGACGGAGTGCACGCCCTCCGCCAACATCGTGGCACTGCCGGAATAAAACGCAGCGACAAATTTCGCGATGGCGATGCCGCCATTCGCAAACAGCGCCGCTTTGACTGCCTTGGTCGGATCTCCGCTCAAGCTCGCCATAGGTTCGCGAGACTAGCACTAGCCCATCGTTTTCGACGGAAACCCGGCACTGGTGCGGCGCGGCTGGGCGAAGCCCGGCGTGTCAGTCGCAGCCCAAAGGATTGTTACTGACGAGACAGCCCACTAGGGCGGAATAATTGTGATTTCCAGCCGGGAGCGTGCATTGAGGAAGAAGTTGGAGAGGGCCTCGTTCAAACGCCTGGCCACATACCAGCGGGCGAGCGGCGCCTCGGCTTTTTCGAAGGAGAGGGAGCGAAACGGAGTGTCCGCTGTCTTGTGCAGCACTAGCAGCTCTGCTCGACTCGGGGCCAGCATCGGCGCGACCATGCGATCCAGATACAAGCTAGCGCGAGCGCGCCGTCGAAGTAGTCTGAGCAATTCACGGTCCGCCATGCCTTCAGCCTGTGTGGCGCGCTCGACAGCCATGCGACTGCCGCTGCGCTGATAAAGAATGCGGCGCGCTGCCTCGGTTTGACGCGACAGGTCTTTCGCGGTCGGTTCTGGGTCGATACGAAGCGCCGACAAGAGCGTCTCCGCGACGTGTCGCTCCAGCGCCGCGCGCACGTGTCGCTCGCGGTACGGCCGTTCGTCGCTGGCAGAGTGATCTGGATCTGCCAAAGCCTCCAGGCGCGCCTCAAAGGCGAGACTACGCTCGAAAATGAAGCGCGGAGCGCGCACATTCCCCGTTTCGGGCGCGCTGAAACGCACCACGACCCGGTCCACTTCGCTCGGCTCTTGCGCCTGCGCGCCCGCGGAAGGGAGCGAGAGGCCCGCCCCCAGTGCTAATGCGGCGATGAGCCGCACGCTCATCCCCGAGTGGCTCGCTGGCTGCTCGACGGAGAAGAATCGTCCGACGCCGTGGACTCGGACTCGCTGGCCTCCGCTTCGTCTTTGGACGCCTCGCTACGGCTGGAAAAGCCCCGGGCGGCACGGCGTGCCTTGACGAACTCCGTGAAGGCCAAGACCTTTTCCAAGTCTCGGGTGCCAAGCAGGTCCACCAGCTCCTTGAGCTGTTTGCGCAAGGTGTCCGCGCTCCGCCCGCGGCGGCCACTGAGCTGTTCTTGTGAAATGGGCGGCGTGTCCGTGGGAGGTGCGGGCACCGCGACGACCGGTCGGGCCACTGGTGATAGATGGTGCGTCGCAAGCCACGCCTCCATGAAGACACGCAGGCGCTCGCTCCGAAACGCAAACCACCGTTCGCGCTCCGGTCCGTACGCCATCAGTACGTCTTTGAAACGGCGAAACGCGCCCTTGCCGTCGATAGCCCGCGTGAGCTTCTCGGAAAGCTCAGGGTCTTCGACCATGGGAATGAAGCGCTCCATCCAGCGATACTGCTCGCGAGAGCTGACCGGATCGACGCGCATGTATGATGTGTCTGACGCGATGCGTGCGTGCATCTCAGGGTCGGCGATGCCGTCGACCACGCGCAACACTTCGCCCGTGTCTATGTGCAAGTAGCTGTGAACTTCCGGGGCGTTGTTCTCGAATGCGTCTTCGAGCGCCTCCCAGTCCACGGGTACCTCACGGCTTTCGCCGTCCGTTGGGGAGTCCGACATAATTTTTAAGAGGCTGGGGATGGGCCGCGGGATGGTGCGACCTATCCAGTATCGGGTAACCCTCAGCCGGCGCCCAGGTCCGATCGCGATCGACGCACTGCGTCACGCCAGCCGGCGAGGCGTTGATCTCGATCTTTGTCCGTGATTTTGGGCTCAAACGTGCGATCGACGTGGAGCATGCTCTGGGCCGCGGAGGGCCCCGACAACAGCCCGGAGCCGATGCCCGCGAGCATCGCGGCGCCCCGAGCGGTGGATTCGAGGTCCGTGGGCCGCTCCACAACCAGATCCGAAAAGTCCGCCTGGAGTTCCATCAGCAGGTTGTTGGCGGCCGCGCCGCCGTCGACCCGCATGCGTGTCACGGGTTTCTTCAGGTCGTCGCTCATCGCGCGCACGAGATCGTTCACCTCGAATGCAAGCGCTTCGAGGGTAGCCCGCGCGATATGGGCCTTGGTTGTGCCACGAGTGATGCCGGTGAGAGTTCCGCGTGCATTCGGATCCCAATACGGCGCACCGAGCCCTGCCAAGGCGGGCACAAAGTGCACGCCGTCACTGCTGTCAACGCTGCGCGCGAGCTCCTCTATCTGGCTCGCCTTCTCGATCAAGCCGAGTCCATCCCGAAGCCACTGAACGGCCGCGCCCGCGATGAACGCGCTTCCTTCCAAGGCGTAGACAACTTCCGTCCCAATTTGCCAGCCCACTGTCGAAAGCAGGCCGAACTGACTGGGCACCGGCTTGGATCCGACGTTCACCAGCACGAAGGCGCCCGTGCCATAGGTGCACTTGGCTTCACCAATGTCGAAGCACGCTTGGCCAAAAAGCGCAGCGTGCTGATCACCCGCCATGCCTGCAACGGGGATGCCATCGGGCAAGAACGCCAGCCCTTTCGTGCGCCCTATCTCCCCCGCGCTCGCAACGATTTTCGGCAGCACGGCCTCGGGCACGTTCAGTAATTCGCACATGCCGTGGTGCCAGCGGCGCGCGCTCAAGTCCATTAGCAGCGTGCGCGATGCGTTCGTCACGTCCGTGACGTGCGGCGCGCCGCCGGAGGCGCCTCCGCCCAAACGCCACACCAGATAGCTATCCACCGTGCCAAAGGCGAGTTCGCCGGCCTGCGCGCGCGCACGCGCGCCGTCTACGTTGTCCAGCAACCACGCCAGCTTGGTTCCGGAAAAGTACGGGTCGAGAACGAGGCCCGTGGCGCGTCGCACCGCACTCTCGTGGCCGGCCTTCTGTAGCTCCGCACAGTGTGCCGCGGTCCGTCGGTCTTGCCACACGATGGCGCGATGCACGGATTTGTCAGTCTTCCGGTCCCATAGCAGAGTGGTCTCGCGCTGATTGGTGATGCCGATGGCCGCGATGTCCGCCGCGGAAACGCCGGCGCGCTTCAGCGCCCCGCTGACGGATTTCGACACGCTCTGCCAGATCTCCTCGGGCTCGTGTTCAACCCAGCCAGGTTTGGGAAAGTGCTGTGAGAACTCGTGGTTCTCTCGGCCCAGGGTCCTGCCGCTCGTGTCCATGACCAGCGCCGTGGACCCCGTGGTGCCCTGATCAATCGCCAAAAGATGCTTCTGCACGCCGGCCATGCCTGGAAGGATATCGGCAGATCTGGACCAAAGAAAGCGCGACGCTCGCGAGCCTCGCGAGCCTCGCCGGATCCATGCGCACGGCGGGGGCGACGCCACAAAAGAGCAGGTGTTCAGTCGCCGAGGACGGCCGACCTTCCAGCTCAGGTCGCTGGCCCGAAAAAACCGGGAGTAAAACCGGGAGTTCTGCGGCCTTGTCGCGACGCGGCGCGGAGGGTAGCCTTCGACACATAATGGCTCGAATACTGCTCGCGACTCCGGAGGGTCAGCAGGTTGTCGAGCTTCGTGCGTTCAATACGCTCGGGCGGCATCCGAGCAAC
>CBDUPW010000321.1:0-7907 GCA_965369205.1 uncultured Polyangiaceae bacterium | reverse complement strand
GCACCTCGACCCAATAGTTGAAACCCTGCGGTCCGGAGGTTTCCTTCTGAACCAGGGCCAACTGGTCGTCCTGCCCTGCGGGTTTGGTCGATGAACCCACGAGCGTGCCACAGGCCTCGTACATGAACAGATCGTAGTTCGTGCCTGGGGGCGACCGAAGTAGCGCCAGGGCGTTGATATCAGCGGAGCAAAGCGAGCACTCTCCGGCCGTTGCCCAGAACCAGCGGCTGCCGCGGCTCTTCACGCCTTTGGCGGCTTTCCAACTGACCGGCACGCCGCATACGGGGTAGGTATTACAGACGGCATCTCCGCAGTAGACGCCCAGATCGCTCGGACCATCGATCACCGTCGCGGATTGGCAGGTGTTCGGAGACTTTGAAAGGTCGGTCTCGCAGTCTTCGTTGGCGTCGCAGTTCGCGGTGGGCGCAGAGCAGGTCACCACAACGCCACCGCTGCCGCCGGCGCCCGCCGCTCCTCCCGTCGGCGGGCCGCCCGAGCCGGCTGCTCCGCTGTCCGCCGCCGCCGTGCCGCCTGCGCCGCCAAAGCCGGCGAGGCCGCCGTCGAGTATCGGTGCACCGGCTAGCCCCAAACCCCCGCCGCCCAAGGTGCCCGAGACGCCCAGGCCGCCCGTGCCCAGGGCTCCGCTGCCACCCGATGCCGGTGGCGAGGACGATTCTTCACTGCCGGAGCAGGCGATCGTGACTGCGGCCAGAGCAATGGTGCCCGATAGGGCGCGCGCCAACACTGGACGAATCACGGGCGCAGTCTAGCCGACGATACGCTGGGAAGCCATGAGATATCCCAGTGCTTGACAAGCTGGCCCCGGGCGACGAGGTCTTAGGCGCCTGGAGGTCTCGTGCCGAATGTCGCCATGTGGGGCAAAGCCCTGCGCGTGATTCCAAGAATCACCAAAGAAGAGTGGAGTGATTTGGACCTCGTGTCCAAGTGGCTCATCGCCACGCGCTTCACCGTGATCATCATGACCATCATCGCGTCGACGATTGGCGGGTTGCTCGCGTTTCGGGATCGGGCCTTTGACGCGGTGGCGTTTTCGGTGACGACCTTGGGGCTGATCTTCGCCCACGCGACCAACAACCTGGTCAACGACCTGACCGATCACGCCAAGGGTGTCGACAAGGACAACTACTTCCGCACTCAGTACGGGCCGCAGCCTCTGGAACACGGTCTGCTGACGGTTCCACAGATGCTGCGCTACACAGCGGTCACTGGCGGCATTGCGCTCTTCGCAGGAGGCTTTTTGGTACTGACCCGCGGGCAGGCGACGCTGACGCTTTTCGCCGTGGGGATATTCTTCGTGCTCTTCTACACCTGGCCGCTCAAATACTTCGGGCTCGGGGAGCCAGCGGTGTTGGTGGTCTGGGGCCCGCTGATGGTGGGCGGCACGTACTACGTCGTCACCGGTCGCTTCGACTGGGATGTGGCGTTGGCCAGCATGCCGTTCTCCCTCGGCGCCACGGCGGTGCTGTTTGGCAAACACATCGACAAGCTCGACGCCGACAAGGAAAAGGGGATCCGGACCATGCCGGTGCTGCTCGGGTCTCGGGTCAGCCGCGCGGTGACTATCGCGATGCTCGTGGTGCAGTACCTCCTGGTGATCTTGCTTGTCGTGCGCGGCTATTTCTCGCCGCTGATCTTGGTCGTGGGGGTCGCTTTGCCCACCTTGTGGCTCGCGGTGAAAGCCTACCGCGCCCCGCGTCCGGCAGAGCCGCCCGCGGCATTTCCCCCGCGGGTTTGGCCGCTTTGGTTCGTGGCATTTGCGTTCCTGCACATGCGTCGCTTCGGCGGCCTGTATGTCGCGGGCATTGTGCTCGACGTCATCGCGCGGCGCGCCGGCCTGCCACTGGGCTTCTAGGCGGCGCGCACGGGTTGGTTACCACGGCAGTGCGTCGCCGTTCATGTGGCGGAAGCTGCCCGTCGAGTCTGGAGTGAGCGCGTCGATTTGGGCGAGTAGCCCCGCAGCGGATTCCTTGGAGTCGACCAAGCCATTGTTGCCGGTCATCTCCGTGCGTACGAACCCAGGGTGCAGAATGATCACGGCGATGCCGCGGGGCGCGAGATCGAGCGCCAGGCTCTTCCCACAGGCATTCAGCGCGGCCTTGCTCATGCGGTAGCCGTAGTAACCGCCAGAGGTGTTGTCGGCGATGGAGCCCATGCGGCTGGTCACAAGGGCCAGCTTGGCGCCCTTTTGCATCAGGGGCGCCAGGGCCTGGGTCACCAAGAGCGGGCCAAGGGCGTTGACCTGAAACTGCTCCAGCACCGTGGCCGGGGTTGCGTCCGAAAGGGAATCTGCCCGTAATACGCCGGCGTTGTTGATCAACAGTTCGATGGGTTCGAGACGCTTTGCAAGCGCGACGACGCTCTCGGGTTTCGATACGTCTACTCCAGACTCCACCCGGACGCCGAGGGCGTCGAGCTCGGGACTGCTTTTGCGACACACCGCGACGACCGAAGCGCCCCGTGCCGCAAGTTGTTTCGTCAGTTCGAGCCCGATGCCGCGATTGGCGCCTGTGACTACGGAGATGCTCATGGGGTCCTCATTTCTCAATGCCGAGAGCGGCTTCCACTGCCAAAAGCGCGCTCTCGGGTGTCCACGCTTGGGGCTCTTTGCTGACAGGCTGCGGCGGCTGCGGCGGCTGCGGCGGCTGCGGCGGCTGCGGCGGCTGCGGCGGTTCGCTTTCCAGCCCGGGCGCGGGCTGTCCTTTCACTGCGGGGCGCGCGTCATCCAGGAAAATGTCGGCGAGGGGAGGCGGCGCGGCGTTGGTGGGCTTTGCGGATGCATCGGGCGGCGCGCCACGGGCACGCGCCCCCGCTGGCTCGGGGGATGCGGCTCGCTGCCGAGCGGGGGGGCTGGGTTCGGCGCTGCGACTGCGATCCCGGGCAGCGCGGCGGGGTCTTTTGTCGCGCGCCCTTTTCTCCGCGGCTCGCATTTCGGCCTGCAGCAGTAGCTTGGCTTCTTCTGCCATCTGCTCCGCACGAGCGGTTTCGCCGCGCATTTCCAGCAGGAAGCGACTCGGGATCTGTGGACGCAGCTTGCCCCACTTCATGCGGTTCTTGCAGAGCGAAAGAGTGAGCAGCTCTTGCGCTCGGGTCACGCCCACGTAGCAAAGACGGCGTTCCTCAGCGATCGTATCGCCGTCGTCCGTCACGGATCGCTTGTGGGGCAAGAGGCCCTCTTCCATGCCGACCATGTAGACCTGGGGGAACTCGAGGCCCTTGGCGCTGTGCAAGGTCATCAGCGTGACCGCATGCTCGCGGCGAGAGTCCTTGTCGTCGCGCGTATCGTCGCGGCCCGCCAGGGTGCACTCTTCGAGGAAGCCGATTAGGGACGGGCTCTCAGCGCGAGACTCGTACTGTGCAATTGCGTTGACCAGCTCTTCGATCATGTTGAGGCGCGTCTGTACGTCCCCCGGGTTCTTGTAGTTGCGCTCAATCTCCGCTCGATAGTCGATCTTTTGAATCAATTCGAATGCCAGCGCGGACAACGGTTCGGCCGGGAGCCGCCGGCGAAATCCCTCCAAAAGCAGGCGAAACGCCTCAATGCGGTCGGCGATGTTGGCTGACAGATCCCCACTGGCCAGGGCGTCTGGCAGGATTTGCCACACGCTCGTTCCCGTGGTCACGGCCCGCTCCAGCAGTAGCTCGACGGTGCTGGTGCCGATGCCGCGGGCTGGCGTGTTGATGATGCGTAGCAGCGATACTTCGTCGGCAGGATTCGCAAGCACGCGCAGGTACGAGAGGATGTCGCGGATCTCCTTGCGATCATAGAAGGACTGCCCCCCGACGAGTACGTAGGGCACGCCAGCACGTCGCATCTCCAGCTCGAAGACCCGTGGTTGCTCGTTGGTTCGGAACAAGATCGCGATATCACTCGCAACCACCCGCTCGGGCCCTTCGTGGTTGATGCGTCGGCCGATCTCGCGAACGATTTGTTCGGACTCGGCAGTTTCGTCTTCGAAGCGAAGGAAGCGCGGCGTCTCGCCGTCTCCGCGGTATGCGCGCAAAGTCTTGTCGTGGCGCTCGCGGTTGTTGGCGATCAGCGTATTGGCCAACGCGAGGATCGGTGCTCGGGAGCGGTAGTTGTCTTCGAGGCGGACGACTTTGGCCTCGGGCCAGTCCCGCTGAAAGCTCAGGATGTGGCTGACTTCGGCCCCCCGCCAGCCGTAGATAGACTGATCATCATCTCCCACCACGCAAAGGTTGCGATGTCGCTCCGCGAGGGCCTTGACGATGGCGTACTGCAGCCCATTGGTGTCTTGGTACTCGTCGACTAGGAGGTGCTCGAAGCGGGTCGCTTCGGCGATCCGCAGGTCCGCGTGGCGCTGGAACAGTTCTTCCACGTTCAAGAGCAGGTCGTCGAAGTCCATGGCGCCAGAGGCACGCAGCGCAGCCTGATACCTGCCGTAGGCCAAGGCGGCGAGTTCTTCCTTTTCGCTCGTCGTGACGTCCATGGCGCGGTCAGCGCGCACGTTCTGACTCTTCCAGCCGGACACGATGAAGAGAAAGTCGCCGGGTTTGAGCTTCTCGTGTCCCACGCGCACGTCCCGTAGCGCCTGCCGCGCCAAGGTCTCTTGGTCACTGCGATCGTAAATGGAGAACTGCTTGGGATATCCCAAGGCTTCCGCGTGGCGCCGCAAGATGCGCACGCACAGGGAATGGAAGGTCGAGATCTCTGGAACCGCGGCGCCGCGCCGCCGCCTGCCGAGGAGCTTCAGCGCGCGTTCCTTCATTTCCCGGGCCGCCTTGTTGGTGAACGTCACCGCCAAAATGCGATCCGCGCGCACTCGGTGCTTGATCAGGTTCGCGATCCGATAAGTGATCACCCGGGTTTTGCCGGTTCCAGCGCCAGCGAGCACCAACACCGGGCCGGACAAGGTGGAGACGGCTTCTTGCTGCGGTCGATTGAGGCCGGGATCGGGCATGGACGGCCCGGACTATCCGTACATCCGACGGGCCGGTCAAGCTGCGTTGGGATCCGCCGCCGTGACACCGAAAGCCGGTACGTCCGCGCGGTGCGGGCCCCGCTCGCGGCGGTGGGGGCTCGTGCTAGGCTGCGCCCGTGCTCGCGTCCGAAAGTTTCGAGATCCACCCTGGACCCAAGACGACCTTTGCTGCAGGTAGCACCGCCAAGCTCGGCAAACGCGTGCGCGGTATGGGTTTTCAGAAAGCGTTTGTAGTGACGGACGCCGGGCTGGTGGCCGCAGAGATCGCTGCGCGGGTGGAAGCGAGTTTGGCGGCGGCGGATCTTACGGTCACCCGCTTCGCGGACGTTGAGCAAAACCCGCGCAAGCGCACGGTCGAGCGGGCGGCCGCGGAGATCGATCCGGACGGCCAGACGGTGGTGGTGGCGGTCGGCGGCGGATCGGTGATTGACGCGGCAAAGGCAATCGCCCTCGCGGCGCCCAACGGGGCGACGCTCGACAACGTGCGCTTCGGATCCCGCCCGGAAAAGCCGGGCATGCCCGTCGTCTGCGTGCCCACCACCGCTGGCACCGGCTCCGAAACCAATATGTTTGGCGTGGTCACGGACGAAGAGGCCGGACGCAAAGTGTTGGTGGCGCATCCCAGCGTACTGCCCCAACTCGTGTTGCTGGACCCGGAGCTGACCGTCGGACTGCCCCAATCCGTGACCGCCATGACCGGGATGGACGCCCTGACCCATGCGTTGGAATCTCTGATGGCCACCCGGGCGAACCCGGTGTCGGAAGCGCTGGCGCTGCGCGCGATGGCAATGGTGTACGCCCACCTGCCCACCGCGTTCGCGAACGGCACGGACAACGAGGCGCGGGCACAGATGCTGTGTGCGGCGCACGTCGCGGGCATTGCGTTTTCCAGTTCCGGACTCGGCGTGTGCCACGCTCTGGGGCACCCGCTCTCGGCTCGCTTCGACGCGCCCCACGGCCAGGCCCTCGCGACCTTGTTGCCTCACGTGCTGCGCTTCCACGCCGACACCTGCGAAGACAAGCTGGTGCAGGTGGCGCTCGCCTTCGGCGTTTACGACCCGGAGGCCGGGGCTGCGGCCAACGCCGAGCGGGCGATCGCCGCTGTGGAGGCTCTCAGCGCCCGGGTGGGCACCGACAAGCCGGGTTCCGCCTTGGGCATCAGCGCGAAGATGATCCCAACTTTGGTGGAAGATGCCCTAGCGGACCCACTGATCTTGACGACGCCCAAGCCCGTGACTCCGGAGATCTTGGCGGAGATATACGAAAAGACAGGCTAGGGATCGTGGCCGCTTTTGTCGGTTCGAGGTAGTCTTGTCGTCATGCTGCCTAGGCTGAACGCCCTGCTCGTCTGCGCCGCAGCCAGTGCATTTCTCAGTTTCGCTCCTGCCGCGCAGAGCGCGGAGGTGACGGCGGCACAGAAGAAAGAGGCTGCAGCGCTGTTCAAGCAAGGGGAAGCGGCGTTCAAGAAGAACGACTTCTCCGGCGCAGCGACGGCCTTTGAAGCGGCGAACGACATCGCGCCGCACCCAGCAGCGCTCTTCAACGCCGCGCGCGCATATGAACGCGCCGGGGAACTAGCCCAAGCCGCGAATCTTTGCGCGCGCTACCTGCGCGACGCACCAGAAGGTGACAAACGGCGTGCCAAGGCCATGGGCATGTTGGCCGAACTGCGGCCGAAGCTCGGACGGATCACGGTGATTGCCGTGGATGCGGACGACATCACGCTCGACGGCGCCGCCCTTGCGCTCGAAGAAACGTACGTGAATCCCGGGGACCACCAAGTGGCGGGCCGCTTCGGCAACCGCATGGCGCGCCGCAAAGTCAATGTGGTCGCAGGCAGCTTGGAACGCGTGACCCTTGAGCCAAAGAAGGTCGAGTCCGCGGCGACGCTGGATCAGGGAGACGAAGTGGCTCCGGATCCGGACGAACCCAAGGACGTCGAGCCCGAGTCGAGCGGGCTGGGCCCGACCCTGTTCTACGTTGGCTTGGGCGCGACGGCGGTGTTGGCGGGTGCCACGGTTTGGAGCGGACTCGACACCAATAGTGCGCGCGACGACTTTGACCAGAATCCCAGCCAGGATGCCTTGGACGAAGGCGAGTCGAAGCAATCCCGCACTAATCTGCTGCTGGGCACCACAGCGGTGGTGGGCGTCGCCACGGGGGTGATTGGTGCGTTTTTTACGGATTTCTCTGGTAAAAAGACTCCGAAGGAACCCGTTGAGGACGAAGTTTCGTTCAAGCTGCGCCTAGCCCCTGGCTACTTTGCGGTCACGGGCGCGTTCTGATGGCACGCAAGGAAAGCGACATACTGCAGGAGGTGTCGCTGTCGGACATCGAACTGACTCAGGCTCGGGATCCGGCCTACGCCAGCCGCCCGGAGATCCTGTCTTCGCCTACGTCAGCGGCAAGTCCTCAGGGCTTCGGTAGCGGCGGCGTCGAAACGGTTCCGGCTTCCGGGGCGCCCCGTGTCGGCCGCTACGAACTGCTGCTGGAGATTGCTTCCGGGGGCATGGCGACGGTCTATATCGGTCGGCAGTTCGGTGCCGGTGGTTTCGAACGCCTAGTGGCGATCAAGCGGATGCATCCTCACGTGGCGCGCGAGCCAGAGCTGGCGGCTTCGTTCATGGATGAGGCGCGGATCGCCAGCCTGATCCGGCATCCCAACGTCGTGAACGTGCATGACGTGCATGACGCCGACGGCGAGCATCTGTTGGTCATGGACTACGTCGAGGGGGCGAGCCTGGCTTCCGTGATGCGCGGGGCGCGCAAGCGCAATGAGCGCATTTCCCGCCCGGCGGCGCTGCGCATCTTGGTGGATGCTCTTCAAGGGCTGCACGCGGCCCACGAGCAATGCTCCCTGGAAGGACGTCCGCTGTCGATCGTGCATCGCGATGCCACGCCCCACAACATTCTGCTCGGTGTGGACGGCTCTGTGCGTTTGACAGA
>CBDUPW010000320.1:0-7935 GCA_965369205.1 uncultured Polyangiaceae bacterium | reverse complement strand
AACTTCCGTACAACCACCAGCACGGGGACAAGAACGAACACCGGGACCCAATCCAGTATCTGCCCGTCCCTGGCCACCGACGCAGCCTAGCAAGTCATGAGCAAAGCGAGGGAACTTCTAGTAGGAACTGACCATGAAGACGCGATCGGTTGGCGCGAACTTCGTCAAGGTCGATGCAGTGTACACCAGGTATCTAACGGAGACACATAGCAGCAACGCCTCCGGCGTCTACACGACGCACGAAGAGGAAGTACCGCGCTTGGTCGTTGTCGGACGGGCGTTCTGGGTGGAGACCGACCCGTGACCCGACTTGCCTCGTGGCTGGTCTTGGCGGCGCTACTGCTGCCGGCGTGCAAACGGCCGGCCTCGTCACACGGTTTTCGGGTGATCACGGGCGAACGGAGCGCGCCCTTCGACGGCCCTGTTGCGGTGTACGGCGTTGGTCAGGGCCATCCAGAGCCCTACGCGGAAGTGGCCATCGTTCGGGTCAGTAGCAGCCGCAAACCGGCTAATGAGCTCGTGGCGATGCTGAAGCACCAAGCCCGTCAGGTAGGTGCCAACGCAATCATCGAAATGCGGATCAACAACGGACGCGAACACTCAAGCGCCGCTGGAGTCGCCGTGCGTTACGGCGCTGCTGTTCCCTGACACGTAGTCCATTTGCAGACGCTGCTTTGATCGCACACGTTCTTCAGCGTCTGCACGTCGCATCTCGTATTGCCGGCGCAGTACGGTGGTGAGCTAGTAGGCGCACGGCCGACGGCGGTCGAGCACTTAGGCATCCGTTGCAGCCGAACGCGCCACAGGAAAGGGCGCCGCCGACATACCTGCAGGAGGCGTCGCGCGCGTGGACCTCGCCCCCATCACGGCACATCGACACTGCTGTACCGACAAGGCACCACGTCGCAGGCCTGGCCATTGGGATAGTTCTCGGAATACGTGACCACTTGCTCATGGCGGAACAGCATCGAGTCAGTCTTGCTCTTGATTTCGACGCTCCAGGTATCGCCGTCGCTCAGTTGCGAACTCGGGACGTCCGCACCCACGCTGAAGGAAAACCCTTTGTCAAAGGTGAGTTCGAAGCTTGCTTGCAGTGGACCGAACAACGCACCGTGATGCACGCTGCCAGGGTAGCTTTGCAAGCTGTCGACCGCGGTGAAGGCGGCGGCGCCGCTGTTGCACGTCGCGTTCCAGCAGAGTTTCACAGTCGCACCCTCCAACTCTGACGCGGAGTGCTGGAGAGTGGTCTGAAGCCGGAACCCAGAATCACACTTGTGTGCCGAACAATGAAGGCCAGAAGACGAGGTAGGGTCAAATTGCACGTGAGCCCTGCGGCATCGCTGTCCGCACACCGAGTGGTAGTTGTAGTCGACGGTTCGATGAAACTCGAAGAGTGGCGTGCCCAACGCGTTGTCGACGCTCAGCCGAACGACGTCTTGGCTCGACTTCGAACTCGGTACCACCTCCAGGCGAATGGCAGTCCGCTGCGGGTCAACTACGGAGGCTTCCCCGTGCGGCGTCAGCAGAAACCGCGAGCCCGCCGGCGCGTTCGGTGGCAGAGGCTCTGCCAAGCGAGCCGTCACGCACCTCCAACCGACACACGCCCGGATGCTGCCAGTCTCCAGCGCATCCAATGCGAGCGGCACCTCTCCATCGAAGCGAACACTCTCGCTGCATGCCGCCAGGCAATTCTCGTGGATTTCACCGCAGCCCGACCCGCCGACTGTCGCGATGAGCATGATCGCGTGAATGCGCACGTCAAGAGTGTGTCACGCGGGGGAATCCTCGGCACGTCCAGAAGCGGAAGTGAGCAGATCGGGTGTTTCGCAACAAGCGTAGAGCGGTGGGCCCCGTCAGGCCCGTCCGAGCTTCCAATGGCATGCCCGTTGCCCAAGTAGCGACACATGAACAGCGTCGCTGCGTCAAGTGTTGGGCTGGTTCCTACTCCTGCTGCGCCACACCGTGCGACGGGTGAAGGTGAAGCCGCGCCATGAAGTCCCAGTTCGGGTCTTTGCCGATTCCGTCAAAGTTGTTGTAGCTCGCGAACTTACAGTTTGCATCAACGTCCGCCTTGTGGAGCCCGACTACGGCAGACTGTCCAAGACTAGGCGACCCGTGCGAGCTGAACACCACGTCTATGCGGTCGCCGGCCTGCACCTCCAGCGGAGTGTTGAGAACGAACGTTGTGGCTCGCATTTCTCCGTGGATCCCTGCGTACTCGGGGAATGCCGACGCCTTCAATGTCATGCTGGACGCCCTTTGCATCTGCCCGCTGCAACGCAAGTACACCTCCATGGTGATGTCGGGAACATTGTCGTGCCAAATCGCGGCCTCGACGCGCTCGAGCTTGCCGTCTTCGGTTGCCGTACAGCGAATGCCTTCGGGAATCGAGTACACACTACGCATCAGCATCGGCGGCCAGGACGCCAGAGTAGTTCCAAGAGGTGCGTAGCAGCGGCTTTCGAAGCAAGTCTCGCCGCTAGCGCAAGCTCCACATGCCTCGCCACACTCCTTGCCTGCTTCGGCGCACGGTCCTGGTCGGGTCACGAGATCGGTCTCAAACGAGCACGGCGTAGGCTCGACCAAGCCACCGCAGCCCCCAAGACCAAATAGCGCAACAAGTCCGAACGTTCGCGCCGCGCGCATGTTCAACCTTTGAGCAGAGAAACCTCTTCAAAGGCTAGCCTTGCGCGGCCGCTTGTCAACGTGGCATCGCGAGCAAATAGTGGCCTCGCGCGCGACCAGAGAAGCGCGGGCGAGCGATGCGCAATCGACTTGTCGCGGTCTCTGGCTGGGCGGTACGATCCGTTCATGACTTCGTGCAGAGCGACATGCTTGCCGAGGCAGGTGTTGTCCCGCGCCCAGTTCCCGCCCGCTCACGAGGCACGATGAGAGCTCCAGCTGTGCTTGCCGCTGTGATCACGTGCGCCGTCGCCTGTGGCGTTACAGACGATGATGAGGAGTACGTGGGCTGTGTGCACGTCACCACGCCCGATGTCTTTCGCAAAGACACCGATGTGCTGCCCGTTGGTCGGTGCCGACCCACCAAGGAAGTCTGCGAGTTGACCGTGCGTGAGCCTTGTCCCTGCGAGGTGCAGGTTCCACGGACCTTCTACGCGTGCCGTTGCCAGGATGAACAATGGGCCTGCGAACTCACATCGATGGACAGCGGCAGCTGTCCGGTGGGTTCGCCGTTGTGCCATCCTGGAGACTCGGGAACGTCAGACTGATCGACTGATCCGTCTCGTCAGCAGTCATGCAACTCCTCCACGGAGAGCGGCACGCCCAGCCGCTCGGCGAGCTTCGCGGCGAGCTCGTCGAAGCCGTGAGGCGTTCCGACGCATTCGGCGACGGTCATGGACGACCGCCGGGGCTCTGCTCTCCCGGATTGACGATATCGCAGACTGAGAGTGTCGCCGCCGCCGCCTCTGGCGGGCAAGACGACCGCGTACTCGACGCTTTCGATCCACTCCGTCGGCAACACGTTCACGCTTGCGTCCGCAACGTACAGCAACGCCCGCGAGTCCGCGCTCAGCCCGAAACCAGCCGCCGGCGTGGGAAGATCGTCGGGCCAGTCGCGGGCGAGCCCGGCGTGAAAGGCAAAGCGGTGCGGCGGTTTGTCCGCGCGGTGCACGGCATCGTAGCCGGCGAGCCAGGTGCGCTCCTGCTGGCTCAACGCCCGACGCCACGCAGTCTCCAGGGTCACGCCGCACTCGGTCGCACTGCCCGGGACTGCGTCGCGGCGAGGGTTGCGTCCGAAGTGCTGGTTGAGCTCGGGAGGAAAGATCCGAGCCGTGACGCTCGCGCGACCAAACCGCCACTCTCTGCAGCGGGTGTTGCTGACGGACACGTCGTCACCGTCGCCGAAACGCTCAGTGAGCTGCGACACCGCCGAGCGGAAGTTCTCGTCGGCTTCATCGGAAGCGCGCAAGTAGCCGAAGAAAGTGGTTTCGTGCACGTCCAGGTCGTCGTCGGCATGAAACTGAAGCACGAAGGGATGCGCGAGGCCGCTCAGGAGCGGACGGGCCAACCCGACTTCACAATACGAAAGCCCTGCACTCCAGCCGGATGGCCGCTGCCCGAATCGCTCCACCAACTCACGACGCGTCGTCCGAAACGGGAACTGCGCCTCGTCCAAGACGCCCCACAGCGGCTGCTCTGCCCGCGTCATCGTCCTCCAGGCTAGCGCTTCTGGCCGAGGCGTTTAGAAAATGCCCAGCGCGGTAAGCATTTTGTCGAGTTGGTTCCCCGGGTGTGGAGGTGCAGCATGTGCAAGATCTCGCTCGTTGGACCCGCTGTTCCTTCTCCCACGATGACGTCAAAGACGCCACACAACCCCCCTTCGCCTTCTCCCTCTTTTTCGAGGACCGCCGCTTCGCGTTCACCGCATTAGGTACTTGTTGGTCGGCGGCCGGGCGCAAGTGTAGCCAGGGAGCTGCACTCACCTGCGCCCGCCCCAACAGGGCACAACCCACGGGGAGAGATCGCAGGCGACCTCACCCATCCGCGCTCGAGCCGCGAACACCTTTTCCGGAGCGCCGCCACCGTCGAGCGCCCAGAGGAACGCGGCGGGCACCGTGCGCACGGCGTGTTCGCGAAACTCCGCGTCGAGACGGGTGATCTCACCGGAGGACTTCAGAATTCGGATTTCGCCGGAAGCCAGACGATAGGGCGACCCCTTGCCGGCGAAGCGCCTGCGCAAAGTCGGCAAACTGAACAGCATCGTCGAACCCGAAACGGGTTGGGTGATCAGCATGTCGCCACGGAAGTACACCCTTACGTGCTTGTCGTGTGTTGGGTTCACTTCCGAAGTCACGCCGATTTTCCGCAGGCTCGGCAGCGACATCAAACACACGCGCTCTGGACCGCCCACCGCGAGATATTTGCCATCTGGGGAGATCGCGATACTCCGGTGAGGACCGCACGCACTCGAGCGCCGGAGCAGCTTGCCCGTGACGCGATCGACGAGTTGCACGTCACCCGGTGTCGAATAGTCCGTGCTCGCCAGAACGAGCAACTTGTTGTCGGGCGTCACAGCCGCGTCCATGAATTCAGACGGGCCAAAGCGCGTGACCAATCGAAGCGTCGCGGCATCGTAGATGCGCTCCACGTCACCACCACTTCTCATGAATAGTGTCGTCCCGTCCTCCGAGAGTCGGAGAGCTTCCGGGTAGACGCCGGGACCTACGCTAACTCTTGCGAGTTCTGCATCCGCGCGCACGTCCCAAACGACAATCTGCGGAGGCTCACCGCCCTTGATCGACGCCACACGGCCACGACCGATCGCAGAACGCACTGATGTCAGTTCCCGCACCAGCCGCCCGCTTTGGATGTCGAAAATGTGGTCGCCGACCATTCCCCGCCCGCTGCCCGGAACGACCTCCATGCCAGGCCTAGTCCTATCCATCAGCGCCAACGGCACGAAACGCTCGGGATCGCCTGAGCTACCGAGAACCAAGTAGCCCCCGCGGATGGCGACTGCCCAGCGTCCATCATCGAGCGGGTCGAGTGTCACGTGGCCAAGCGGAGCGTCCGGGAGCTTCGAGACACCCGGGAACTTCTTCTCCAACAGCGCCCGAGCTTCGTCGTGGCGACCCGCCATCGCACTCTGCCAAATCTGAGCGATCGTGGGTGGCTCCGGCTCGGCGGGTGGCAGAGGTTGCGTCTCGATCTGCGAAGTAGCGGGCGGGGGAACGGCGTTCGTGCGTTTCGCATCGGGTGGCGACGCGCAACCAACGATGACAAGCGCGAGCCATGCAACGGATTTCGAACGAAGCGACAATTCGGTCCTTTTCGAGCAACAGGATACGCCCACCAACGCACTCGCGTAAAACACCGAGCCAGGTCGTCTGTTGCGCCCCTCGCCGCGCTCGTGTTTTCGCAGCCGGCAGAAGAGGTGGCGCGGGTGTGGAAGTGCTTGAAGCGCAGCGTGCAGCGCCGGACCTGTGGCGTGCCGCGAGTCCATTGCCGCGTCCGAAGCGGCCATGCGATGCTCGACTGATGGGGACCTATCACACGTTCTTTGTCGCGACCGACGACGATCTTGATCGGCTCTTCCCTGGCTGGGTGCCGGCCAAGACCGAACGGGAAGAGCGGGAAGCCATCAATCCGTTCACCAAGGAGGCAGTCACCGTGCGCGACTGGGTCCCAGTGCACGCGCCGACAGCGCTCGGTTCGCCCAATCTCTACGACGACGCCTGGGGCCCCCCAATACCTCCAAGCAGAGAGATCGAGAACGAGTACATGGAGAGCATCGAAAACGCCGGTGCCCCGGGGCTTCGTGCATTGCCGCACTTCCGAGCCAAGAACTACGACCCCTTTGTGTCGTTCGATTCTCTGGCAGATGCGCTCTTGGGCGGGAACGCCATGGCCCCACCGGCCCGGATGGGTGGCCAGGACGACGACGACGTGCCGATCGTTTGGGTGCTGCCCGATGCTGCGACGAAAAAGCTGGTCCAAGTGGACGAAGCGCAGCTGAGTGCGGTGATGAAAAGAGTGCTCGCTGCGGATGTTACCGGCTCTGGAGAAACGGGGGCCGACGCTCTTGACTACTACTTGAGCCAGGCTTTGCGCCCGCTGCGAGCCTTGGCGGCTGAGGCGCTCCGCCGCGAGGCGCGCGTCTGCCACTATTTTGCGTTGCACTACTGACGGGCGCCGTCCGAGTGAACCCGTCACCGCGCTGGCGCTGGCGGCGAGCAAATGCCCCGTGCTCAAGAGCCAGCGCCGGCTCCGCCACCGCCAACCCGATCCGCGTCGGTTGGATGCGACACGTCCGTGCAGCGGGTTGACTGCCCTCTTTGCAGCGGTTACGAACGAAGTCATGACTGGGGCAAAAAAAAAGGGCTGGGCCGCAACACCGAGCCCCCTTCGTGGACTTCCATGGGTCGTCTTCGCTGGGGCCGTTAGCCTCGGGGCTTGTGGAAGTGACGACGACAGCGGACCAAAGGGCAACGGCGGAAGCGCGGGCGCAACCGGCGGAACCGGCGGCTCGACAGGGGGCAGCGGCGGAACTGGCGGAGCGAGTGGTTCCGGTGGCGCAGGCGGTGCGACGGGTGGAGCAGGCGGCGCAACGGGTGGCTCAGGTGGCGCAACCGGCGGCAGCGCTGGAGTAGATGGCGGCTCCGACGCCAGTGCTGGAACGGGCGGAACCGATGCGGGCTCCGACGCCAGTGCTGGAACCGGCGGAACCGATGCGGGCTCCGACGCCAGTGCTGGAACCGGCGGAACCGATGCGGGCTCCGACGCCACTGGAACCGGCGGAACCGACGCGGGCTCCGACGCCAGTGCTGGAACGGGCGGCGCCGACGCGGGCCCGGACGGTGGTTTGGCGTCAAACAACTTGGTGCTGTTCCATGCGGGTCAGACCCAGAGCAGTCTGGGTGGACGCGCAGGGGCCGACGCAAAGTGCGTGACGGCTCTCGCTGCGGAGGCGGCGCTCACTGGCGCCTCCGTTCACGCGTTCATTTCAGTGACGGCCACTGACGAGATTCGCGACATGCCGACGACCTATTCACTGCCCACGAACCGCCCCATCGTGGACGTGAATGGAAAGAAGATCGCAGATGACTGGGCAGATTTGCTCGATGGCACCATCGACGTCGCTCTTGACGAAACCGCAGTCCTTGGCGCCGTTGGCAACAACGACTCCTTCTGGCACAGCGGGAGCAACGCAGACGGTTCCCTTCACGCCGACAACTGTTCGGGCTGGACGGTTTCATCGGGATCCCAACAGAAGGCGGGTCGCTACAAGGTAACCAACTCCGAGTGGATCTCCTGGGCGGCAACGCCCGCATGCTCAGGCCAGTACCGTTTGCTGTGCATCGCCTGGAAGTGAACCATCGCGTCGGTCGTCCGATCATTCCAGCGAAGCTAGCCGGCGAAGGGCATAGGAAGTTCCACCGCGTGAGCCGCCTTCGTGGTGACAGGCCCACCGAT
>CBDUPW010000319.1:0-7984 GCA_965369205.1 uncultured Polyangiaceae bacterium | reverse complement strand
ACCCGCGCGATTGCGGAGTAACAAAGCGCGCAGTTCTTGTCTTCCAAGGTGGTGGGGGCCGGGCCGGCGCGATTCGCGAAGCTCTTCTGCCACAGCTCCGCCCACGTCGCGTAGGGCGTGCCCGAGACACTGCTGGTCGCGATGTGATACGGCGAGCCGTCGTAGGGGTTGTAGTCGGGCCCGTTGGTGTATCGGCCGATCGTGAACTTCACAAACCAGTCGTGAATCGGCTGAGCGTCCGAGAAGCCCATGCGCACGGCGCTGTCCCAGGTCCAGACCAAGAAGTCACTCTGCCAGGGGGACGTATAGTAGCGCACGTCCGCGTCCATGTTCTCATCGGGTCGTCCGCCGTCCGTATCCCAGTTGCTTTGCTCTTGCCACCAGCCGAAGGCATTGCTGTCCACTGCGTTCGTCATGTACCAGCTGATGTTGTTCTGGACCTTCTCGGTCAGATAGCCTTTTTCTTTGTCGTCGTCAGGAGCAAGCCATGCGGCATGTAGTAGCGTGCGGATGGACCACGCTTGGGCTCGAACTTGCAAACTCTCGAGCAAGCCGAGGTCCTCTTGACGATACTGGTAGTTTTGCGAAATGAAGTTGTAGCTGGTCCAGAAGTAAAGTTCGTCCAAGTAGTAGCTGTCGCCAGTGAGCAAGTACGGCACGTAAACGAGGGACGGCTGGTGGGCGTCGTCCACCGTGTACGGCGAATCGCAATTGGTGCAGTCCGGCAGCTTGTCCGCTGGATCGGAATACTTTGCAGCGGCGGCAATCAGCGAGATGGTCGGGTAGTCGTCGATGCTGATCGCTCGGCCTGTTTTGCGATCACGGTAGTGCACGCTGAAGCCACCCGCCAAGTCTCCGACCCCCATGGTGGCTGCCATGACGTTCGGGTCGCCACTGAGTAGCGCGACCGCGGCCCATTTGGGAAGCGGACCGATGTCGTCCCTGCCACCCGTGGTCGGGAAGTATTTGGTGATCAGGCCGTTGTCCAAGATGTCCTTGGGAGCCGCGTCCCATGCCGAGGTCACCGAGCTGACGGCCTTGGTCGATGGGGTGCGCGCCAGGTCGTAGTTCGGCAGCGCACCGGTGGAAATCAGGTAGCCGAGATCGTGACGCACGAACACATCGGGCGCCGCCGTGCCGAAAGACAGCACGCGGCGCCACCGCGCGTGGTGGAAGTGATCGACGCCGGTCTTTTCGTAGACGACGTTGCCGCCGCTTTTGACAAGCACGTCGTAGCTGCGATTACCGGGAGTATCGCTCCAGGTGTTTTCGACGCTGACCGACACCCGGGCGCGGTCGGGCGCGAAGAAGCGCACGTCGAATTGCACGCCTAAGGCCGGATGCTCCGAGCCGCCATCCGTCGGCGGCGCAAGCGCCCGCAATTCACTGACGAGGTCGCCGTCTAGAAAGCGGCTTGTGCCCGCTGCGGCGAGGGCCTTGGCGGCGCTGGCTGTGTACGTCTTTCCGCCTTCGGTGATTTCAACGCTGGTGTCGAGCCCGCCTGCCAGCAGTGTCGCCGTATCGGGTCCCGTTGCGGCCTGGGCGGCGCCAGCACTCTTGATATCCAGGTCTAGGGTCTCGCCGGCGGAGAGCGCGGGGAGCTCGACGCTGAGCACGGCGTGACGAATGCTGCCGTCTGCGTGGCGGCGCTTGACGTCCACCTGGGTTGGAAGTGCGTCGCCGCCCCGGGTCACTGCGACCCCTTCCGCAGCGTCTCCGGGTCGGAACGCTTGCGCGAAGGTGACCACGCCCGCTTCGGAAGCGCCGTTTTGTGCAGTGAGCTGCACGCCGGTGATGCGTGAGCCGATGGGAGGCGATCCGCCACTCCCCCCAGTGGCGCCGGTGCCGCCGCCGCCGCCGCTGCCGGACGCGCTGTCGTCGCCGCCGCACGCAATCAAACCCAGTGCAAGAGTCACCGCCAAGCCAAGACGAAGGAGTGCCAGCATGATCGAAGGATAGCCCAGCCCTCGGCTCATGCGAAGGCGGCTTCCAAAACAGGTCCAGGGGCGTGGCTTTCGAGTCCGGCTTGCAAGTCCGGCTTTCGAGTCTGGCTTTCGAGTGGGGGGCGGTACTATACCGCCCGCATGTTGGGCCGCGTGCTGGTGGTTGCTGGGTCGGACTCTGGAGGGGGCGCCGGGATCCAAGCGGATATCAAGACCATCACGATGCTGGGCGCATACGCCGCGACGGCGGTCACTGCGCTTACGGTTCAGAACACTCGGGGCGTTTTGGACGTCATGCCCGTGCCGCCGGCCTTCGTGAGTGCGCAGATGGACGCAGTGCTCTCGGACATCGGCGCCGACTGCATTAAGACGGGCATGCTTGGCAGCGCCGAGGTGATCGATGCGGTCGTGCGCAGCATCGAACGTCGCGGTCGCAACACGCCGGTCGTCGTCGATCCGGTCATGGTCGCCAAAGGGGGTGCCGCGTTGCTTGCGTCGGACGCGGTCAGCGCCGTCAAGTTGCGTCTCGTGCCCCTCGCGGCTGTGGTCACTCCGAACGTGCCCGAAGCGGAAGCCTTGACGGGCCTTTCGATTACGAACGTGGAGGAGATGGGGCACGCAGCCGACTTGCTTCTCGCCATGGGTGCGGGTGCTGTGCTGATGAAGGGTGGCCATCTGGAGGGCAGCCAAGTGGTAGATATTCTCCGCACCGCGGACGGAGAACAGACCGTGCTCCAGGCGGATCGCATCGACAGCCGCAATACCCACGGCACCGGTTGCACTCTCGCGTCGGCACTGGCGGCGGGGATTGCCGATGGTTTGCGACTGAGTGACGCCGCGACACGCGCCCACGACTACGTGCAACGCGCGATCCTGCTCGCGCCGGGTTTGGGCACCGGCCACGGGCCCTTGCACCATGGGCACCCCCTGGAGACGCCGCGGAGGGAAGCGTGACCGCGTCGACCGTGGCACCCGAGGTGCCCGCCAATCAGCGGGCCACCGGACCGACCCGACTGCGCTTCGAGGACCTCGCTCAAGACGGCCGCTTGCGCCTCGAGGGTGTTTGGCCTCCCATCGGACCGATCCTGTGGGGCCACATGGACATTGCCGCATCCCTGGCGCGTCTTGGGGAGCAGGGCGTGCGCGCAGTGTTGACCCACGTCGTGCTTGACGGCACCGACGAACCGCTGAGCGTGCGGAACCGGGCAGAGACGGAGGTTTGCTACCGTCTGGGACACACCGTGGGCGAAGACGGAGCCGTGAATCGTCTGATCTTCGATACCTGGCTTCGAATTGCCGGTCCTCGGGGCGTGCCCGGCGCGCCGGGCATGCCGTCGGATGGCCCGAAGGTTGTTGCTGCCCGCGGCTACGGACAACACGTGCTGACGAAGCCAGCAGCCAAGCCGGGGCAGCACCGCGTGCTGTCCCTCGATGACGAGGCGCTTCCTGCCGTGCCAGCGCGCCGAACCCAGTGGATCCATCCCGAGCAGTTGCGGGCGCTTCCCGTCGGGGCCACAGCGCTGGATCCGGCTCCCGTCCTGGACGCCACGCCCATCGTGTTCGGGCTCTGTCACACCGACGGCAATCAGCACGTGAACTTCCTTGCGTACCCCCGCATGGCAGAAGAGGCGGCGTTGCGGCGGTTGCACCAGCTGGGCAAAGACGCAAAGCTGCTGGCTCGGCGCGCCGAAATCGGCTACCGCAAGCCATGTTTTGCCGGACAGCGCGTGTGGCTTCAGGTGCAATGCTTCGCGCATGAACGCGGTCTCGGAGCCGTCGTGGGTTTCTTCGACCAGGCGCCCGCGGAGCCGGCTCCGCGGCCCTGCTGCGTCGCCCGGTTGTTTTTCGACTGAGCCCCAAGGTCGGCCGGGCGTGCGCTGTCCAATGTTCGTGGGTTTGCCTCCGGCCGGGTTCAAGTCGTTACGTGGATGGCTGCTGTTGGCCGGGCTGACGGCGCTGCTTTCCTGCACGCATCTCCCCGAGGGCAACGCCGTGCCCGGCAGGCAGCCGCCTCCCAAACCAGGCTCCAGTATCTCGCATACCCAGATGTGCCGCTGCATCTCCTGCATGGATCCAGCGTGCTGCACTCGAGAGGCTGAGAGTGAACAGTCCGAGACCTGTAAGGAGGTCGACGGCAAGATCGAGTGCGGCCTGGAAATGAAAAGCTGTGGCCGCTGCCAGGAAGTCATGTGGCGGATCAGTGCGTCCAAAGACTGCGGCAAGACTCAGCCGAAAGACTGCTGCAAGAGAGTCGCCGTGCGTCGCTAGGCAGGGCTCGTTTTCGCCCCACGCGATGATTGCAGCCGTGCGCGGTGTCGCGTATGTCTCACGCTGCTAGCGAGGAGATCGACGTGCACACTCTGAAGAACTTCGTGGAAGGACGCTGGATCGAAGGCACAGGCCCGAAGGCAGAGCTCTGCAATCCCGCGACGGAAGAGCCCCTTGCGACCGCCAGCTCTGCGGGCATCGATGTGGCGAAGGCCCTGGCCTTTGCCCGGGACACGGGCGGCCCTGGGATCCGCAAGCTCAACTTCGCCCAGCGCGGGCAGTTGCTGGAGAAGATGAGCAAAGCGATCTACGAAGAACGTGAAAACCTTATCGAGATCGCGATTCAAAATGGCGGCAACACGCGGAGCGACGCCAAGTTCGACATCGACGGCGCGACCGCCACGCTGATGGCGTACGCGGAGCTGGGGAAGAGTCTGGGCGAAGGCCAAGCGCTTGTGGACGGTGAGCCCGCGGAGCTGGCGGGGCCTCGAATCCTCGGCTACCACCTACGGCTGCCGCGACACGGCGTCGCGGTGCACATCGGCGCGTTCAACTTTCCGGCCTGGGGTTGGGCGGAGAAGGCGGCCTGTGCACTTCTGGCGGGCATGCCCATCTTGACCAAGCCCGCGACCGCAACCGCCTGGTTGGCGCACCGGACTGCGGAGATCGTCGTTGAAGCGGGGATATTGCCGGACGGCGTCTTTTCTTTGTTATGCGGGTCGGCCCGGGACTTGACGGATCATTTGGGGTGGCAGGACGTCGTGGCGTTTACCGGCGGCAGTGCAACCGGGCACACGATCCGCAGCGGCGCAGCCGTGCTCCGCGAAGGCGTACGCGTCAACGTGGAGGCTGACAGCTTGAACTCTGCGGTGCTTCTACCTGGCGCCGACGATTCGACCCTCGCCTGCTTCGTGCGGGACGTGCACCGCGACATCACTCAGAAAACGGGTCAAAAGTGCACGGCAATCCGCCGTGTCTTGGTGCCCGAAGCGGATCTTGAGCGGGTGCGGGAGATGCTGGCTGCGGAGCTGCGGCGCAGCGTGGTGGGAAACCCAGCGCTGCCCGAAGTGCGCGTCGGTCCCGTGGCAACCAAGACTCAGCAGCGCGACGTCAACGCGGGCATCGACAAGCTCCTCGGCTGCACTCGGATCGTGTGCGGCGACCGGGACAAGCTGCAGCCGGTGGGCGTGCCGGCCGGCAAGGGATTCTTCGTTCCGGTATTGCTGCTCGAAGCGAAGGACTCCCTGTCGGCTGCGGCCGTGCACGAACACGAAGTGTTCGGACCGGTGGGCACGCTCTTGCCCTACGACGGCAGTGTGGCGCAGGCGACGGCACTCGTACGCAAAGGCCAGGGTGGTCTCGTCGCTTCCATCTACGGCGACGATCGCGCCGCGCTCTCGGAGTTGGTGACGGAGCTGGCTCCGTGGCACGGGCGCCTGGTCGTCGTCGACAAGAAGGTTGCGGACAAGTCGATCCCACCAGGACTAGTGCTCCCGGTCTTGAATCATGGGGGGCCGGGCCGGGCGGGTGGCGGCGAGGAACTCGGAGGCCTGCGCGGCATGGCGCTGTACCAACAGCGAACAGCGGTGCAGGGCAACGGGCCCTTGGTCGCGCGGTTCGTCGGCGCCGCGCGCTGATCAGCCCCGGCAGAAATCCGTTAGCAGCTGGGCCGTCTGCTCGGGCATCTCTGTGGGGAAGTCGTGGCCCACGCCGGGCAGCACCTGAAGCCGCGCGTCCGCCATGCGGCGCACGATATCGTCGGAGCATTCCGGGGGGATCAGACGATCCACGTCGCCGGTGATCGCCAACACCGGGACGCGAATGTCGCGCAGGTGCCGCGCGGCGTCGTGCCGGGCGGCTGCCAGGAGTTGCCCCAAGACGCCGCGTCGTGTGGGCGGTTCGGAAATGGCTAACTCGGCCCAGCGCTGCGGAACTTCAGGATGCCGCGCAATGAAGCCGCGCGAAAGGATCAATGGCGCAGTCTCCAATATCGCGCGCTCCGGGGACAGGCGCATGGCCCCGACCAAGGCGGCCACGCTCGCGTGCGGCAGTTTCGGTGCGGAAGGGCCGGCGCGCGTGCAACCCAGTACCAGACTGCGCACGCGATTCGGATGCCTGAGCGCGACTTTTTGCACGATCATTCCGCCAAGGGAAACGCCAAAAACGTGGGCGCTATCGAGGCCGACTGCATCGAGGACCGCGACGGCGTCGTCGGCCATGCTGTCGGTGCTGTACGGAGGAAGCGGCACACTGCTGCGCCCGATGCCCCGATTGTCGAAGACGACCACGCGAAAACGATCCGCCAGCAGTGAAACGATGCTGCCCCAGTGGCGAGCGGTGCGCGCCAGCCCGCGCACCATCAACAAGGGAGGTGCGGAGCTCGGCCCTAGGACTTCGTAGTACAGGCGGATCCGCCCGCGGCTGGCAAACATGGTGGCGAAGCCTAGTGCATCGATCCCGAGGAATCGATGCGCGCGCGCGGGGCTGGCTGGGTTTCCAAGGATCTCCGCCTCAAGCAAAGGCCCGATCGACCTGCTGCAGCGTGCGCACGAGGCCTCGATGCACGCGCTGATGCAAGGGTGAAACGCTGTCGAGACCACCCGGCGGGTGGATCCACTCGACGATCTGCGGACCGTAACCCGTGCGCGTGCTGACGACGGCTCGCATCACGCCCTTGCCGTGGTGGTCGATCATTTCCTTCAAGATCGTGTCTTGCATGCTGGTCACGCGCTGAGTCATCAGGCGTTGGTCGAGCCCGAGCTTTGTGAAGTCGTCGCGCAAGGCGAAGCCACCTGCCATGAGCAGCAGAATGCATTCCGTGTGAAAGCGCGCTGTGCGCCGGGCTTCTGCGGGCGTCATCTGGGCAATGAGCCGCGGCAGGTACAGGATGCCAAGGCCGACGTGCCGGGCTTCGTCGCGCTCGAAGTAGGGCATCAGCGCGCTGAGTACGGGACACAGCTCGCGTTCTCCCAATCGATGGAAGATCACGATGGCGTTGGTCTCGAAGAGCAACTGCATGCCGACCAGTTTGCAGGCTAGGGTCGGAGCCCCCAGAACTTTGCGCAGCAGTCGCTTCGGGATGCCGCCGATGGCTTCTGTCGGGCCCAGTGCGTGCACGTAGCGTTGCAGCACGGAGAAGTGACGTGCTTCGTCAAAGACCTGCGCGGTAGCGGCTAGTTTTGCGTCGAGCTCTGGGATGGCAAGGGCCAGATCTGCGCTGATATTCCAGGCCGCCAGCTCGCCCCACATCAAAATGTTGAGCACTTTCTTGAGAGAGGTGCGCAGCTCAGGATCGACATTCGCGCCCGGCGCGCCGTGCTTTTCCACGAGTTCGTCGAAGACTGCGTGGCCATCCCAAGACAGCTCGCGTGTCTTGTCATAGAGGCGGCTGAGGCGATCCGTCTTCCGCTGGGCCTCGTCCACGGTGATCGATTCCAGCATTGCATAGGGCGGGAAGGAGCGTGCTTTCATGAGGGTCTCTTTTCGCTACGGTGGGCGGTCTGATCAGGGTGTGGGTTTGGAAGCTGTTGTCCGCGGGTAGATCCCCGAGATTTCGAGCAAGGCGGCTTCGCGCGCGATAGCGCGCACGTCGACGGGGCGATCGTCGTCCAGATACGACATCGCGATCTTTTCGAAACCACCTAGAAAGAAGCGTGCGACGAAGCGCTCGTCGATGTCTCGGATCACGCCGGCCTTCTTGGCGGCGAGCAACTCCGATTCGATGGTATTGATGACCGCCGAGTCGATCTTTTGTAGGATGTCATCTACGACTC
>CBDUPW010000318.1:0-7992 GCA_965369205.1 uncultured Polyangiaceae bacterium | reverse complement strand
TGAAGAGCGCCGTGGCCTCGCCGTCCACGGACGGTGGCGTCGCAATGATGACCTCACGCACGCCGCCCCGCACCCGGTCTGAAAGCGCCTGTAGCGGCAACTCGTCGGGGCCGATCCCGTCGAGGGGCGACAGCAATTTGCCCAGGACGTAGTAGCGCCCGCGCATGGCGCCGCTGCGCTCGATCGCAAACAGATCCTGCACCTTTGCCACGACGCATAGCAGCGCATCGTCGCGACGCGTGTCGCGGCAGATCTCGCAAACCGTGGGCCCCTCTGAGCTGCGTTCGGCCAGGTTGTTGCATCTGCTGCAAGGTTCGACGAGATCGTGCAGCTGGCAAAGGGCACGTCCCAGCTCGGCCGCTAGCCCTGGGCCCGCAAACGCGAAGAACAAAGCAAAGCGCTGCGCAGACTTCTCGCCGACTCCGGGGAGGCGGCTCAGCAAAGAGACAACACGACTGAGGGGCTCGGGGATCACGGCAGTAACAATGTCCCTCGCTCAGCCATCGCACGCAAGCTTCAGCTGCTCGCGAGCTTGAGGTCCTTGATGCGGGCGCCCAGCACTTCGAGAGCCGACACCACGGCGGGGTGTTTGCGGGCGGCTTGCAACGCGCGACGAACCGCTTCTTGACGCTCCCGTTCGTGTTGGGCGTAGACCGTGTCGGAGCCCTCTGCGCGTTTGCTGTCCTCTTCAATATGGATGGGGACGGCCTTGCCCAAGGTTCGCGATAGTGCTTCGGCCAGGGCCTCGCGAGTGTCTTTGTCGTTGGCCTGGCGTGCGAATACGTTGCCGGGCTCGTAGCCGAGCATGAGGCCCGCATCCGAAAGGCCGAGCAGGGCGGCATGCTGCAAAACTGCGGCGATCTCTGGGTGCCGAGCCGCGAGGTCGTCGAGAACCTGCACCCAAACTGTGAGGGATGCGTTTGCGCTGCTGGGTTCGACGTCTGCCGGCTCCACGGGGTCGCGACGATTGCTGTTGCGAGTGGCTTCCGGCGGCGCAGCTTCGTCGCGGGCTTCAGACGACCTGCGTTCCTCCGGCGCAGCTGGGCGCGCGGGCGTGCGGGGTTCGCTCGCTGCGGCGGCTTCGGGGCGAGGGCTTGGGAGCGCGGCGGCTGGGCTCTGGGAAGCAGGTGGGGGTTCCCTTGGAGGGTCCTCGGATCTTTCGGCGCGGGGCGTGGGATCTGGGCGTGACTCACGGGCTCGGGGTCGGGCGCGCTCACCTGCCTGCGGCGCCTGGCCGCCGCCTCGGACCGGGGCAGCGCTGCGCCCGGCGCCCGATAGGCGGCGCTCCAAATCGGACAGGCGCGTGATCAGATCGTCTACCGGGAGCAGCGGGGGCCGCCGCGACAGGCGCACGAGGAGCATTTCGAGCGCGGCACGCGGCTGCCCGCTACGCGCCACGTCGTCAAAGGATGTGGAGAATCCTTGATGCAACCGCAGCAGATCGTCGGCGTCGGTCTTCGCGGCAAGCGCGAGCACATCAGCCGCTTCCTCGTCGGACAGATCGAGCAGATCTTTGGGCGTGGTGCAGACCTTCGCCACGACCAGATCTCGCAAGAGCGCCAGAAGATCCCGTGCGACGTGAACCATGTCGAAGCCCTGGCCGGTGAGATCCGACACCACGGAAAGGCATTTGCTGGCATCTCCCGCGACTAACGCAGCAGCAATGTCGTGCAAGACCTGTCGACTGGCGACACCCAATACGCGGGCGACGTCTTGTCCGCTGAGCTGGTCGCCGCCCCAGGCGATGACTTGGTCCAATAGGCTCATGGCGTCCCGCATGCTGCCCGCGGCTTCACGCGCGAGGATCTGCACGGAGCTGTCGTCAGCCGTGATCTTCTCATTCGAGAGCACGTACTTTAGCCGGGCGGCAATCTCTTGGGTGGCGATGAGCTTGAAGTCGAAGCGCTGCACTCGGCTCAAGATGGTCACGGGGACCTTATGCACTTCGGTCGTCGCGAAGATGAACTTCACGTGGGGCGGGGGCTCTTCCAGCGTCTTGAGAAACGCGTTCCACGCGCTCTGGCTGAGCATATGCACTTCGTCGACGATGTAGATCTTGTAGCGGTCCCGGGACGGGCGGTACGGCAGTTGCTCTTGCAGCTTGCGGACTTCGTCCACGCCATTGTAGCTGGCGCCGTCGATCTCCCGCACGTCTACGTCAGTGCCCAGAGCGATCTCGGTGCAAGCCGGACAGCTGAGGCAAGGCTGAGCGGTGGGGCCCCTATCGGCGTCACCGCGCGCCCCGTCGGTGCCCATGCAATTGAGCGCTTTCGCCAGGATGCGCGCGCTGGTGGTCTTTCCGACTCCGCGCACGCCAGTGAAGAGAAAGGCGTGAGCAACGCGGTCGGTCTTGATGGCGTTTTCCAGGGTCTTGGCGACGTGGTCTTGGCCGACCAAGTCTTCAAAACGCATGGGGCGCCATTTCCGGGCGAGCACGACATAGGACATTGTCTCTGTCGCTAACAGATCGCGCGCCGCGCCTCCAGCGGGCTCGTTTCCCGTAGTTTTCGAGGAGCGATTTCGCGGCTTTCCCTCGGGTCGCGTCGCCGTTTCGGCGACTGGTTCCAGCTGCGAAAGTCGACTAGCGTCAGCGACGTGCGGATCACCGTTCTCGCTCTGATCGCCTCCTGCGTTGCGTGCCAGCACTCGGGGCAAACGCCGGGTGCACCCGCGCCGACGACGCAGCCGAGCACTGCGCCTGGCAAAGCGGTTCCCACCCCGGAAGCACCGTCGGATGCGGCGGCGCCACCCGCTCCTTTGGAGTTGGCCCCGCTGAGCCCGCAACAAGCAAGCAGCGCCTTTGTCGAAATTCGATTTCCCATTGCCGAACAGCGCATTCGTCAGAAGAAGCTCGACGCCTACCGGGTTCGCCTGAAGAAGCAAGGCGACGGTCAGTTGTGGCTCGCGCTCGACGGACACCGTCCGCGCAAGGTGAACAGCGCGGATGGAAGCCTTCCCCTCAGCGCCCTCGTGCCAGCAGACGTCGAGCTCGCAGCGGGCGCGCACTGGCTGTCGGCAACGCTAGCGCCGGAAGCGGGCGCTCCGTACGCCACGACCCAGCAGTCCCGGCAGCCCGTTGCGGCCCTGCGTTTTTGGGCAGAGCAGCGGACGGAGCGCGCGCCGCCAGCACCCAGGGTCGTGCTGTTTCAGCCCGGGGGAACCTACAACGGCAGCGCCGCTCGCGTCATCGTGCACGCGGCGGCGTTCCACTTGCCATCGGCCGGCCTGGCGCCGGACGGATTTCGCGTGCGCGTCATGGGCGAAGGCAGGACTGGCGCGGTGAGTCTCCCGGCGGTCACGCCCCTTGAGATCCGGGATTTGCCCAGCGGCGACTTCACCATCGCGGTCGAGCTCGTAGACCCTACGGGACAGCGCATTGCGTTCGCCGAGCGCAGCATCGTCGTCAATCGCGACGCTCCGGTAGGGAAAGTGGAGTGACGTCGCCGTTTTTGGTCGGGCTGGTGTCGGCCTGGGCCATCGCGCAGGTGGCCAATGGCGCCTTCTTTGCCCTGGCTTACGCCCTGGGGCGTCGCGAGCGCGAGTACTTGGGTTTTGCGCTGCTTTCCGTAGCGCTCTCGGTGATCTCCGCGGCGGTGGCGTGGACCTATGCAACGACGGATGCGGCGAGCGGGATGCAGAGCATTCGATTGGCGCATGCGGGTGGGATTGCGGGCTGTCTGTTCAATCTGCATTTCGTGCTGCGTTACGCCGGGTCTCCACGCGCGGATCGTGTGCTGCGGGTTGCGTATCCCATCGCCATTGCCTTTGCGTTGCTATTGGTCACGGATCTGTGGTGGCAACCGGGATCCGTTCGCGCCCAGACGAGCCAAGCCTTTGGGCAGTCACTACACTACTACTTGGCCACGCCGACGCTTCTCGGGTCGCTGTTCTACCCGGTGGCAGGGCTCTCACTCTTGGCCACGGCTGTTGTGCTGTACATTGCGCAGCGCGCCGGTCGCCGAGAGGCGCTGACGCCCCTCATCGGTGTCAGCGTGGTCACCCTGGCAGCCATCAACGACATCGCGATATCTGCGGATATGGCCGCCCTCGGCATGTACCTCTTGCCGCACGCTTTCATGGTGTACGCCTTCGGGTTTGCTTCGTTGTTGCTCTATCGGTACGGACGTGCCGCGGGCGCACTGCAACAGACGGCAACGGATCTGGAGCGAACGACGGAGGAACTGCGCAACAGCTACGCCGAGCTGGAGGTCGTTCAAGTCGAACTCGAGAAGTCTAAAGAGCTCGCGACGGTGGGTGAGCTGGCGGCGGCCATCGCCCATGAAGTCCGCAACCCCCTGGCGATCATCATGAACGCCGTCGCGGGGTTGCGCCGTCCCAACGTCGGCCCCGAGGACCGCCTCACCCTGCTGGAGATCGTGGACGAGGAAACAGCGCGACTGAATCGACTGGTCACGGACCTGCTTCGATTCGCGCGACCCGTGGCGGTAAAGAAGACGCTCACGTCCCTGGTGGAGCTGGCGGAGAAGACTCGGTCCCTGGCTCAAGAGCACCGCGTGATTGTGAGTCGTCGCGAAGGCGCGCCGTCTCATGTGCTGGCGGACGCTTCGCTCTTGCGAGTCGTGATGGACAACCTCGTCGAGAATGCTTGCCACTCCATGCCCGGTGGCGGGGATGTGCACATCGTGATCGACAGCGAGACCGGCGCTGGGCAAGAGCTCGCGAAGGTCGTCTTCACGGACACGGGCCAAGGCATGAGTCAGGAGGTTCTGGCACGGGCCCTGGACCCCTTCTTCACAACGCGCCCGAGCGGAACTGGCCTTGGCTTGCCCATCGTGCATCGGATCACCGAAGCGCATGGAGGTTCCCTCCAGATGGAGAGCGAAATCGGATCCGGCACGCGCGTCACGCTGCGCCTGCCTATTGGCGAAGTGGAAAAGCGCCCTGTTTCAGAAGGTGCCCCATGAAGCGTGATGAGATCGTCACTTTGGACAAGCGCCACGTCTGGCACCCGTATACGGCGATGGCTGAGTACATCGAAAGCGAGTCGCCCCTCGTGATCGAGCGCGCCGAAGGCAGCCGCCTGGTGGACGCCGACGGGCGCGTCTTCTTGGACGGCAACGCTTCCTGGTGGACGGCTGTATTGGGTCACCGACATCCGCGACTGGTGGCCTCGCTACGCGCGCAGTCGGAACGGCTATGTCATACGGCCCTTGCCGGCATGACGCATGCGCCCATCGCAGAACTCTGCGCAGAGCTTTGCCAAGTCGTGCCCCCGGAGCTGCCGCATTATTTTTTCAGTGACGACGGCTCGACGGCCGTCGAAGTGGCCATGAAGCTTGCGCTGCAGTACTTCGCACAGAACGGCGCGCCAAAGCGCACCCGCTTCATTGCTCTGCACGGTGCTTTTCACGGGGACACCCTCGGCGTCACTGCCCTCGGCGGCGTCGAGGTATTCCGGCGGCCCTTCGCCTCCGTATTGCTCGACTGCGTGCACGTGCCCAGCGCGAGCGACGGATTCGAGCGTGCGTTCGCGGCGATCGAAGGCATTGTTGCGGAGAATGGCGACAGCGTCGCTGCGATCGTGCTCGAGCCAATGGTGCAGGGCGCCGCGGGCATGCGTGTCTACGCTGCGGAGTACTTGCGCCAGATGCGCGCCCTCGCCGACAGACACGGCATCTTCCTGGTTTTCGACGAAGTCTTCTCCGGCTACGGCCGCACGGGGCCGATGTGGGCGCACCAACATGCGGGCGTCGTGCCCGACATCTTGTGCACCGCCAAAGGCTTTTCCGGCGGCATGTTCCCCATGGCGGCCACCTTCGCCAGTCGGCAGATCTTCGATGGGTTTTTGGGCGCGCCCGATCGGGCGTTCTTCTATGGGCACACCTTCACCGGGAATCCCCTGGGCGCGAGGATTGCCACCGAAGTGCTGCGGGTGTTTCGCGACGAAGACGTGCTCGCCCGCGCCGCAACGAAGGCGCAGCGTATCGCGCGAGCGTTTGCGGACATGCAGTCCCTGCCGGGGGTGCGGAGCGTGCGCAGTTTGGGCATGATTGGCGCGCTTGATCTCGAGGGGGACGACGGTTACCTGCAGCGGTCTGGCTGGCGGGTGTACGAAGCGGCGCTCTCCCGGGGCGCCTATTTGCGGCCCTTGGGCAATGTCGTGTACGTGGCGCCCGCGCTGAATATTCCGGACACGGATTTGGAAGAACTCCTGGGCATCCTGCGACAGAGCGTGGTGGCGGCCGCACGCTGAGGCTTCCCCCCGCGCCCCGGCGTGGTTAACCTGACTGAAGATGGCAAAACGCAAGCGCTACCTCTTTGTGTGTGTGAATCGGCGACCGGATGGCGCGCCCAAAGGCTCCTGCGCGGCCCGGGGCAGTGAAGCGCTGCACGCGCGCTTGAAAGAGATGCTCAAAGAGCGCGGGTTCGCGCAAACCGAGGTGCGCGCCTGCCACAGCAGTTGCCTGGACACCTGTTGGGTCGGCCCTACCATTGCGGTAGAACCGGACAACTATTTCTACGGCAATGTGACTCAAGCAGATCTGGAAGAGATCGTCGACGCGCTAGAGAAGGGCGAGCGAGTCGAGCGGCTTGTGCTGTCCGAGTCAGACTTCACGGAACCGAAGCATCTGAAGCCGGGCTCATGATCCGGCGCATGCCCTTCGAGCAGACGCTGCTCGGGAGCTATCGCCTCGGGGATACGCTTCAGGAGCGGGCCCTAGAATTGAATCTGAAAGCGCGAGCCCCCGGGCTGGGCATGTTCGGCGCCCAACCTTTGACCGTCACCGGGAGCGTCTTCGCTGATGGCTTGGCCTCGCGACGCATGCTGACAGGGCGCGTCGACCTGCGACGATTTTCGACAGGGGCGGGCGCGTACACCCTGGACTTCGAAGCGGACGATGGTCGCACGTTGCGCCTGAGCCTGCACCGGGTTGGCAGCTTTCGGACGCCGCTGTTTTCCTTCAGCCGATTCGTCGGCCAACTGCTCTCGGCAGATGGGACGGAGCTCGGTCAGGTGGAGTTACGGGTCGATCTGCGACGTACCCTGCGCCGCTGGCTAGTGATGTAACGATGCTAAATGTTGGAAATAGCTGCGAAAATAGGCCAAGCTTGCCTTTGTGTCTCGCGTGAGACATGTTGTCTGAATGCATGACATAGTGTCTGAGTCCTGCGACAATTCGTCCGGTCCCCCCAAGCCCCGTGAGGTGACGCCCGTGCCGCCGCCGGCCGACGCCGTCACGGTGCTGGTCGTGGACGATGAGCCGAGCAACGTGGAAAGCCTGCGCAAGATCTTTGAAAGGGAAGGCATGCGGGTGCTGACGGCGGATGGCCCGAAGAACGCCCTCGAGCAGGTGCGCACTCACCGGATCCAAGTGGTGCTCACGGATCTGATGATGCCGGGCATCAACGGTGTGGAGCTGCTGCGCGCCACCAAAGAAGTCGCGCCGGATACCGAAGTGGTGTTGATGACGGCCTACGGCACTGTGGAAACCGCGGTGCAAGCCATGCGTGAAGGGGCATACGACTTCGTGGAGAAGCCTCTCAAACGCATGACGATCGTGAAGACCGTGCGAAAGGCCGCAGAGCGGCAGTCCCTCCTGGCCGAGAACCGCTCGCTGAAGGAAGAGCTCAAGCTGCTTACGGCCCGCGAAATCGTGGGGCAGAGCACGGCGCTGCGCCACGTGCTGGACGTGGCCAACCAAGCCGCGCCATCGACGGCCACGGTGCTGATCTTGGGAGAGAGCGGAACCGGCAAGGAGCTGATCGCGCGCTACATCCACAGCAAGAGTGCTCGCGCCTCGGGGCCCTTCGTTGCAGTCAACTGTGCCGCCATTCCCGAAAGCATTCTGGAAGCCGAGCTATTTGGTCACGAACGCGGCGCGTTCACCGGCGCCGTGGCGCGCAGAGAGGGGCGCTTCGCGAAAGCGGCGGGAGGAACGCTGCTGCTCGACGAAATCGGCGAGCTGTCGCCAGCGGTGCAGGTAAAGATCCTACGCGTACTGCAGGAAGGTGAGTACGAGCCCGTGGGCG
>CBDUPW010000317.1:0-7999 GCA_965369205.1 uncultured Polyangiaceae bacterium | reverse complement strand
CAAGGTTTTCCTCGAAATCAGCGCCAACGATCGCGATCCGCAGTTGCCGCGTGTTGCGCGTGTTGCGCGTGTTGCCAGTGCTGCGCGCATTGCGCGTGTTCCCCGTCTGCCCCATGTGCCACCTCCGGCGCCCATCATGAAGCCACCACCGGCTCATGCCTTGACCGACATCAACTCAAGTCCGGCGGCGCCCGCAACAACGCCTCTGCGACCGGGGCATTTGGGGGAATGGCGACGGCTGCGACGGCGACGGCGACCGTGGGGGTGGGGGTGATCCGTGCGCGAAAAACAGTTTGTATACATATCGATTCCCGCGTTCCATATCCCCTGCGTCAGTGCGACGGCGACGGCGACCAGAACTCGCCGCCCGCTACGGTGCGCTGGCGGTGGTGGTCGAGCCGTGGGGGGTGATCCGGCCGAGGCCGCGCGCTTCCTCAAGCGCATTGGCAAGGCGCGACGGCGAAGGCGACGGCTGCGACGGCGACGGCGACCGTGGGGGTGGGGGTGATCCGTGCGCAAAAACAGTTTGTATACATATCGATTCTCGGGCACCCGATCCATGGCGACGGCGACTCCGACTGCGACTCCGACTGCGGCTGCGACTGCGGCCGGACTGCGGCCGGGACTGCGGCCGGGACGGCGGCTGGGGCTGGGACTGCGACTGGGGGGGGGGGCGGGGGGCGGGGGCTGCGAGTGGGAGTGCGAGGGATGGAACTGGAACCGCGAGTCGTCAGAAACAGCTTGCCATGTCGACGCAGGTCTTTTTGCTGTTGATGCAATGCGCGGCCGCTAACTTGATCCCCTCGCAGGCTCCTGCGGGGCACTTGCCTGCGCCACAGCCCTCTAGCTTGGCGCACGCGGCTGCGCACACCGCTTCGGAACTGCTCGGCTTGGACGTCGCGGTGGGCTGAGCGGTCGCGGTCGTCGTGGCGCCAGGCGTGGGCGTGGGCGTGGGCGTGGGTTTCGCTGCGGCGCCTGCCGACTTTGGCGACGGCCCTGGGCTTGGCGCCGGCTCGCTCGTCGACGGTGGCGCTGCACCCTCCGCTTCGCTGTTGGCCACCGGTGCGCTTTGCGTCGGTGCGGCTGCGGACGCCGTGGCCTCGCCCTCAGACGTGTACACGACGATGCCGACGGCAGCGCCGATCACGACGACGGCGCCCAGAAGCACCAAGCCGACGCCCAGCAACAACACCTTGAGGCCCTGGTCCGATTTGCGGACCTCCGCGAGCTCCGCGGCCCGGTGGCTCGCGCTGCCAAATCCGGATCCGGGGGGCAGTGACCCGGAGCCGCCGTGAGCGCCGGCGCCCGAAGCAGGCGCCCAGGATACCGACGCAGTCATCGCGGACGCATGCGGTCCCGAGGCGGACGGAGCCGCGCCTTGTGCCGCGCCTTGTGCCGCGCCTTGTGCCGCGCCTTGCGCCACGCCTGGCACCGCGCCCTGCGCGGAACCCAAGGGCGCATACGCCGCCGGTTGTGTCGTGGGACCGACGCCTGCGAGTCGAGCGAAGCTGTCCGCCATCTCTGGCGCCGACCCGAAACGCTGCGCCGGATCCCGCGCCAGCGCCCGCGCCATGAAGCTATCCAGCTCCGCGGGCAGCCCGCCGGCACCCGAGGGCGGTGCGGCGTCCTCGGTGCAGATCTGCATCAACAAGTCGCCCAGGGCGTGGCTGTCGTAAGGTCGGCGCCCGGTGGTGCATTCGTAGGCGATCACGCCCAGTGCCCAGAGATCTGTCCGGTGATCCACTTCGCGCCGACCGCGCGCTTGCTCTGGACTCATATAGTGCGGCGTGCCGAGCACGGAGCCGGTGCCCGTCAGCTGTTCCACTTCCATCTGCTCGACCAACTTGGCGATGCCGAAGTCGAGCACCTTCACGATGTCGCGATCTACGTCGCGCACCAGGAAGATATTGTCGGGCTTCAGGTCACGATGCACGATGCCCGCCTCGTGCGCCTTATGTAACGCGCGCGCTGTTTCCGTCACAATTTGCGTCGTGGTCGCCAAATCCAAGCGCCCCACGCGTCGTAGCCGCGCCGCTAGACTCTCACCTTCGAGCATTTCCATTACGATGAAGGGCACGGTGCCCTCCCTCCCAACATCCAGAATTTGAACGACATGGGGACTGCGCAGCGCCGCGGCGGCCTGCGCTTCCCGTAGAAAGCGCGTGGGTCCGTGGGCGCTGTCTTGGGCGCGCTCGTTCAGAACTTTCACCGCCACGGGGCTGTGCAGCACCAGGTGGTCCGCACGCCACACCGTGCCCATGCCGCCGGAGCCAAGGGGCGCCACCAGGCGGTACTTGCCCGCCAACACAGCTCCGGCTTCCAGTGCATTGCTCACAGTCTGCGCAGCAAAGCCGAACTCAATGGCGCCAGCAAGCGCTACGACGCGAGTTGCAGCCCTGCGGCGCTAGTCGCGGAGGGCGCGGAGGGCTTCGCGGCGGGTGCGTCGGGCGGAGGCGGGACCGAACACGTCGCCGTCCAGAGCAAAGAGCACGTCGTTGCTGAGCTCGCGCTGGGGGCGGCGCTGGCGCTTTTTAGACTTCGTGCGGCGCGCCGGCCCCCGCGGCGGAGCGGCATCGGGCTCGGGGATGATGTACTCGGTCGCACCCACAGGCGCGTCGCAATGGGTGCACTGTCGCGGATAGTGCCCGAACATCACTTGGAGATAGGAGCGCTGCTTGGGCCCCCGCGCGATCTCGCCGACGCAGAACGGACACTTGGCGTAGGCAACGAACCAGTACGCCACTCCGAGCAGCATCGGGTACCCGACGAAGAACGGGAGGGAATCCGCGTCCGCGAAGGCTGCGCCAGCGAGGATCGCCAAGTAGTAGGCCCAACGCATGGCAGTGAACACGCGACCGGCGACGATGTAGCGGCGCCAGCTTCCGATCGCGCGACTCGGGTTGGGGCGAGAAATGGCTGCTGTTCTGTAGGGATGCGACATGGGTTTCCTCTGTTTCACGGAGCGGGCGTGCCGCTCGATCCATCACGATGCCCGCGGCGGCTGCTCCGCGGGAGCCAGGGTGGATGCGCCAGGCAGCGCGGCGCTCAACGCTTTCCAACCTCCGCGGCTTGTCGTTGCTGCCAGAGCTGCGCTTGGGATTGATGGATCCCCTGCTGGCGATGATCGATCCCCGGCGCCGGCGGGCGCGCGCCACTCACCCCGCCGCGCTGCGCCACGGCTGCACCGGCAGCCTGCTGCGCGACGCCGCCCATCGTGCCGATGCGATCCATGATTTCGCGGTCGCGCTTGCCGAGCCGCTGCCCGTAGCCGACCTCCACGCTCATGGCGTAGCCGGCGACGCCTACCGCAAAAACGCCGGAGCGCTTCAAGGTGTCGATGGATCGGTTGTACGCCGCCAACTTCTCTTCGAAGCTTTTGAAACTGGTCGCGGGCCCGACGTCGCGCCCGGGGCCTGCGCCGGCGCCGTTTTCGATGCCCACGATTTTTTCGAGCTCGAATTTGGCGGCGCCGTATTTTTCGCCCAAGTCCCGCCGCGCCTCGTGCAACGCCATGACGTCGCGCTCGGCGGCCCAGACGGCGTCGCGAACGCCTTCGTGGAAGACGCCCTTGGCGGCGTGTTCCCTCTGCAGGCTGCGGGCGCTCACAACTTCCGACTCCGCAAGGCGAACCCGCGCGTCGATCTTCGCCAGCGAGCCCTCGTGCTCCTGAGCCAGCGCGCCCAGCTTCTTGTAGGCTTGGAACTGCATCTCCGCGGAGGCCTGGGGGCCGCCGTAGACCGGGATCAACTTGTACGGGCCTGGCGGCACTTGCGGCCGCGGCGGGCTCGGTGGCGGCGCCGGTGGCTTTTCCGAGGGCGCCTTCGTCTGGTCGGCAAGCGCGCCTTCGATCTTCTGAGCGTCGCTATGCCGGGCGCTTGGCGCCACCATCGGCATCGCGCCCTGCCTGCGCGCCGCCACATGCCGCGCGACGAGCGCCTTGCTGCCCACTGTGATTTCAGGACCCCAGGCGGCCAGAGTCAGCTTCTTGGGCTGGGTCTGGGTGCTGCATTCGGCTTTCTTGGCTTCCGGTGACTCAGCCAGGGTCTTGCTCGGTCGTTTTGGCTCCGTACGCATGTGCCCCGTCTCGGCCGCCGCCCCCGCCGGTTGCGTGCTTTGTTGCCACGCAACTCATCCGTCGTTCCACCGACTAGGCCGCCAGCGACACCATCGAACTGATGGGCTTCGCGCCGATCTTCGACGCAGCGCCGACCCTCGCGCAGGTGCTCGCGTCGCCGCCCCTCGAGTTGACCCACCACTTCCACAAAGGCGGCATCGAACGAACCCGCGTAGCGAAGGCGCCGATGCCGTCCACGCAGCACCGCGGAACGTGGCTACAGAGTTTCGACCAGTGGCGGGACTTTTAACGGTGGCCTTGGCTACTCGAACACCGCGTCCATGCTCTGCTCCGTCGCGGCCCGCACCAACCAGGTATCCAGCGTCGCCAAGTCGCGACACGCGAGCACACGGCTGACAAATGCCTCCGGCACGGTGAATCCGCGCGCCTCAAGCACGCGCAAGATGTCTTCCGCTTTGCCTTCTGCTTTGCCTTCTGCTTTGCCCTCCTCGCGCCCTTGTTGCACGTAGCGCTTGGCGTATTCGCTCTGGTACTCGTAGTTTTGGATCATGATCGCCTCGACTTGCCTTCTCGCGCCTGCCTTCAGAGCGGCGAGCACCACATCGACGTAGAGTCTACCTCGGTCCGGCTCGATTGCCAGTGCGGCCGCCACCGCGTTTTCGCCAATCCGCGCTGCGTGCGAGCCGTGCCCGTGCACGACTGCCGAGAGCACGGCCAGCTCCGGACTCGCCAGTGCTTCCTCGCGGTTTACCAGTGCCGGAACGTTCGAGGGCCCAAGCACCAGCGGCACCAGCGTGAAACCGGGATGGCCCAACGCGATTGGCTTGCTTGCCCAGCGCTGCACTCGCCGGCTCGGCGTGACCACCACGAGGTACGTCGGCGCGCGTGCGTCCGCCCACTGCCACACGGTGTAGCGGGGCCACGCACTTCGCTTGGCTCGCCGGGTTTCCTCGTTAGCGTCCAGCTGGACCTCCAAGATGACCGCGATACGGCGCTTGCCCGCGCCAACGCGCAGCACGAGATCCGCGGAATACTCAGGAGGACGCGCCTCGGCGAAATTCGCCGCCACGAGTTCGACTCGGCCACCCTTGGGTAGCGCCGTCCCGAACACTGCACGCAGCAACTCCGGAGCAAGCGTCGGTCGCTTGCGAAAGAGATCGACCAAAGCCTCGTGCAGCTGAGAGGGCATCGCGCGGGAAGAGAGCAACCGGCGTGCCGACGACGAAGGGCTGCGATCCCGGGGACCTCCTGCGGGCTCCGGGTGACGAACCGCGGGTTCGCCGGTGGCGATCGCCGGGCGCGATCTACTCCGCGAACACCGCGCCCAGGGATCCCGCACTCAGCACGCGCTCTGCGTAGCGCTCTAGCGTTTCCACGGAGCTGCCGCGCACGCGCGCGACGTCGGCCGGCGACAGCGCGCCAAACTTCAACTCAAGTTGCTTGAGCACGATCTCCGCACGTCCGCGTGCTTCTCCGCGTGCTTCTCCGCGTGCTTCTCCGCGTGCTTCCGCCTCGATCCGCACTTCCTTCGTCAGAATTTCCGCGCCAGTCATGAACGCCAACTCCTCTCTGGGTCCCAATTGTCTGAGAAACTCTCGTGTCCGGGACGGCTCTGTGTCGCTCGTCTCCAGAATATAGCGCACTAACGCGCCCAGGGCCGCTACGCCGTTGGGCGCGCGGGCGGCCTCGCGGATCAGGTCGGCCCAGGCCATCAACTCGGGCAGCAAGTCTATCTGTTGCCGGGAGCGACTCATGCTCAGCAACGCTAAACGGCTAGTCGCGGTCATGACACGCTGTTTCAGGTCCTCGGAGCGCGCGTGACTCACGTCGTCGAGGAAGTATTCGAAGTCGGGCACCGCGTCCCCAACCACGCGCAGCGCCGAGGCATCCAGGTCAACGATCTCTCGGAAGCGCCGAGGAGCGGACCACCCTTTCGGACTGTGATGCACGACCATCGGGATCACCGCGGGCAGCTGATTCACGCCCGCCGGTGGCGGGGCGGCCAGTTCCGATGCGTGTCGCCTGCTGAGACAAAGGTATGGGATCCTGCCCCACCGAAGCGCTGCGAAGTGACGCAGACACTTTTTCCGCAACTGAGCGCGGGCCCGGCCGAAAGAACGCGCATGCGACGAATTCTCTCGGTTTTGGGTGTGTTGGTGGCGTTTTCTGGGTGCATGGTCGATTCGGGGGCCGACGGCGGCAGCGAAGGCGGCATGACTCGCAGCAAAGTGTGCGTGGCGGAGGGTGAATCCTACGAATGCAACCAGTGCCAATCCGCGTGCAGCGTCTGCCTGGACGCTTGCTTCGATGCAACCATGTCCGGCGCGAGTCTGAATTGTGACAGCTCCTGCAGCAGCAGCTGCAGCAGGGACTGCACGCACGCATGCCGTGAACCCGCTAGCTGTGCAGAGTGGGCCTATGAGTTTCAGCTTCCTCCCGTGGACAAGTCCGTGCAGCAGGCCTGCGAAGCCGCTGTTGAAAGGCAGAAAGCCTGCGGGGAAGACATTGTGGTGGACTGCGCGCACTACGCACGAGTCGAGGCCCCCATTGCCAAGAACTACTACGAATGCCACGCGGGCGGCGTGTGCCTGGGATCTCGCGCAGCGTGCAACCCGCCAGAAGGCAACATCGGCAACGAAGTCTGCGCCGCTGTCGACGACGTGTGCGGCGCCGGCACTTGCCCGGAGGGCCTGCGCAACCCGCTCAATTCGAACGAAGGCTGGCTGCGCCCCGTCGTGCTATCTGCGCTGCGCAGCTGCTTCACCGAGCCGTCCTGCGACTCACGCGCGGGTTGTGTCGATGCCTGGATTGCGGCGGTCTACCCAGCGCAGTGACCGCGGCACGCGGCGGGATCTTCAGCTAAGGCGCGTCCGCCCTGCCCGAGCCGACACAACCCAAGTATGCTCGCCCCCGTGCACCGAATTGTCCTGCCACCGCTGAGCGCAACCGCCCCCGCGTCGCTACTGAACGCGACCGCGCGCGCGTCGCTACTGAGCGCGGCCACCTGTGCCACCCTGCTGAGCGCGGCCGCCTGCGCGTCGTCCCAGGGCCCCGCTGAAACCACTCCCGCGGCCACCGCTGCCACCGCCAACGTGCCCGTCGCAGCCCCGGACCCCAGCGCCGAAGCCACGCCGCCCCCACCGGCGAAACAGCCCGTCGCCGACGCCGCGCCCGATTACCGACAGCGCCCTCAAACGGCGCTCAACGGCTACGGCGATCGCGTGCCGCTGCACTTCCGCGTCGACGACATGCTGGAAGCCGTGCTGGAACCCAGCCAACGCAAAGACGCCGAAGTCCGGATCTTGGCCTGGCTCATCCAAATCGACGAGCGCCCGCTCTTGGTCGAGCAGGTGCTGCTCTGGATCCACATCGCGCCCAAGAACGCGGCGCCCACCTATCGCCTCGCCAACTTGTTCCGCCACCCCCTGGACCGCGACCCCGACCGCCGCTCGCAGTGGCGCCTCTGGCTACGCTCGCACTCCCCGCCGGGCATGCGCGGCTTCCCCGCGCCACCCAGCGTGCAGGATCTGGACGACTTCACCGGCTTCACCGACTGGAACTACGACGCCAGCAGCGGCTTCGACCTGGTCGACGGCCAGGTCTGCGCCGGCGCCTGGAACAAGAGCTTCGGCCGCGCGCCCACGCAGCAGTTCCCAAGTCCGAAGTAGCCCGGTCGGGTGCGTCCTGCGCAGCGCAGCCGCCTAGTGCGTCATGAGTGGCGCTCGCCGCTCAGTGCGTCATGCGCACGGCGGCGCCCAGTCCGTCCGGTACGAGACTGAAACGCATGGCGCTGGTCTCGACGGACAGCGTGCGTTCGTGGTGGGCGAGGAAAAGGCCGTCCGCGAGCGCGAAGGCCAGGTGGCCGGCGGCAGCGCCGACGAAGGGAGCGGTCGTCCCGTCTCCAGAAATCGCGTAGCCGAGAGC
>CBDUPW010000316.1:0-8012 GCA_965369205.1 uncultured Polyangiaceae bacterium | reverse complement strand
CCTACGCTGGTCGCGACGTAGCCGGCGGGAGCCGCGCGGGTTGGTTCAAGGGCCAGAAACTCCGCGCGTCCGCCGGCGAGCCACAACGCTTCGGCGTCCAAGCAGGGACTGACGCCGCCGGCGGGTTCGCATTCCGTGGCGTGGAGCTTTCCTGGCAGGAGCGCGCCGGCCAGAGTCAAAAGGAGAAGAGGCAAGCGCATCGCGTGGGCGGAGTTTTGTCGTCCACCCGATAGAAGTCGAGAGAAAGCGCATCGCGTGGCATCCGTCCGCCAAGCAGGCCCGGTTCTGTGATACCCGAACGCTCATGTCGCCCTCTGGTCCGGCCCCGGCCGGGATTTCCTCGGCGCGTCCTCTGTTGCTCGGCTCGGGGTCTCCGCGCCGGCGCGAATTGCTGGAGCAAATGCGGATCCCGATCCTGGTTCGCGCGCCAGTCGTGGATGAGCGTGAGCTCCCCGGCGAAGCGGTGGAGGCGTATCTCAGCCGCATCGTCACGGCAAAGACTCAGGCTGCGCTGCGCTTCGAAGAGTCGCCGAAAAGCGCAGCGATCCTGTGCGCGGACACCAGTGTCGTCGTAGACGGTGCGATCTTGGGCAAACCTGGGGACGATGCCGAGGGCGCCGACATGCTCGCGCGACTGGTGGGCCGCAGCCACGAAGTGATGACTCGCTACGCCATCGTTGTCGCCGGTGAGGCTTGTGCCAGCGCAGAGCAGACGGTCGTCACTCGGGTCCAGATGCGGGACGCGACGGAAGTGGAATTGCGCCGCTATGTCGCGACCGGTGAGGGCCGTGACAAGGCGGGAGGCTACGCCGTGCAGGGGGTCGGCGCGTTTTTGGTCACTCGCATCGAAGGCTCGTACTCCAATGTGGTCGGCCTGCCGATCAGCGAAGTGGTGAGGGATCTGGTTCGACTTGGCGTCTTGGTGGAGTTCCCGTGAAACCCACAGCGCCCCTGCGCGACGGGGTCGGGGTCGCGCTGGCTGGCTTCGCATTGCGGGCCGGTGTCAGCGTGTGGGCGGCGGGACGTTTTCCGCCCAGCGAGGATGGGCGCTTTTATCATGTGCTGGCATCCCGCATGGCCGCTGGGGAGGGCTACTCTTGGCTTTGGCCGGACGGTGTGGTCACACCCGTCGCCCACTATCCCGTGGGATACGCGGCGTTGCTGGCCGCGGTCTACGCGGTGTTCGGCGCTGCGCCCTGGCTGGCGATGGCGGTCAATTCGATCATTGGCGGGGTCGGCGTGCTGGCCGCGCACCGCATCGCAGCCCGCGGGGCGTCCCGCTTGGGTGCGCTTCTCGGCGCCGGTCTCGTTGCGGCACATCCCGCGCTGGTCTTCTACACCCCCGCGGTCATGACCGAGGGCATCGCGGCATCCGTGCTGGCGGTGATCGCGTGGTCGTGCCTGCGCATGGCCCGATCCCAACGCCCGCTGGTTTGGGCATTGGCAGTGGGCGTCCTGTTCGGGGCGTTTGTGCTGATGCGCCCTCAAATGCTGCTACTCGCGCCGGTCTTCGCGGTGTTTGGCGCGCCGTCGATGAAAGCAGCATGGCTGCGCGCCGCCCTGGTCACAACGATGGCCGTCGCTTGCGTGCTGCCATGGACCTATCGCAATTGCACAAGCATGGACCGCTGCGCGTTTGTCAGCGCCAACGGCGGATGGAATTTGTGGATCGGCGCGCCGCCCCATGCCACCGGTACGTTCCTGTCTGTCGCGGGCGACACGGTTCCGGTGCAGTGCCGGAGCGTCTTTCCCGAAGTTGCAAAGGACGTGTGTTTCGCCCAAGCCGCGCGACACAATATTGCGAGGGCACCGGCCGCGTGGATCGGGTTGATTCCGAAGAAGCTCGCCCACACCTTCGACTATTGCGGCGCCGCGGGCTGGTACCTGCACGCGGCGAACCCGGCAGCATTCGACCCGTCTGCCAAGCTGACTCTGGGCGTCGTCGAGACCACGTACCAGCGCGTACTGCTCATGCTCGGACTGCTCAGTTTCGCCGGCCGAGGGCCGCGCCGGCGTCTGCGTCGCCTGCTGGTGGGCGCGGGCTCCCTGGCGCTCCTGACGCCTCTGGGCTGGCTTGGCTATCTGGCGCTGGGCATCGTGGCGCCGATTGCCAGGCGGCCCCGGCCCCTGCTGTCGTCCAGCCCCGCCTATTTCGCCTGGGCAGCGGTAACCATGACGGCGCTGACCCACGCGGTCTTCTTCGGTGCGGGGCGCTACGGCATGGTGACCTTCGTGGTGCTGGGGGCACTTTCCGGCAGCCTTTTGACAGCCAAGGCGGAGCCAGGGGATACTGCGTCCCAGGAGAATTCGACGGATGCCCTTGATTGACACCGAAGAGGCCGCTCGACGGCTTGCGCGCGCCATTGCCAGCGATTTGTCTTTGTACAACGAGGAAAAGATCGTTCGGGGCATCGAACAGGACAGCCTGTTTGGCGAGCTTTCGGAGGAGATCGAGGAAGGACGCGCGCTGTACAAGAGCCGCGTTTCGCCGGATCTCTACGGCAAGAACTTCTACGATCGTGCCCTTGTGGACATCTTGGTGAAGTCCAAGGGTCATATCAAAAGCCAAATCTGGTGAGCCCAGGGTGGCGCGCTTTGCGCTCGGTCCCGAGCATGCTGGGCTGCGCCTCGACAAAGTCCTCACGCAACTGATCCCGGGCACGTCCCGCGGCGCGGCGCAGCGCTGGATCCGGGAGGGGCGCGTGCGGCTCAATGCGCAGGCTTGCCGCCCGAAACACGAAGTGTCCGCTGGAGATGTGGTCGAAGCAGAGCCGGGGCCAGCCTTGCCAAGTACGGCGCTACCGGACCCCAGCGTGCAGCTATCGGTGCTGTTCGAGGATGAGCACCTGATCGTGGTCGACAAGCCGCCTGGGCTCGTCGTGCATCCGGCGCGTGGCCACTGGCAAGGGACCCTGGTCAACGGCCTCCTGGCTCGCCCCGGAATGTCGCCGGACCTCGCGGATCCGGAGGATCCCACCGGGGCGCTTCGGCCGGGCATTGTCCAGCGTCTGGACAAAGATACGAGCGGGGTCCTCGTCGTGGCAAAAGACGCCGTCACCCGTGAAGGGCTCAAAGCGCAGCTGTCAGCCCGAGAAATGGAACGTCAATACTGGGCGATCGTGATTGGGGACTGCGCGTCTGGGCGTATCGACACGATGCACGCCCGGCACCCGCGCTCGCGAATCAAATTCACTTCACGCACTTCGGAAGGCAAAGTGGCGATCACTGAGATCTCCCGTGTGGAGTCGCTATTCGATGGCCTCGCCACCCTGGTGACGTGCCGCCTGGAAACGGGGCGCACGCATCAGATCCGCGTGCACTTGGCGGAACAACGAAACACCCCGCTGCTCGCGGATACCGTCTACGGGCGCAAGTTGAACGATCCGAAGCTCTTGGCCGCCGAAGCAGCGATTGGCCGTCAGGCGCTGCATGCCCGCGTTCTTGGCTTCGTGCATCCTGTCACCGGCCATGCGCTGCGATTCGCGGCAGGTTTCCCCGCTGACTTTTGCAGCGCATTGCGTGCTCTCGGCAGCCAAACGGCGCTGCCAACGGATCCCTAGTGGGACGAGTCAGAAGTGCCAATCCAAATGAAACGGTCTGGCGGCGTTGACTCGTGGACTAGCCGATCTCCTCGTCGGCGCCCTCGCGGAGCAGCTTCGGAAACTTGTTGCGCAGCAGCGCGAGCGCGATGAATCCAACAATGACCGCCCACCACAGAGTTGCGAATCGAATCAAGATCATCGCGCTCGTGGCTGGCGCTTGGGGAACGCGACCGAGTCGAATCAGTTGCTCTTGAATCATGGCTTCCGCGACGCCCAACCCCCCCGGCACGGGCACGATCGCCCCCGCGAGGGTGGCCGTCGCGTAGAAAAACACAGCCAGCGCGGGGTCTACGTTCACGTCGAATCCCCGCAAGATCAACAGCAAGGCGATGCCCTCGGCTCCCCAACCGAGCACGCTCAGAAAGCTGGGCCATAGCAGCGCGCCCGGGCTGGCGACGATCCGCAAGCTGTCGAAGGCCTCACGGCCGCGCTCGGCCAGATTGCTCCAGCGCCCACCCCGGCGAGCCAGGGCGCCCAACACCCACTCTCCTGGACGGCGCCACAAGATGAGGGTCAGGCCGACCACGACGCAGCCGGTCCCCGCTATCGCCCAGGAGAGCCCGCCGGAGAATCCTGCGCTGCCGATCACGATGAGCGCGATGACCCCGATCACGTCCGTCAGGCGTTCGGCGACGACGATGGGAGCGGTGCGAGCCGTCGGGACGCCGTGGGTTTCGCTCAGCACGGCGCTCTTGAAGACCTCCCCGACCTTGCCCGGTGTGATCGTGAGCACGAACCCGGACAAGAACACAAGTAGGCTGTCCCACTTGGGAATGCCGCGGATGTTCAGCCGAGCCAAGTAGTATTCCCACTTGAGAAACCTGAGTCCGTAGTTTCCACTGGCGAGCAGAAGCGCGAGACCAAAAGCACTCCAGTGAAAACCGGAAAGGCTCGAGCGAATGTCGCTGTAGCCGCTGTAAACGACGAAGCCGCCGTATAGCAGCACGCCAAGCAACATGGCGATGACGATGCGGCGAAGGAACTTCTTCATCGACGTCGCCAGCGGGCCACGAAGTAGACGAGGGCCACCAGTAAGACCACTGCGCCCAGGGTCGCGATCCCCCACGCAGGGAAGGCGTACTTGCCTCGGGCGAGGCCTGGCGCTGGGCGCTCGATGGCCACGCCAGGAGCACTCCCGGCCTCGCGAATACCGGAGCTCGCCGCAGCCTGCATCGGCCGAACCGCTAGCATGCAGCGAGGTCCAAGAGCAACCCAGCTGGCCTCGGCGATGGCGGCGGCCCTGCTGGAGGCGGACCCAGGTGTGATCGGAGCTTCCGCTTCCGGTCGATGGGACCTAAGCTGCGAGAGCTTTGGCTACTGCACAACAGAGTCCTGCCGCGCCGCCGCGGGGGGATGCGGAGTTGCTCGATGCGTGTGCGTCGGCTTGCGGCAAACTGAAGGCCCAGGTCGCCAAAGTCGTGGTTGGACAGGACGATGTCGTAGACGCATTGCTGATCACGTTGATGGCTCGCGGTCATGGTCTGCTCGTCGGCGTACCGGGGCTAGCCAAGACTCTGTTGGTCGCTTCCGTCGCCCGCGCGTTGAGCCTGAGCTTCGGCCGCGTTCAATTCACTCCGGATCTGCTGCCGGCGGACATTACCGGAACAGATGTGCTCAACGAAGTGGACGTGGGCGGTAGCGTTCGGCGGGAAGTGCGCTTCATGCCCGGTCCCATCTTCAAGAACCTCGTGCTTGCGGACGAGATCAATCGGACCCCGCCCAAGACCCAGGCCGCTCTGCTGCAGGCGATGCAGGAACGCCACGTCACGGTGGGCGGGGATACCCATGCGCTGCCGGATCCGTTCCAGGTGTTTGCAACCCGCAATCCTATCGAACAGGAGGGAACCTACCCGTTGCCAGAAGCGCAACTGGACCGGTTTCTGTTGGAAATCCACGTTGGCTATCCCAGCGAGACGGAAGAACGCGAAATCGCCCGGCGCACAACGTCGGGTGTCGTGCCGGAGATCGAAGCGGTGTTGGGCGTGGAGGAGCTGCGAAGCCTTGGCGCACTGGTTCCGCGCATTCCCGTGACCGACGAAGCCGTTGACCTGGCCGTGCGCGCTTCGAGGTGTTCGCGCCCGGACGCGCCGGACGCGCCACAGGAGGTGAAAAACTACGTTCGCTTCGGCGCCGGTCCACGCGGTAGCCAAGCCCTGGTGCTCGCTGCGAAAGCGCGCGCGGCCGTCTGCGGCCAAGCGGCAGCTGATTTGGACGATGTGCGTGCGCTGCTGCTGCCTGCGCTTCGCCATCGCCTAGTGCTGAGCTATCGCGCAGAAGCGGATGGCGTGCGGGACGCCGACGTGGTGGCCGCCGTCAGTCGTGTGCTCTGAGGCTAGCGCGCGCGGAAACCCGGCGCCCGCTTATCCGAAAACGCCTGCAGCCCTTCGTGGCAATCTTCGCTCGCGAATAGCTCCGCTTGGAGTTCCCGCTCCAGTGCCAAGCCTTGATCGAGCGGCAGGTCCAACGCTGCCTGTACGGCGCGTTTGATGCGCCCCACGGCCAACGGCGCCTTGCCTGGCGGGGTGAATTTGTGGGCGTAGTCGCTGACTTTTTCCTGAAAAGTGGTGAGGCTGCCCGTATCCCACAGGTAGTGCAGGAGCCCCCACTCTAGCCCTTGCTCCTGGCTGAAGTTCTCGCCCTCGATCATGATCTGCATGGCCCGGGCTTTGCCGACCAGGTGCGTGAGCCGCTGGGTCCCACCGGTACCGGGCAGTACCCCGAGCTTCACCTCTGGCAGCCCCAGCTTGAATGCCCCCACGCGCGCGATACGAATGTCACACGCCAGCGCCACTTCGAAGCCACCCCCCACGCAGTGACCGTTGATCGCGGCGATGCAGAGCTTCGGGGTTTCTTCGAGCCTGCGCAAGGTCTCGTTGGCGTGCAGGCAGAAGTAGTACTTGAAGGTCGGGTCTGCTTCCCGGAGCATGTCGATGTTGGCGCCGCAGCAGAAGTAGCGCTCACCGGACCCCGTGAGGACAATCACGTGGATGTCGGAGTCGAAGCGCGCCTCGAGAATCGCGTCGTCGAGCTCCTTCATCATCTCGTGGGTGTAGGCGTTGACGGGCGGATCGTTCAGGGTGACGATCGCCACGCCGTGGTCGGTCTCGTAGTTGACGAGATTACCCATATGTCGTTCGCGTCCTTTCTCGCGCTTATCAAAGCGCCAGGGCCGCTGCATGGCCCCGACCGGAAGATCTGGGCGCAGCCTAGCAGCTTGGCGCTGGAAATCTGCACTTTGCCCCGGGAACGCCACGCAATCGAGCCCTTCCGGACTCGGGCTTTTGGGCTAAGCTGCTCTGGAAGTGCCCACTGGTTCGGACGACGCCCTAGCGGAACTGAAGCGCGCGCTCAAAGCATTGGTCGTGGAAGAACTCGACCTGCGCGACCGCGCAGCCGAGGACATCGACGACAATGCTCCGCTCTTCGGCGGGGGACTCGGTCTCGATTCGCTGGACGCGCTACAGCTGGTTATGGCGATTGAAGAACGATTCGGGGTCCGCATCCCGGAGGGGGACGGCGCCCGGGTCGCCTTCGCCTCGATCTCGGCGCTTGCCAGCTTCGTGCACACGCACAGTGAAACGGAAGCGTGAGCTTGTGTTCGGCGTCGGCGAGGTCTTGTCCTGAACACACATGCGCAGTCAGCGCGCGTTGCCGTGACGGGCGTGGGGATCGTGAGCGCCCTCGGCCCTAACGCGACGACCAGTTTTGCCAATTTGCTCTCCGGCGTGCGTGGGGTGTCGCCGGTCGAGTTGTTCGCGGTGGAGGGGCACCGCTGTCGCATTGCGGCCCAGGTCGACGGTTTGGACCTGAGCGGGCATGCGTCACGCTGCGAAGCGATGGCCATGCAAGCGGCCCGCGAGGCTTTGGCACACGCCGGACTCGGGCGCCCGGATGCGGCGGCCGTGGTGCTTGGAACCACCACCGGCGGGATGCCGGAAGCCGAGACCTTGCTGGGCGATCCGGCATCGCTGGCACAGGGCTCGGCCATCGGACGCGCGCGCCTGGCGTCGTATCCGCTGTCGCGGGTGACGGCGCGTCTCGTCGAGCTCGTCGCGTCGAGCCCGGCCCGCGCCACCCTCTCCAGCGCTTGTTCCAGCGGAGCGGCAGCCCTCGCGCTGGGGGCGTCGTGGGTGGCGCGACGCAAAGTTCCACTGGCCCTCGTGGGTGGCGCGGATGCCCTGTGCCGGCTGACCTTTGCTGGTTTCGACGCCCTTGGCGCCCTGGATCCGGAACCGAGTCGACCCTTCGATGCGGCGCGCGCCGGTTTGAACTTGGGCGAGGGGGCAGCCTTTCTTGTGCTCGAAGACGCGGAGCACGCCGCCCGGCGGTCGGCGCGGATATTGGCCTACCTCGACGGCTGGGTGCTCGGCGCGGAGGCGTTTCACATTACGCAACCCGAGCCGAGCGGGA
>CBDUPW010000315.1:0-8034 GCA_965369205.1 uncultured Polyangiaceae bacterium | reverse complement strand
CAAAGGCGAAGAAGTGCACGAGATCGCGATAGCGCGCGTATTCGTCCGTGCGCCGCTTGAGCTTGCGCGCGATCTCGTTGACGATTTTGCTGCCACAGCCGCCGAGCCCTACGACCAAATGGGGCGGGATCTTCATCCGCTGAATCATCGTTTCCCCTGGGATGGATGGTGTCGCCGCGAGCATATCGCGCGCGGCGGCTGTCGCGACATGAAGCTCCACGGCCTCGGGGGATTTTCGAAAAACAGCCGAATTTGCCCGAAACGAGCTGGCCTAGCTCCGGGTCAGCCAAACCTCGTAGCGATCTCCGAGCCGATATCGCTCGTCCCATACGCCGGTTTGGGATCCGCGGCTGGGCAGCGCATCCTCTTGGGACACGCGGGTCACGGGGGTGCCCGCCTCGCCTTCGAGCACGAAGCCGCGTCCTTTTGCCGTGAAGGTCACCAGCTTTTTCGCCTTCTTGCCCAAGGGAAACGAAAAGCGAGCGCTGCGGAATGCCCCGTGTCGGGCGTAGCGCTTGATCAACGAGTCGTTTTCGAAAGGCGATTCGAGCTCCACATAACGGATGCGCGCCTTGGGGGGGAATTTGGACGCGACGGCGCGGCCGATCACGAAGAGCAGCAGCCACAGCAGAGCAAGGCCGATCGCGAGCTTGCCCCAGTGTTCTTCCAGCCAGCGCTTCAGCGTCCAGGACTTCAGTGTGCCGTTGACTGGCGTCGAAAATGCAGCGTCTCCCGAGAGCAGAGGCGCCGTGTCGGCGTTGGGGCTGAAGGTCAGCTGACCGCCGTAGCGCTTGTCCTCCCAGCGCAGTGCCTCAGGATCCGCGAAGCTGACGCGGATCTCTGCTTCGCGCGCGTCGGGACCGAAGCTCACACTCGCGGGCTCGAAGCGTAGGTCCTGTCGCGTGTTTTCGTCCGACGCCGAGAGCTGCAGCGTGACGGGCACGGGCAGCGCGGCGGGGCTCTTCACGCGCACTTTGCAGGTCGTCAGGGTGCCGGGCTCTGCCATGCTGTCGAAGGCGACGGGGTCGATGCTCAAACTGAGGGGGATGCGGTGCACCACGCGGAACTCGAGCTTGACCGGGTCGACCTCAAGAAACCCTTCGTCGTGTCGTGCAGTCGCTTCGATGGCGTAGGGCGCAGCGCGGGGCGGGAGGGCAGGGAACTCGAAGGTTGCGGCGCCCGACTTGTCCGGCCGCATCGGGCGCGGTTTGCCGTCTACGGACACGGAGAAGCTCAGCTTGTCCACGTAGCTTCCCGGCCACGCGATGGCTTTGCCGTGGCGGCTGCGCAGCGCGACGACGCCGGTCACCTTGGAGCCATCCGCGAGCGCCTCTGCAACCTTTTCGATGCGCAGGGCCGTGCCCACGTCGTACAGCGCCCAGACATTGAGGGCGCTGCCCGGGGAAGTGCGCGCCAGGGTGTAGCGTCCCGGACTCGGCGCATCGACGCTCCACACGGCGTAGCCGCGGCGTTTGCGTCCCGTCTCGACTCGAAAGGCGGGGCCGCGGGCTGCTGCGGCTGTCTTGCCGAAGGGGAACGCCGCGCCGTCCTCGTTCGCGAAGGCAACGGGCAAATCCGCGCTGTCCGTACGCACGACCAGCTGCAGTCGCTCCGTATCTGGTGGCACGTTCAGCAGCACGCTCGCGGAGGCCGGCGGCTTGTCCACCGGGGATCCGACCAGGGCGGCGAAGATATCCGTAAACAGCTCTGGAACGCGATCGGCACTACTGGCGACGAGCAGCCGGCCCCCCGTGCCCTGCGCGACTTTGGATAGCAACGCTTTGGAGCGCTCGGCTTTGTCGAAGCCGCTGCCCAGTCCCACGACGAAGACCTTGGCGCCGCGGCGCGAGAGATCCCCGGCCGCCCGCGTGACACGCTCTGCGAAAGACTTGCGGTCGTCGTCGCCGAGTCGTGGGTTTTCGAAGCGCGTGTCGGCCTTGCAGCGGTCTTCATCGGCGCGCGCCGGGTGGTACTCGCCGTCTGTCAGAAAGACGACGAGGCGCCGTTCCCCGGCGGGTCGGGGACCTTGAAATTCCGCCGCGGCGGCACTGAGCCCGCGTGCGTAGTCCGTGCAGCTCTCGTCGGGTGTGAGCGCGTCGAGCGCCGACATGAACTTCTTTTCTTCGGTGCCCGCTGCGGACACGAGTTTCCTGGCGTTCGTGCCAAAAGAAACCAAAGAGACTTGATCCCGGCTGTCGGCGAGGTCCGTCACGAGGCGGGCCGCGAGTCGCGCTAGGCGGTCTGGGTCGTTTTGCTTCATGCTCGCAGAGGCGTCGAGCACCACCGCAACGCGTAGCCGCACCGGTGCTGCGGCCGCGGGCGGGGCCCATAGCGCCAGCGCCAGTAACGCCAGAATGAGTCGTTGAATGCCCCGCTCCACTGCTTGGCAGCTTAGAGCAGATCTCAAAATCACTCTCAGCGAATTTTCCCGGATCCCTTGGAGAAAGCCCTGCGGCGCAAGCCGGCCAGACCGAGGGCGCTCAAAGCCAGCCACAGCGGTGCGTCGCTCTGGCCTCGCTGGGGCACCGCGCAGCCACCGCAGCCGCCGCTGGGAGACAGCGCTGCAGTGGTGGTTCCCGCGCCCGTGACCGCTACGCTCACTTCCAGGCTGTTGTTCTTGATGTCGCTTTCACAAGGTTTGGCGTCTGGTGCGACGGCGGAGAGGATGACGCTACTCGCCGAACCGGAGGCTTCGATGCCAACGTGCACCTCCGCGCCCTCGCCGGGTGCGAGGGTGCCGAGATCACAGCTCACGCCGTCGTCGATGCTGCAGCTGCCGCGGGACGTGGCTTGGGTGACGATCTTTGCGCCCTTGACGCTTGCAGCGACGGAGACGTTGTCCACGCTGCGGTTGCCTTCGTTGAAGACTTGGAACTTCCAAAGCGCAGTCTGTCCGGCCGTCAGGTCGTCCAGGGGCGTGGACTTCACCACCAGATCACCCGTTCCGACCAGTTCGTCGGAAAGCTTGACGATTTCGAAGCGCTCGCCTGGCAAGTTGTTGTGGTGCAGCAGCAACAAGTCCGGCACGGTTTGGCTCTCGCGGGCCGCGTCGCTGATCTGCACGCGAACTTCGTCGCCTTGGAATACGGGCCGTCCCTCTTCACCCAAAATCGCCGTGTCGAGCTCCGGCGCTTCGGGGTCGAAGGTGATCCATTCTGTTTGGTCCGCCTGGGTGCCTAGATCGAAGGCTTGAGTCACGACGGCGTATGCGAATTTCGTCGCGCCGGGGGTGAGATCCAGGTCCTTCAGATCCGTCGCGAGTACCAGCACGCTGCTGTAAAAGGGCTCGGTTTTCGCGGTCTCGACGCTGACCATGTTCAAGAAACGTCGGCCCAGGGGCTGCGAGTTGCTCAGGCGGTAGGTCGTCGACGTCAGCACGTCTGCGTAGGGTCCTTCGGAAGTCAGCGGCTCCGCTCGGATCACAAACTCCGCTTGCCCGTCGAAATTGGTGTCCACGGCGACGTTGATCAGGGAAAGCGCTCCCCGCGCGGCAGTGGTCCATTCGCCCGCGACGGCCACGCCAATGAACGCGCCGGCGTCATCGAAGGTCTCGGCGGTGCTGATGTCGGTCGCGGCGCCCACCGCCAACAGGTCGAGCATGGCTTGTTCGGGGTTCGTGTCGCTGGCGGGCATGCGCGCGCTGAGCGCTCCGAGCTGAAACGCCGTTACGACGGGCTTCGGATGCGCGCTGGTGCCGCCAATCGGCACGGTGATCACGCCGGGAGTCGTTTCGGCGCATTCCGGGAGTGCTAGCGCTTTGCGCTGCGCCGCCGCGCGCACCACGCCGTGGTACGGCACCACGGAGGTCTCGGTGCCCGAACTGAGTTTGACCCAACCGTCGGCCTCAACCAGATAGTGCCGGGGGTTTTCGAACTGCATGGTGGGCGTCGCGGGACCCGCTTCCGGCGCGCCGAGCGCTTCGGGGTCCAAGGACAGCGTCAGCTTCGCGCTTTCGCTTGCACCGGGTGCGATGGTCAATTGGGTCGGTGTGATCGCGACGCTCACCCCCGGCAGTGTGCGCAGAGGCTGCAGCGCCAGGTCGACGGTGATCTCCTGGCTGCCATGGTTCTTCACGCTGAGCGGGCGCTCTTTTGTGGCCTTCTCGTCGCTGATCAGCGCGCCGAAGGACACCGCGACGCTGGCGCTCGCCTCGTCGGACAGTGCCGTGAACGTAGTGTCGACGGCTCGCTCGACGGCCACGCGTCCCGCGCCGGCGATGCTGGGCGGGTAGGGGGTCAGTGTCCCGTCCGTGGCCGGCTCGGCAGAGTTCATCAGTGCGGCCTTGATCTCGGCCGGCGTCCAGGTGGGCTGCGCTTGGCGCACCAGCGCCGCGGCGCCCGCCACCACCGGAGACGCCATGCTGGTTCCCTGGGATCGGCGCGCCAAGGTGCCGGAGCCAACCCGGGCCGAGTCGATAGAGAAGCCTGGCGCTGATATTTCCGGCTTCAGGATGCCGTCGATGGCGCTGGGGCCCCGTGACGAAAAGGATGCAATGACTTCGCTGCCGGCGCCGCTGAACTTCACCACTGGGTCCAAGACCACGTTGACGCCGGCCGCGAGCTGCGTGCGGATCTTGTCGCCGTCTACTTTGCGGATCATCACGCCGGGGATCGACACGCTGCCGGGGTCACCACCCGACATGGCAAAGGGCAGCGAGTTGTCTTCGTTGTCGACGATGATAGCGGCGACTGCTCCGGCCGCGATGGCGTTGTTGAACTTCTGCACGAAGGTGCACGACCCGCGATCGATGAACGCGACGTTGCCGCTGATGGCGCTCGCATTGCTAAAACCCTGGCAGCCGTTCACGGGCGCACTGGCCACGAGCTTCGCGCTGACCGCTCCGCTATCCAACAGGCGCGTCGTGAAGCCGCCTTCCGCGGCGGCGTAGTCCCCGGCGACGGTGGCCGGCGACTTGACCTGCAGCGCGACCAGATCTGCGTCCACGCTGGCCGCCACAGAGAGCGCGTCGGGGTACACACTGGGGGAGCCCGTGGCCCAGAAGGTTTGGCCGTCGTTGCCCGCGGCCACGACCAGCAGACTGCCCGCTTTTGTCAGGTTCCGCACCAGCACGCCGCCGGCGGAGCCGACTGCGTAGGCCGTGCCGAGGGACGCATTGACCACGTCCAAGCGGTCGGACAGGTTGCCGTCTTGATTCGGATCGACCGCGCGCTCCAGGGCCGATGCCAGCTGGGTCGTGCCACCCTCGCAACCGAAGATTTTCAACGCAAATAGCTTCGCTTCCGGAGCCACACCAGGCGCCACGCGGAACAAGCTGGGATCGAAGCTCTGGGCGTAGGACCCGGTGAAAGTCGCACCGCTTTGCAGCACGCCGATGCCGGCGGCAATGCCGGCGACGTGGGTGCCGTGCCCCCCGGCGACCTGCATGCTCTGCGCTTTGAAGCAGTCGATGGGATCCGGATCCGGCTGGGGCGTGCCGCCCTGTCCCTGGGGCCCTGGATTGTAGTCGTCACCGACGAAGTCGAAGCCGCCCACCACCTTCGCAGTCGGGAAGCTGCCCGCTTCGATCACTTTTGGATCGTTGGCCTTGAATGCGGCGGCCGTGCCCACGCCGCCGAAGTCTGCGTGCATGTAGTCGATGCCGGAGTCGATGATGCCAATGGTCAGACCCTTGCCCGTGATGGGCGTGGTGCGCGCCCAGACTTCCGGTCCGCCCACCACTGGAACGGCCGAGCCAAGGGAGCGCTCGAGCAGAGGCACCCGCTCGACGCCAAGGACCGATGGCAGTCGCGCGAGTTTGGCAAGATGCTTCGTCGGAACCCGGACCTGCACCAGGTTCGCAAGACGTCGGATGTCCGCTACGACCGTGGCGTCGAGGGCGGCGAGTGCCGGCGCCAGAGCGCTGCGCTCGGTGTCCATCGCGGCAAGCCGTCGGCGCACATGCGTGGCGGCGGCTGCGTCCGCGGGGTGCAAATGCGTCGGCACCGCATCGATCGCGCTGGGACCCGACAGCACCACGTAGACCTCGGCCCACGTGCCCGTGGCGTTCAGGGCGATGTCGACGGACCCCGTCGGCGTGGATTCGGTCGTGTCTGGCGTGGTCGAGCACGCAACGAGGACGATCGCAGGAACCAGGATTCGGCGCAGAGACATGCTGGGCTTCGCATACCGCGGCTGGGCGGCCGCCGCATCCGCCCGGGACAAAACGGCTCTATTTTTTCTTGAGCATGACCGAGGCAACCAACGGCAGGTGATCCGAGGCGAGACGGCTTTGCGCGGTGCGCACCGGACCTGCGCGCAGCGTGGCGATGTCTCCCCGCATGAAAAGCCCGTCGAGGGGTCGCACTGGCAACCAGGCCGGAAAGGTCGGTACCAAGTCGCCAACTCGGTGGAACCCCGCCGGAACGAGATGCGTGGGGCCCAGGGTGCCCCAGAGGTCGTTCAGGTCGCCGCCCAGGACAACGGGCGTGCGCCCATGCAGTCCACGATAGGGTTCCGAGGACAGGAAGCGCTCGAGTTGTTCGCCGCGCTCGGAGCCCGCCAGGCCCAGATGCAGATTTGTGATCACGACGCTGCGGGAGCGGGAGCCAAAGCGAACCCGGGCCCGGGCCTGGAGTGCGCCACGTTTTTTCTTGGTGCCGACCGTGAGATCCAAGTGCGCGACATTCGACAGTGGCCATCGACTCAGGATGGCGTTGCCATAGCCGCCGACGCTGAACCGATGCTCGGGTCCGTAGGCCAGATGCGGCATGTCGAGGGCGTCCGCCAGCATATTCGCTTGGGAGTCGAAGCCCGACCGGGGCATATCCTCCGCGACCTCTTGGAGCAGCGCGATGTCAGGCGCGCACGCACGTAGCACCTGCACGATACGTTCGAGTCGGTAGCGGCGATCCAAGCCGCCGATGCCTTTGTGGATGTTCCAGGTTGCGATGGTCAGGCGCATGGTCGCCGTTCCGCGAGGTGTCGTCCCAACACGTGTACTCCAATTCCGGGGAGGTGGCGCGGGGCTGGCGGACGCCACGCCGGCGCAGAGGCCGGCGTTGGAGGGGGGAACGCTCGAAAAAAAACGATATGTATGCAAAGTACTTTTTTCTGTCGGCACCCCCGTCGAACACGGCGCCCGGATCCGTTTTCGCGGGCATTCGCTTGCGTGTTCGATTACCCGCCCGGCACCCGAGCGACGCTGCCGATCGCCCCGGCGCCCGGGACGCCGCTGGCGTTTCACGTTAGGATCGCCCCGGGAGCCAGCAGCGCGCGCCCGCCTTTCTCGATGAGTGACGCACCACCGCCAGACCTAGCGGGCCGACTCGTTCTAGACCGATATCGCGTTGAACGCTTGGTCGGCCGGGGTGGCATGGGCACGGTTTGGGCGGGACGCCATATCACCCTGGGTCAGCTCGTTGCGATCAAGTTCATACACGAGAAGCTGACGAGCAGTGCTGACGCACTCCGCCGCTTCGATCTTGAAGCCAAAGCGGCTGCTCGCATCAAGAGCAACCATGCGGTGCAGGTCTACGATCACGGCGTTACTGACGACGGCCGCCCCTTCATCGTGATGGAGTACCTGGAAGGCGAATCGCTCGAGCAGCGCCTGAAGTCGCGCGGCCCCCTGGGAGTCGAAGAGGTCCGGCGCATCGTGGCCCAGGCAGGACTCGCGCTGGATGCCGCGCACTCCGCCCACGTGGTGCATCGGGATCTCAAGCCGGACAACATCTTCCTGGCGCAGGACGCCGAGGCCAAGGACTTCGGCTACACGGTCAAGCTCGTCGACTTCGGCATTGCCAAGATCGTCCAGGAGGATGCTTCCGAAGGTGCGCAGGCCACGCAGGCGGGCACGGTGCTTGGCACTCCGCACTACATGAGCCCCGAAGCGCTGACGGCGTCGGCGCCGGTGAGCACCCTCAGCGATGTCTGGTCCTTGGGCGCATCGGCCTTTGCTGCGCTGACCGGGCGCCCTCCCTTTGACGGCGACGCCATTGGCGACGTTGTGCTCAAGGTATGCGCTTCACCGCTGCCCGTTCCTTCGCGCGTGCATCCCGGCTTGCCTAGGGCCTTTGACGATTGGTTCGCCCGCAG
>CBDUPW010000314.1:0-8076 GCA_965369205.1 uncultured Polyangiaceae bacterium | reverse complement strand
AGAGCGCTGCAGACACCTGGCTCTGGTTCGCGTTCGAGTCGAGATTGTCCAGTTTGAACAGGATGGAGAAGTCACCATCGGCAATGGCCTGATTCGTCTCGTCGCTCGGCGACGGTACGAAGGTCTTCAGGATGGGCAGTATGTTTTGCCCAAAGCCGTTGTCGATACCGCCGTTGCCGTCTTGCTTGTTTGAAGGTGGTGAATTTGCATAAAGCTTGCAGTGATTGGTACCTGTCTTCGTGGACAGGATCCCGTCGAGGTTGAAGCCGAAGGCTTGCCACGCCGACGGCTTCGGCACCCCGTTGCTGTCGTGTTCGCCTAGGAAGAGCCTCGATGCTGCCAGGACGGTGGGGAGCGATCCAGTGCCCGGGTTGCCGCCGGACATGGCCGGGGGTCGCGTCCCGTCGCCCATCGGATCGATGCTTCCCGAGTTGCCGAAGCCACCGGTGCCGCCCAGAGCGCCGGTTGCTCCGGTGCCGCCAAAAGCGCCGAGGCCGCCCGTGGCTCCGGTGCCGCCGCTACCGCTGGCGCCGCCGTCGACGGGACCGCCCGTTGACGACCCGCCGCAAGCCACGATTGTGACCGCCCCAATGCAAACGCCCGCCAGCGCTCTCCGCGCCCCTCCGCCCACTCGGTTCATGGGCCCAAGTATCGCACGCAGTCGAGGACTGTCGCGGCCGCAGAGCTCGACCCGGGCTCCGTGGTTGTAGCGGACATGGCAGCGGCGGCCTTGGCGGGGCCCGAGCCGGCCCAAATACCTTGCGATTACCTGCGCTTGCGCGCTCGAACCATAATCTCGCTCCGTGCGCTCCACATACCCCCAGACAGGTTCGCAAAGGAGTTTTCCCATGCGCAAATTGGTTGGCTATCTGCTGGCTCTAGGAGCCGCCGCCGTCGCGTTCTCTGGATGTGGTTCCGACGATGACAACAGCGGAAGCGGTGGCTCGGGCGGAAGCGGGGGTCGCCCGGACCAAACCGGCGCCGCATGCGAGGCGCCAGCGGACTGTTATGGAAACGTCGCCGACAAGACAACGTTGCAAGGGGAAGTTCGCTGCCTGGACAAGATCCGAGACGGATACTGCACGCACGTATGCGACTCGGACGCAGACTGCTGTGCCGCGGACGGAGAATGCAAAACCGGCATCAAGCAGGTTTGCTCCCCCTTCTCGTCGGAGCCGGACAAGACATGCTTTCTAAGCTGCGAACCCGCGGACCGAGTGCCGGAGGATGGCGGCAGCGGCAACGTCGGTGAGCAAGAGTATTGTCAGCGTGAGGCAGGCCCGGAGTTCATCTGCAGATCAAGCGGCGGCGGCAACCAGAACCGGAAGATCTGCGTGCCTGGCGAATGCGGCAGCGGCGCCGACTGTGCCGTGGACGGCGATTGCGCCATGGATCTGACTTGCTTCACCGCGTTTCTGGGTGGCTACTGCGCAAGGAAGGGCTGCCAAACTAACGCGGAATGCCCCGCGGACTCCGCATGTGTCAAAGGGGATCCGGATAACTACTGCGCCAAGCGCTGCGATGAGGATGGTGACTGCACCTTTTGTCGCCACCGAGACGTGTGGGCCAGCTGCAGTGACGAAGTGACGTTCGCGGAGAGCGGCACCACCGCAAAGGTCTGTCTGCCCCCACGAAAGTAGTCCCACCGGGACAACGATCTTGCCGCCGAGCAGGAGGCACCGAGCGAACAGGCGCGATTGGACGCTCAGGCGGATCCCGACGCGGTCCACGGCGAGCGCGCCTGCAGGCACAAACCCGCGCCGGTGCGGATCGCGCTGAGTGACGCCGGCTAGTCTCGCGACGCCAGCTTCAGTTTTGCCCCGGGCGTGAAGTGGTTGACGCGTTTGCCGTTGATGACGACCTTGGTGTCTTCCTTTTCGATCTCGAGGGTGACCACGGCGCCGTCTACTTTGGTGACGCGCACTTCTGCGATACTGACCCAGCCGCTGACCGAGACCTTGCCGCCGAAGATCCCTGCGAGAGTTCCGATCGGGCTGTTGTCCCCTGCCTTGCCGCTGAAGAAGCGAAGCAGCTTGAAGGACTGATCCTTGTCCGGTCGCAGCTGTCCGCTGAGCTTGACGCGAACCACATTCTTGGCGCGCGCGACGAGTTGCCCTTCGATTTCGGGGGGTGGCGCGGCCTCGGCCGGCTCGGCCGGGGGTGCCTCGGCGAAGCTTGGCGGCTCTTGCGCGTCGGTTTCCGTCGCTGATTCCGAAGTGGTCGCGATCGGCGCTGCTGCGGACTGCGGACCGTCCGCCGCTGCAGCATTGGGCTCCGGGGCCGCCTCGGGCTCCGGCGCGGGCAGCGCCGCAGGCTCGTTGGCAAAGGGAGTTGGCTCGGGAGGCGGGCTTCCAGCACAGCCCCAAGCAAAGACCAGGGACAAACCAACTAGGCGGCAACACAACGACAGGTCAGGTTTCATGATTTGCACTGCGCTACGCACCAGGGCTGGTGACCTTCCCTGACGGATCACGCTACAGCTTCAGCGGATCGATGGCGATGGTCTCGACCCAGTCTTCGATTTCGCAGGCGCCCGCTTTGCCGCCCCGTACGAGTCGTCGGTTTCCCTAGGGCGCGCAAGCGTCGAAGGCCGTGTTCTCGGCGTCGCAGTTGCCGGGCTTGAAGTCCGGGCCGTCGGAAGTGCACTCCCATGCTGCGGCCGTAACAGGCAAGGTCTTCGTGCAAGTCACCAGGGATTCGAACTCGGTTATGCACTTGCCGCCCGCGTACAGGGCGTTGCACAGGCCGATCAGACTAGCTGAGTTGTCCGTGCAGCTGATGGCGGCAGCCACAGACTTGATGATGCCGGCGGCGTCGTTGCATGCCTGGTGCGTGCTCGTAGCGCCTGCTGCACCTCCGGCGCCGCCTGTAGCCGCACCCGCGCTGCCGCCAGTCGCGCTGCCCGCTGCACCGCCCGTCGCCGCGCCCGCGGTGCCGCCCGTCGCCGCGCCCGCGGTGCCGCCCGTCGCCGCGCCACCAGTACCAGAACCGCCGCTACCGCCGCTATCGTCGTCGGAGCCACATGCCGCCGTCAGGGCAATGAGTGCGATCGAAGCAGATATCCAAAGCTGGGGTCGAGTCATGGCGGCGAGTATAGGCGGCAAGTAGCCGCTGGCGCTAGAACATGCCGATGAGTTTGAGCTGCAGCGAGCTGCCGGTGACCACCGGGACAAGCGCCGTCCGTAGCGCAACTTGGGGCCGAGGCGTGTCGTGGGGCGGCTCGGGTCGGATGCGAAACTCCTGGTAGTAGAGCAGCGTCGGCATCAAATACCCGGATGCGTAGCCCATCAGGTGACCCAGTAGGACGTCGCTGGTCCAGTGATTATCCGAAGCGATCCGCAGGGCGCCGGTTGCCGCAGTCATCGTCACGCCAAGCACGCAAGTTGCCGTATCCAGGGCGGGGTTGCCGTAGAGCTCGAGCTGAGTGTGGTGGGCGCAGAGCAGTCCAGCGCCTGTCGCCGTAACCGCTGCGTGACCGCTGTAGAATGACTTAAAGCGATCGTTGTTCTCGCACTTGGCCGAATAGTTGGGATCATCGACGCACTCGTCTGCGTAGGGTCGACCACGTGCGGCGATGCGCTTGGTGACCGAGTTGATGCTCAAGGTCAATGCGTAGGCCTGGGCGTTGATCACGAACATCTGCCAGGCGACTTCCGGGCTTTGGCGCCCGAGCCAAGTCACGATCAGATTGTCGACGACGACCGGATGCACGATCGACCCGACAATCAGCGCGTCGCTGACCGTCGCTGCAGCTTCTCGCTCGGAGCGCTCGCGCAAGCGCAAAGAGTCTCTCACTCCCGCGTCGACCAGGATCGGACCAGACCAGTCGGCCTCGTCCTCGGGCGTCACGAATAGGGTCGTGATGTACGCCCCGGTCGCTGCAGCGATGGTCACAGCTTCCGCGAGCCCCACGCGGTTCCAGTGATCGTGCCAGTGCAGATCGCGCCTGGGACGCGGAGCTCCCGTCTTCGGATCGCAAAACAGGCACACCTCTCCGCTCGCCGGTTTTGTGCCCGTTGCCGAGGGTGCGGGTTGTCCCGGCTGCGTCGGCCCGGCCAAGGTCGACGCGGCCGGCTCAGGACTCGAGGCAGGTGGCAACTCGCTTTCCGTCTGCGCCCGCGCAGGGGTCAGTAGCAGCGCCTGGCTGCCTAGGGCCAGGGCCAGGGCCAGGGCACGGCGTCGCGATCGGGGGGCCATATTCCGCACGGTTGCCTGCGATGCCTCAAAACCCCCGGGAAGTGAAGCGGCCAGATGTCTCCGAGGGCCAGTGGAGGGCAAACGCTTGTTTTTTTGTGTGGCGACTCACTGCGGCATCGAGCAGCGTCCTTCGCAAGTTGAGCAGAATCTGCACAACGGCCCGGCCCGGCGCGCAACAGATCGCTGCAAGACTTTGCAAAACAGGCTAGTACTGCTACTGCAAGAACGGATTCGCGTGTGGATTCGGCTCTGTCCAGGTTTCCGCCTGCGAACCCACCGCAGACTATCGATACTGCGACTACGATGGCGAGCTGGTCGACCAGTGCGAGTAGGCCTGCGCCAGCGCGGAGCCCTGGAACGCGAGGCGCCCGCGCCGGCGCGGAGCCCGTGACGCGACTCCGTGCCCGTTGCACGTTTGCTGCAGATTCCGGTAGCGTCGAGCCCGCGCGACTGACCGAACACGCAACCTAGCGGACCGCTTCACGCGGCGACGACCCGAACGGATCAAGGAGTGTCCATGAGTGTACCGAATCCCGATGTCGATGCGTTCGTCAGCCGGGCCAAGCGGTGGCGGAGCGAGATCCAGAAACTGAGGCCGATCCTCCGCGAGTGCGGGCTGGACGAAGACCTCAAATGGGGAAAGCCCTGCTACACCTTCGACGGAAAGAACGTCGCCATCGTCCAGCCCTTCAAAGAGCACTGCGCGCTCCTGTTCTTCAAAGGTGCCCTGCTCGAGGACAGCCACCGTTTGCTGCGCAGCCAGGGCGAAAACACGCAGTCTGCCCTGCGCTTGGAGTTTCGAAGCGAAGCTGAGATCAAGAAGACCCTCGTGAAGGCCTACGCGAAACAAGCCATTGCTGTCGAGAAGGCCGGCCTTGAAGTCGACTTCAAGGCGAGGCGTGAACTCGAGCTCCCCGCGGACCTGACTCAGATCTTGACGAAGAACCGCACGCTCGCCAAGGCCTTCCACGCTTTGACCCCCGGGCGGCAGCGCGCCTACGTGCTGCACTTCACCGGCGCGAAGCAGTCGAAGACGCGCGCCGCGCGCATCGAAAAGTGCGCCCCGAAGATCCTCGCCGGCAAGGGCATGAACGACCGCTAGCGCGCGGCATGCAGCGCGGGCGTGCGCTGCGCCCCGGCGCGATCACGCCGTTGAGCCGTTGTTGAGCCGTTGAAGACGGGCGACCTGCGCAAAGATCCCCCGAGTGACGGAACGCAACCTACTGGCGCATTGGGGATGTATACTGGTGTGTCGTGGGTGAACAAGGGGTCGGCGGACAGCAAGGGCTAGTGCCAAGCAACGGTGATGCTCGCTTCGCCGCGCTGACGCGCTCGGCGCGGGAGGTCGTGCTGGCGATAGACGAACGGCGCAACGTCGTGTCCGTAGGCGGTACGGCTGCCGGCACGAACAAAGAGGAAGTGCTCGGCAAAGCGATCGATTGCCTTTATCCGGCCGCAGTGGCGTCCGAAGCCCACGCCATAGTTGTCGCGGCGGTCGAGCAGGGAATGCCCGGCTCCTGGTTCGCTTGCGGCGCGTCTACGGACACAAGGCGATTCGCCTGCCGCGTCCTGCCCATGCATGGCGCAGGTGAGATCCGAGCGCTCGTATTCATCGAGGACGCGGGGGCGCAGGATCGCGCTGCCAGCGCGCTGCGTACCAGCGAGGAGCGGCTGACGCGGGCGCTCGACACCGGCCGCGTGGGCCTCTACGAGATCGAGCCGAGCTCGTACCGGGGAACGGTCTCGGTCGCGCTGGCGAATCTGTTGGGCATCCCGTGCGTGGCGATGGTGCCTGAGGATTTCTTGGCGCTCATACATCCGGAAGATCGCCCCAGGGCGACGGCGTTCTTTCACTCCTTGTTTGCTGGCGAAAAGCAGACCGATGACATCGAGTACCGCATCCGCGACAAGAACGGCGACTACCGCTGGTTCTTCGACCGCCAGGCGCGCATCGAGCGAACGGACGGCACATTCCACATTGCAGGCGTGATCTTCGACATCACCGATCTGCGCGAGCTTGAAGAGAAGCGCAGCCAGCTGCAGCGCCAGCTCGAGCAGGCGCAGAGGCTCGAGAGCATCGGTCTGTTGGCGGGCGGCGTTGCCCACGATTTTAACAACCTACTCACCGTGATCCTCACGGGCACTCGCCTGGCGCAGCACGCCCTCGCAAAGGGCGGCGATCCGCGGGAAGACTTGGAGTACGTCGTGACGGCGGCGGAACGCGCCGCCGAGCTGACGCAACAGCTGCTCGCATTCGGCCGGCGCAGCTCCCTCGCCTTGGGCTCGATCGACGTCGCAGAGCTGGCAGGGCGAGTGATTCGACTCGCCAAGCGGCTGCTCCCCAAGAACATCGAGATCGCCTTGGAACCGCTTCCCACGAAGGCGGTGGTTCAGGGGGACAGCCAGCAGCTCGAACAGGCCCTCGTCAATCTGTGCATCAACGCCCGGGACGCGATGCCGGCGGGCGGTCGACTGCGGTTGAACGTCAGCGTCGTGGATGCAAACGTGGAAATCCGCGTTCGGGACAATGGGTCCGGGATCGCTGGCTGCGATCTGGAGCGGATCTTCGAACCTTTCTTCACCACCAAGCCCCCAGGCGCCGGCACGGGGCTGGGGCTCGCCATGGTGCATGGCATCGTGCAGCAGCACCAGGGCAGCATCGAAGTCGATAGCGCTGAGGGGCACGGGACGACTTTCACCATCCGCCTGCCAGTGTGCGGGGGTGAAGTGACCCAATCGTCGCCACCGCCGCATGGCGCGTCGCGCGGTTCCGGTCGAGTGCTCGTGGCGGAGGACGAGGTGATGGTGCTTGCCTTGGTCGAGCGCATCCTGACTGAAGCCGGCTACGAGGTGACCGCTGCCCTCGACGGAACAGAAGCGCTCAAGAAGTTTGCGGAGGAGGAGCATGGGTTCGATCTCGTGTTGCTGGACGCAGTCATGCCTCGCCTGGACGGGTGGAGCACTTACGAACAGCTACGAGTTTCGGCGCCAGACATGCCCGTTCTGTTCTGCAGCGGCTACGCCGCCGGGTCGATCCCGGGGCAGCTCGGCGCGGGCGGCCCGAGGCTCATCCCCAAGCCGTATCAGCCTGAGGTCCTCATTCGCGCAGTTGGCGAGGCCATCGCACAGTCGCGACGGGGCGGGCCACACAAAGAGTAGCGAAACGTGCCGACAGCGGCGGCTACACGGCCCAACGGGGGCGCTCGGCGTGCGCTGCAGTCAGTGCCGAACAGTCACCACGGCGCCCAGGGCTTGGGCAGAGGTGCTGGCGCGTCGAGTTGACTCCCGCCGCGTACGCGGTAAACCAGCCGCCATGCGGAACTTGCTTCAGGGGCTTCGGGGTTTGGCGCTACTTGCGGCGGCGGCATGCAGCAGCGGCGGCGGTGGCGGTGGTGCGGCCTCTTGCGCTGACGGCGGAGTGTGCCCGGGCGGGCAAATGTGCAACCCGTCGACGAGCCTGTGCGAAGTCGTGGCAACCGGCGGCAGCGGCGGCGTGGGCAACTTCGGCGGAACCGGCAATGTTGGTGGTACGGGCAACGTCGGCAACTCCGCGGGCGCCGGCAACTTCGGCGGGACGGGCAACGTCGGCAATGCCGGAGGCTTCGGCAATGCGGCCGGAGCGGGTGCGACGGGCGGCGGTGCCGGCACCGGCGCGACGGGCGGCGCCAGCACAGGCGGGGTCGGTGGCACGGGCGGCGGCGGCTCCTGCTTGCCCAGCAGTTGTCAGAGTTTCTTGGTTGCCGGCATCATCACTATGGCGGGCTGCTGCCCCACCGGAGAGCCCGGCTGCGGCGCCGAAGTCGACGCCACGATCTCTGCGTTGCTCAGCGTGCCCACCGGTTGCTACGCCTTGAACGTGCCGGGCAACTTGAATGCGTC
>CBDUPW010000313.1:0-8126 GCA_965369205.1 uncultured Polyangiaceae bacterium | reverse complement strand
CGCTGCTTCTCGGCGTAGGCGGATACCTGCCCGCGGCGGGGGCTGCGCTGGCGAGGCGCCCCGGCGCGCTCAGCAGTCGGTGCCCGTGCCGGCCGCTGTGCCGAGTGCCACGCCTGCAGCACTGGCTTCGCCCAGCGGCAGTGCGGCTGTCGCCACGCCGCCCTTGGACCCGCACCTTTCCTTCTCCTGCGGACCGTCGCGTTGTCGTGCCGGGCAGGAGTCGTGTTGCACGCTCGGCGACAGGGCGGTGTGCGCAGCAAACGCGCCGGCAGATCCTCCCGAGTGGGGACAGTTATTGGGCACGCAGATCGAGCAATGCAAAGCGCTACCGGCCTTGGGCGACGTTGACGGCATCGCACGCTGCCGCAGCTCCGAGCACTGCGCCCAGCAGGAACTGTGTTGCGATGAGTTCCTCTTCAGCGGCGCTTCGGCGTTTGTGTGCAAAGCGGCAGAGGGCGCTGAGTTGAGCTGCGCCTACGGCGAGGTGTGCAGTGAGGACCTGCCCTGTCGCGGGCCAGGCAAGGTCTGCGCGAAAGGCAGATGCCGCAAGTCCGCGTCCGTTGCATGCGGCCCAGCCCCGTGCGAACTCACCACGCACACCTGCCACGTGCTGGACGCCGCGAAAGCGAAACTCGAGTGCGTTGCGGACTCGGAAATCGAAGCTTGGCGGGCGCAAGGGCGACCTATTTCGAGCGTCGATTGCGTACGCCATGCAGATTGCCAACCAGGGGAGCTTTGCCGCACTGCACTCGGGCGGGCATTCTGTCAGCGCGCTGACGACGGCATGAGTGCAGTGATCTGCGACCAAGCCGGTGATTGTCCCAAAGACCTATGTCAGTTCGCGCCGGCGGGCAGTCGCAAGCTTGCGTGCACGCGCGCAGCGAACCATTGGCACAAGATCTGTCAGTGCAGCTGACGCGATGCGGATCGTTCACGGCACCCTCAAATCGAAGTCCGCGGCCGCGAGAATACGACTTGGATCGCAAGTTTCCCGAGCGCCGCCGAGCGGGGGTTCTCTGCGGCAGCCTGACGCGGCGGGTGCGCTCAACAATCGTCACCAACCAGCTTCGGCAGATCCTGGTCTTCGACGATGACGGACCAGCCGCCTGCGCCGTAGACCAGTGTGGTGCCCTTGCCGCGTGCGCCGGCGCGATCGAGCACTTGTTTCACGGAACAGCGCGGTGGACGCACGGTGCCCATCATGCAGCTGCCCATGGGAGGCATGACGATGTAGGGGCGTCCGTCCGGCAGCCGTGCAAGGTCGAGAATGCTGACAATGCCTTCATGCCGAATCACGTTGACCGCACGCGCCTCGGCAAAGAAACGCTCAACGATCGTCGGTGCCCTCGCCGCGTCGACGGTCAGCAGTTTGATCGCCACGCGACTGCCGATTTCAGGCTGCACCCCCAGACACACTTCGCCCATTCCGCCCATGCCGAGCAGGCGTGCGATGCGATAGCTGCCCAGGGAAGGGTAGCGCGTGTGCTGGCAGAGTTGGACCGCCGCGCGCAGCGCGGCCGTCGTCCGGCAATCTGTCGGTCCGAAAGGTCCGGCGTCCGGACGCGATGCAACCGCCGGCGCTAACCTGCGGTTGGCACCCGTGGACAAGTACCTGGAAAAAGCCGCGCAAACCGCCATGTAGGTCCGTGTAGGCAGCTGGCCCGCTCCTTGCTCTCTGTGGGGCATGTCCTGGTCCCAGCTGCTCTGCCGCGTGCTTCCGGTCGTCGCGTTCCCCGTCCTGGCCCTGGCCGTCCCCGCCTGCGCGGTGGAGACCGCGCCGGGCGCAGTGACCGAAGCGCCGGACACGAGCCATGTCGACAGCGAGGATTTCGTGCCCTACGCCGGCAACGGCAAGGGAGACGAGACCAGCGCCACTTTCAACAAGCACGACATCGTCAGCGACGACTTCTTCGCGGAGCAGGGCCTCGACGCTGACGCATTGCAGTCGTTTTTGGAACACACACCCTACGGGCGCAGATCATGGCTCGCGGACGAACGCATCGCGGGCAAACGCGTTTCGGAGATCTTGTACACGACGGGCAAAGCCTACGGGATCAACCCGGTCATGTTGCTGGCGCGGCTGCAAGCGGAGCAGGGCCTGGTGAGCAAGAGCGACCGGCCCAGTCAGAGCAAGGTCGACAAGGCGTTTGGCTGCGGGTGCCCGGACGGCTCAGGCTGCTCGAGCCAGTACAGAGGCTTCGACCGTCAAGTCGAATGCGCTGCCCAGACCATGCGCAAGCTGTACGACGCCTCAGAGAGCGGGGCGGGTGAGTGGCAGAAGGCGCGCTCGCGCAGCACGTTGGACGGCCACAGCGTCCGACCCCAGGGGCATGCGACGGCCGCGATGTATGCCTACACGCCCTGGGTGCTGCCGAATCGGGGTGGTAACTGGCTGGTGTGGAACGTGACCAAGAAATATTACCAGTTCCTCGACGGCCAAGGTCTGGTGGTTCCGCCGTCGTTCATCGGCAACACGTGCAAAGAGAATCGCCAATGTGAATTTACGATCAACGGGCAGGCGGGCTACTGCCACGTTGGTAGCACTTCTGAAAGCGGCGTCTGCGGCGCCTCTTGCGAAGGGTATTGCCCCGACAAGAATGGTTTTGCCACCACGTTCTGCGCCGAAATCGGCCCTACCTTCGGCGTGTGCTTGCCCAAGGCCGACGCTAAGAACGACTTCTGCGGCGAGCTTCCTGGAACCAAGCGCACGCAGCTGATGCGCTACGTGGGGCAGAGCGGCGCCGCTCCGATCAGCGCCGAGGTTTGTCTGCCCGAGTGACGACCAAAGCGACGCCAGCCCGAGCGACGGACTAGCGCGCAGAGCGGCCGCGCGCTGCTGGCCGTGGCGGTCTGCGCGACACGGCCGTCTTGGGGCTGGCACAGCTGCGCCAGGGCGGCCGTGTTTCGACGTGGGATCCGGCATGCCCGCGCGGCACGGGGTTTGCTCCTCGCGCGGCAGCCATGCGCGCACACTTTCTTCACGTCACTTTGCTCGCTTTGGCCGCCGCGGGCTGCGGGTCGCGTTCAGGCACGCTTTCGGACGATCTGCCCACTGCCACGGGCGGGGCTGCAGGTGTCGGCACCGGAGGCAGCGGCGCTTTCGGCGGCAGCGGCGGCAGCGGCGCTTTCGGCGGCAGCGGCGGCAGCGGCGCTTTCGGCGGCACGGGCGGTTCGACGGCGTTCTGTCCGGACTTCGACCTGACCGGTTCAGCAATCGAATTCACGCCCGCCAGCGATCTGCTGCGTCGGGCTCCCAGTTTTTCTGCGGTCGCGGGAAGCCCCGATCTTGTCGCCGTTGTGTCACCCGAGATCCCGTCCGAAAGCAGCGGTCCGGGCCCCGCAGCCCATCATCTGCGCATGACCACCCTGGCGCCTTGGGGCGGATGGACCACCACCCTCGGAGCTGGGGCGGAATCCGCGTTCGTTGTCGGAGTGGATCAATTCGCCATGGACGCTGGGGACTCAGTTGGCAAACTCGCCATGGCCTGGCCGAGCGAGCCGTCACCGCCGGCTTCACAGCCCCAAGGGTTGTTCTTCAGTTCGAAGGTTGCTGCCAACAGTGGCAACTTCAATCAGGTCGGCTCCCTCGCTCTTGCGGGTTTCCCGAGCCACGTCGCCCGCTTCGTCAGCGCGGGAGCGGGCGCACACCTCGTGGGTTTCGAGACCGTCGGTTTCGATCACGCATTTCACGTCAGCTACGTCGCGGGCTCGGACGTATCCCAGAACACGCACGTTGGCTGCGCGTCGTCGCCGATCACCGGCGACGCGATCCCCATGCCCGGCGGCGGGTTCATGTTCGCTTTCTCGACGAGTCGTCAATGGGGCAGCTGCCTGGACGATTTCGGCATCAATGGCCCCGCAGACAAGATCTTGGCGGGGGTTGTCGGCGGCCCGGGCGGTGGCTTTGGCCCGCTGCCGGTCAAGATCGAAGTGGGCTTTGACCAGGTGGAGTTCGTGCGCCTGTTGCCGGCGCCGGGCGGCGCTTGGCTGGTCTACCGCTATGCGGGCACCACGTCCTCGGAGCAGCCCCCCATCATGCTGCTTCGACTCGACACGGGCGGCGCGCCCCTCGGCGAGCCGGTGCCCGTCTTGCACAACTCATTCTACGGCGTGCCGGGGCTAGCGAGCCTCGGGGAACGCGTGGCAGTCGCGCTGACTGATCCGAATGACTCGATGGGCACGACCTTCGCGATCTACGTCGTCAACGCAGCGGGAACCACCTTGCATCAGCGTAGTTATCAACCGAGCAAAGCTTTTGCCGAGCCACGCGTTGGCCTGATGGCGTCGCCGGCTCACGACCAGCTGCTCCTGGGTTGGTCGGCGCCGTCGCCCGATAGTGGCGTGCTGGCAGCGCGCGTGGCGCGCTTTTGCGTGCCTGGGCCCTAGGGCTCTGCCAACCCCGTGCTGTTCCAGCGGAGCAAAGCCCCGCTCCGACCACGGCGGCGAAGCGCGCATCAGCTGAACGGTCGAACCAAGGATCGGCTCGCGTTCTCACTCAGCAGACGCACAGCGAAAACCGGTGCATGTCCCCCACTTCCCCCTGAGCCTGTGGCGGCTGCGGCACCCAAACGGGCGACAAAAACATCCCTCACCGGTGTCGCGCTTGTGATATCAAGGGTGGTTTCATAGGAGGGTTGAAAATGCGGGGCTCGGGATTCACGTTTGCGCTGGTCATTGCGACGACTGGCTTTTGGGCATGCGGGGGCGACTCGGACGGCGGGGGTGGAAGTGGCGGCGCGGCCACGGGCGGCACGGATGCGGGAACGGGCGCAACGAGCGGTAGCGGCGGTACGGGCGCTGGCGGCACTTCGGGCACCGGGGCCACGGGCACCGGGGCAGCAGCCGGCAACGACGGCGGTGCGTGCGTCGTAGGCGGCAGCGAGTGCTTTCATAAGGGCGCCTTCCTCGGCAGCTGCATCGGAGACATCGGCTCCGGGACCTGCACGGAGTACTACGAACCCACCCCTTCGATCGCTGTTCCCAAGGCCAACTGCAAGTCCTGGTCGGACACCTTGCGATGCCCCACGGACAAGCTCAATGGCACGCCGCTCGTGGGTTGCTGCAGCAGCGTCACCAACCTGGGCCGAGTGCTCACCAGCTGCCGCTACGCCGACGACATTGACAACTTCTGGCGCAACAGCGTGTGTTCGAACTGCGCGAAGCAGAACGGCTGCTTCACGGAGTACTTGCAGACGCCCCCGGACGGCGGTGTTGGCGGAACCGGTGGCTCGGACGGCGGCGGCGGCTCGAGCGGAAGCGGCGGCTCGAGCGGAAGCGGCGGTTCGGGCGGAAGCGGCGGTTCGGGCGGAAGCGGCGGCTCGGGTGGGAGCGGCGGCTCAGGCGGGAGCTCCGGCACAGACGCCGGCGCAGACGCCAGCACCGATGCCAGCACCGATGCCAGCACGGACGCCGCGATCGACAGCGGCAGCGATTCCGGCACCAACACCAGCGCGCCTCTGACCATCGTCCCGGGTCAAAGCCAACCCTACGGAATGGATACGGACGCCACGCACGTGTATTGGGTCAACCGCGGTTCCCCGCGCCGCGTCATGCGCGCGCTCAAAGACGGCACCGGCGTGCAGATCCTCGTAGACAACGCCCCCAGCGTGCCGACGCACGTGCAAGTTGATGCAACGCATGCCTACTACACGACATACTCGGGTGGCGGCATCTACCGAGTGCTCAAGGGCGGCGGAACGCCGCAGCCTCTCGCCACAGGGCTATCAAACCCAATGTCTCTGCTGTTGGTCGGTAGTGACGTCTATTTCACGAGCTTCGAGCTCACCGCGACGAGCGCGATCGGGAAGCTGCCGAAGACGGGTGGCACGGCCACGCCGGTGGTCACGGGTCTACCGGACCGGCTGGGCGGTCTGTTGCTTGAGGACGGTTTCTACTGGGTGACCCACGCCAACAAGGGAATCAAGAAGATCCCGGTGGGTGGCACGGCCGCGAACATTCAGAATGTCCACCTCGACAACGGCTACGATGTCTTTCTCGACCACGACGGCACCAGCCTGTACTGGGCCAGTGGCACGCCCGGCAATGTGCGTCGCTTCAAGAAGGACGGCACCCAGACCGTGCCCTTCGACTACGTGTCCAGCCAAGGGACGGGAACGACCTACGGCATAGCAACGGACGGCACCTACGTGTTCTGGACCAACTACGCCACCGGCACGGTGCATCGGGCCGGCCTGGGCTACACGCCGTAGTCAGCGCTCGGGATTGAAAGTCACCCGCCGTAAATCTCGATCTCGCTCAACGCAAAACCGCCCTCGCCGGCGAGGCGGCGCACGCGCACATAGCGCGCCGTGGTGTCGATGCTCCGGAAGCGCCAGCTTTCGCCGGGGCCCTTGCTTTTAGCGGAGCGCGCGACTTCTTTGAAGTCGCGGTCGTCGTCGGACACTTCGATCACAACGCCCTGATTGACCTTGGCGTAGTCGTCCTTGCGATTGACGACGAGCGCGCCCCGGATGCGTCTTGATGATCCCAAATCGATGCGAAACCACGCCTTGCCGTTCCGCGCGGTTGCGGACGCCCAGGGCGATTCGTTCTTGCCGTTGACCAGCGCGTCGGCCCGCGCGCTGCCTGGCCAATAGCTGTCCGCGATGACGGGCTGCCCGCGCGCAATGTTGTTGGGAGCAAGCAGCACGTAGCCGATGACTCCAAGGGCCATCACAACAAAAAAAACCAACCCCAGAATGCGCCCGTAGCGGGTTCGGCGGATTTGCTTTACCGTGCGCGCTTCGATGGCGCTTCCGATGCGGCTGAGGGCGGCATCCACGGCGTCCAGGGCCGCGCGAGCGTCCGCTGCGCTCAGCGCGTCGATGAAGAGCGTGTCCGCTGCGGCCGCTAGATCTAAGGCGCGACGTAGCTGAGCGCCGGGTTCCAGGTCTTGGGGCGAGAATCCGGCGAAATCTCCGGCTTCCACGCCATTCTGGAACGCCTCCAGAGGCGCGTCGGATCCCCGTTTGTGGAACGACAGGAATGCCGCGATCAGATGCCGCGCGACTTCCCGATACAGCGTCGCAGCCGCCCCGTGCTCACCCGCGTCACGCAGCGCCCGCGCTGCACGAAAGCGGCTTTGCGCGGATGCCGCCAGCTGTGCCAGCTCCGCGGTCGTGGCTTCCGGCAAAGCCGCCGCGCGGGATTCGGCGCCCCGCAGCAAGATAGCTTCGTGGATCCGTGTGCGCAGCGTGCGTGGGCTCTCCCCTGCGGCGGGCATGGCGCTGACGATGCTCTGCTCCGGCCAAGAGCGCAAGCGCTTGGTCAGTGTTTGGCACGCCCCGTATCGACCCGCCGCACAAAGCGCACGAAGTCGCTGCGCTCCCCCTCAGACCATGACGGCCCCTGCGCGCGCACGATCCCGAAGAACACCGGCAACAGCGACAGCGCGATGATAGGCACCGCAATCTTCTTGAACGCACTCCGGGGCGGCGTTCGTCGAAACACGAAGTAGCCCAGAAGCACGATCAGCAGGAGCACCAAGGGAGCCAAGCTCCACAGATCTCCAAGGGGATCCCGAGCCCAGTTGGGGGCAACCAGCTTTGCCCGAAATAGGACCAGCACCACATCAAGCACAGGGTTGGCGGTCGTCTCCGGCGGTTCAGGAAAGAACACATGCACGGCCTGACACACCAACACACCCACCAGCACCGCCCCGCGCAGCAGCCCATCCGCGACGGACCATCGCATCACGCTCTGCGCGCCATGCGCGGCCAGCACGCACATCCACCCAAGCGCCGGCACCAGCAGCCGCGGGCCGAAGCCCCAGCCCGCAAACCACATATTCGAGCTGGAAATGAAGAGCAGGTAGTAAAGCGACGCCGAAGTGAGCAGGAGGCACAGCCGCGGCCCACGCGCGCGCCACAAGGCAACGATGCCCGGCAACGCGAAGACAAACATGGGACTCGAGCCCAACAGGCCACGGTGCAAACTCAATACGCCGCCGTGGAAACTCTCCCACTGCGGAACGGTGATGCCACCAATGCCCTGGGTGTGGATCTCGTGCAGGCTGGGGTTGGTCAGATGGTGGTACGAAAGCTCAAGGGGCCCTCCGAAAGCACGGGTGTTGTACCAGGCAAGCAGCGCCACGAACGGCGCCGCGCCCAAGAAAAATCCGATCAACG
>CBDUPW010000312.1:0-8130 GCA_965369205.1 uncultured Polyangiaceae bacterium | reverse complement strand
GGCCTTGCCTTCGGCCTCCGAGCCCACGAGCACAACGCTGTCTCCCAGCTTGTCGCGCAGTTTTTCGGCAAGCTCCCTGAGCGCGCTGCGGTCGGTCACTTCCGTGCGCACACCGAGCACCTTCACGCCGGAGACGTCCCGGGCTTTTTCGACCATGCCGTCGAGCCCCGAGCCACCTCCGCCGCTGAGGAGCTTGCGCTGCATGTCTTCGAGCTTCTTCGCCAAGGCGCGCTCTTCGGCGACGAGCTTTTCGATCTTGTCGACCAACTGGGCCGGCGTTGCTTTTGCCGCGGCGGCCGCTGCACCGATCTGTGTCTCCAGGCCGCGCACGTAGGCCAGAGCGCCGTCGCCAGTCACCGCCACAATGCGGCGCACCCCCGCGGCAATGCCGCCCTCGCTGACGATCTTGAAGAGACCGATGTCGCCCGTGGCGCGTGCGTGGGTGCCGCCGCATAGCTCGGTGGATTCCGCCATGCTCAACATGCGCACGGTGTCCCCGTACTTTTCTTCGAAGATCATCATGGCGCCGCGCGCCCGCGCCTGATCCATGCTCAGCACTTCGGTCTGCACTGGCGTATTGTCGAGCACCCGAGCGTTGACCAAGTCTTCGATCTGCGACAGCTCGTCCGGCGTGAGGGCGCTGGTATGGGTGAAGTCAAAACGTAGCCGCTCCGGCCCGACCAGGGAGCCTTTCTGCTGGGCGTGCTCGCCGACGACTTGGCGCAAGGCCCAGTGCAGCAAGTGTGTGGCTGAATGATTCTTGCGCACGGCTTCGCGATGCGACGCCGCAACTTCCAGCTCCACCTTCTGGCCGACAGCGATCGCTCCGCCCTCCACCCGACCGCGGTGCACCACGAGTCCAGCAAGCGGCTTCGCGGTGTGCTCCACCTGCACGCTTGCCTCGGGCCCGCGGATCACGCCCTGGTCGCCGACCTGGCCGCCGGCCTCGCCGTAGAACGGCGTGCGTGCGCACACGATGGACACAGCGCTGCCCGGCTCCGCCGTCTGCACCAACGCGCCGCCCGCGATGATCGCCAAGATGCTGCTTTGGTCCGCCTCGCGTTCGTAGCCGCTGAACAGCACCTGCTTTTCCGGCACAAGATCCAGGGCTTCTCGGTAAACGCCCTCCACCGCGTCTTCCATGCCTTTGAATTCACTGCGCTTGCGCGCTTCCTCGAGGGCGGCGTCGTAGCCTGCCTGGTCGACTGCGTAGCCGCGCTCGCGACAGATCACTTCGGTCAAATCGAGGGGGAACCCGTAGGTGTCGTAAAGCTGAAACGCGTCGCCCCCGTCCAGAGTCGTCTTGCTTGCCTGCTGCATGGCTTCGAAGCGTTCTTCCAAAAGATGCAAACCGCGCTCGATGGTCTGCCGGAAGCGCACCTCTTCCGCTTCCGCAACGCTCAAGATCAGCTCCTTGCGCTCGGTCAGAGACGGATACTGCTCGCTCATGATCTGCACGACGCGGAGTGCCACCTCGTGCAGAAATGGACGCTCGATGCCAAGGCGGTGGCCGTGACGGATGGCGCGTCGCATCACGCGGCGCAGCACGTACTCGCGCCCGGTGCGATCCGGCATCACGCCTTCTGCGATCAAGAACGCCGTGGTGCGGGCGTGGTCGGCGATCACCCGCATGCTGACGTCGTCTGGCGCCATGCTCGCGCCGTAGCGCTTGCCCGACGCAGCCTCCGCCACGCTGACCAGCTCCCGCAGCAGGTCCACGTCATAGTTGCTGGTCTTGCCTTGGGCCACGCAGGCCAGCCGCTCCAGCCCCGCGCCCGTATCGATGCTGGGGGCGGGCAGGTCCGAAAGCACGGCCTTGCCGTCCTTTAAGCTGCGCTCGAACTGCATGAACACCAGGTTCCAGACTTCCATCCAGCCGTAGCCTTCTGGGGTCTGCTCCTGACCAAAGCGCGCCAGATCGATTTCCGGGCCCACGCAGTAGTGCAGCTCGCTGCAGGGGCCGCAGGGGCCCGTGTCCCCCATCTGCCAGAAGTTGTCGTCGGCACCCAAGCCCAGCACCCGGTCGTCTCCGAAGCCGGTCACTTTCTTCCACAAGTCGCGCGCCACATCGTCGGCAGGTACGCCATCCTCGCCTTTGAAGTACGTAAAGACGAAACGATTCGGATCCAGGCCGACCTCTTTGATCAAGAAGTCCCAAGCATAGACGATGGCTTCCTCTTTGAAGTAGTCGCCAAAGCTGAAGTTGCCCAGCATCTCGAAGAAGGTGTGGTGCCGTGGCGACGGACCGACGTTTTCGAGATCGTTGTGCTTTCCGCTGATGCGAATGCATTTCTGACTGGACGCGGCACGTACGTACGCACGCTTCTCGCGCCCCGTGAACAGGTCCTTGAACGGCACCATGCCCGCGTTTGCGAACATGAGCGTTGGGTCATTGGCCGGAATGAGCGATCCGCTCTCGACGACTTCGTGATCCCGCGCTCGAAAGAACTCGAGAAAGGCCTGGCGCAGTTCCGCAGCTGTTTGGGACATTTTGTCGAGCATGTAGCACGGATCCTCGACCCTCGGGGCCTCCGGCGCACGCGGTTGCTGCGCCCGCAGTTTGTCGCTACAGCCTGCCCGTGGAGGAACCCGCAACAGACAGCGCCGCAGCGCCAGCCGCGTGGTGGGGCTCCCTCGACGTGGCGCAGGGCAAAGCCGTGCAGTACGGCATCGGTCCCCTCGCGCTGTGGATTGCCCGGCGGCCAAACGAGTGGCGCGTGGTCTACGGCCACGAGCACCCCCTCGCGGGAAGCCCGGGGCTGACGGCGAACGTCGAATTGCCGCAGGATTTCGAGAAGCTACGGGCGGCCCGTTTCGGGGTGGGGCACGCGCACACGGCACTGCAAATCAGCCCCGTCATGCCAGACAAGCCGGTCATCACCCGACCCCGCTCAGCGATCACGATCCCAGCGGTCGAGAGCGTGACGCTGTTCGTCGGCTGCCCCGTGTGGGTGCGCCTTGTGGAACCGGAGCCCGGGCGGCTACTGATGGACGTTCCATCCAGTCGCCCTATCCTGACCTGGTGGGGCGAACACACTCTGGACGGCGAGGCCTGCTACGCGAGCCGCACCTTCGGCAAATTGCGATTGGACAAATCCGAGCCGGCCTCACATCGAGTGATCACCGCAGTGCAGGTCGACAATCAATCCGACGCGCCGCTGGTCATCGAGCGTTTGCACTTGCCGGTGCGCTCGCTGTCCGTCTTCGCGGCGACGGATGGCAGGCTCTGGACGGAGGCGGTCCGGTTGATCCGAAAAGAAGGACAGGCCTTCGCGGAACTTCGAGTTGAGTCGGACCCAGGTGCGGCCGCGGGCAAGACCAAACGGGTGGGCGAGCCACGCCACACCCACCATGCGAACGAGCTCGTGCGTGCCTTCGGCAGGCTGTTTCGGATGTAGGAGGAGAAAGACCGATGCTTGCCGACGCCCTCAAGATCGTTTCCGCCTGGTTTACAGCGGAGCGAATCGCGGATCTCAGCCGAGCGCTGGTGATCTTGGTATTGGGCTACGGCTTTGCGCGCTTGGCGGGCCGCGGGCTCGCCCGCTTCGTGCAGCGCGGCGGCGAAGGGCGTCCGGTGCAGTTGGTGCAGCGCTTGACCACCGGAATCGTCTTCGGCCTAGCGGTGGCGTGGGCGCTTGCCGAGCTCGGCTTCCAACTCGGCGTCTTGCTGGGCGCGGCCGGCGTGATGAGCGTGGCAGTGGGCTTCGCAGCGCAATCCTCGCTATCGAATTTGATCAGCGGCTTCTTCTTGTTCGGAGAACAGCCCTTCCGCGTCGGCGACGTGCTCGAAGTCGAGGGTGTGGTCGGCGAGGTTCTTGCCATCGACCTGTTTTCGACCAAGCTGCGCACGTTCACCAACCACTATGTGCGCATCCCCAATGAGACCATGTTCAAGACCAAGTTGGTCAACTACACGCGCTTTCCGATCCGTCGCCTCGACCTGAGTGTGCTGCTGACGTACGAAGAGAGCTTTGAACGCGTGCGCCCGTGGCTACTCACAGCAGCGGATCGGGCCGAGGGCTGCTTGATGGAGCCGGAACCCCTGTGCTTCGTGAAAAGCTTCGAACCCCACGGGCTGGTGGTACAGTTCAGCGTGTGGTGCCGCAAAGAAGACTGGCTCACGCTCAGCGCCAGCGTGCCTCGGGAAGTCCAACGCGTGCTCGAAGAGCACGGCCTGAAGCGTCCCTACCCGCACTACTACCTGCACATGGAACCCGGGGCAGCTGCCTGAGCGCGCAGCGCCCTGCGAGTTCGGCGAACAGCGTTCTCCTGAAGGAAAGCCCCGCCCATGGCTGACGCACTTGCCGAATTCCTGCGTCGACAGGGCCTGGGCCGCATCGAAGAGCAGATCGCCCTCGGGGGCTCCCTCAGCCTTTCCAATGGCGGCGAGGCCCAGGCCTGCCTGGTGCACACCACCTGCGGCGTGTATTTGGCCGGCGCAGCGGACGCGCAGCGTGGCAGCGTCGTGCCGCTATCGGCGGAGGCACGCCTGGTGTCCGGCCGGCTACGGGACACCCTGAGGTTCCAGGGGAGTAGCTACCAAGTCCCCATGGGCAGCGCCGGGCGTGTCCGCGCGATGATCGGCCTCAGCCGCTTTGCGTCGGTCGCGCCGGGGCACCTGATCACTTCGTCGCGTTTCATTGAACCGCTGGACACCGTCACACGCGCGCTTCTGCGCAGCGAGCTCTCCGAAGCGGATGCCCTGCTCGCATACTTGACCACGGACCTCTCGCTGAGCGTGCAGTCGCAAGTGCTCGGTAGCGAGGTAGACGCCGTGGCCCACTTCATGCTGACCACGACCCGGGCCGCCCTTGTATGCGTGCTGGACGTGGGCGATACACGCATCGACCCGCTGGACCTCGCAACCTTGCGCGTGGAGAGCGAGCGTGGGCGCGCAATCGTCACAACCGCGGCGTTTCGTTTCAAGAGTACCCGGCACAACAGCGAGAGGTTCCCCGAGCTCGCCGCGGCGGTATCCAAAGCGGGCGCAGATCGCGAGCTCGAGATTGCGCGGCTATGCTTCATCGCGCGCAGCGACAAGGACAGCGACCGCGCCGCCCTGGCGCTACTGGCGCGCTTGAGCAAACAAAAGGACCTCCGCGCCCTGGTGCTCGAAACCGCCTTGGCACTGGAACTCGACACCCGGGTGCCCGCGCTTCCGGACCTGGCCGGCGGGGACTTGAGCCCGGAAGCCTTCGCCGGGTTGTGGTCCGACTTCCAGCTGTCGCCGGAGACGGGACTCGCGCTCTTAGAGCGCACTCGGCGGTCCGGTGCGTCCACGCATGCCCTGGCCCTCCACCGGGCAGTACACGGGCGACTGGCAGAGCTGCGACAGGACGCTTTTCATCTGGCGGAGGCAGACGCCGCCCTGGCCCAACACCTGATCGAAGCCGGCGCGCATGCTGAAGCGCGCACGCTGATCAAGGAGCGACTCGCGTCCATGCCCCGGGATGTCGAGAGCGAGCTGTTGCCCAATAGTCACGCCGACCTGACCACCGGCGCCGCGTCGCGCCACCGAGTGCGTTTGCTGGAACTGCTCGCGCAAACCAAAGAAGACGGCGACGCCGAGGCGGTCGCAGCCTTGGCCGTGCTTGAGCCCCTGGTGCCCGAGCGCATCGACGCCTTGGTACGCGTGGCCAGCGCCGACACTCGGCAGCGTGCGCTTTCCGTGCAGCGCCTCCTGGCCGAAGGCAGTCTCACACCGCAACCCGGGCAGCTGAGCGCGGAGGTTCAACCGATCGAGGAAAGCGTCGTCGACGAAACGCTGCGCCACCCGGCGGCGCGCGCCGGCAGTGACTTCCTGGGACGGCTGCACGCCCTGCTCGCCGCCGTGCCCGTGCCGGATCAGACCGCCTTGCGCGACTACGTGGAGCCGCTGACGGAAAAGGCACATCCGGAGGCTGCCCGGGCGCTACGCCGAGCCGCCAAGCTGCTCGGTGTGCCCGGCGTCGAGGGCTACATTTCTCGCGGGCGCAAGGGCGTGGGCGTGCGCTCCTATGAGGGACACGCGCCCTTCGTATTGCTCGGTGGGCGGCACTTGGACGCCGACGATCCCGCCCACATGACCGAGCTGGAGTTGTGCTTCGCCATCGCCACGGAAGTCGCGCACGTGCGCTACGGCCACAGCCGGGTGACTTCCAGCGAAGTCTGGGCCGGCGCGCTGGGCAAAAGCAAAGAGGGCCTCGACCTGGCGCTGGGCATGCTGCCGCTCTTTCGCGGCGTGAAAATGCTGCAGCAAGTCACCCGGGTCACGGACCAAGTGCCCTTTGGCGCGATCCGCCGCACCGTGCGCGGCGGCGTAGCCCTGCGCAAAGGGTTGATCGAGCCGAAGTCTAAGCGACGTGGCGACGAACCTGCAGAAGGGCTCAGTGCGCTGAACGAACAACTCGTCGCTGCACACCGACTCATGCAGCTCACGGCGGATCGCGCGGGCCTGGTCGCCTGCGGAGATCCCGTATCAGCGCTGCGTGCCATGCTGCTGGTGCGCACGGACTTGCACGCGCTCTTAGAACAAGTGCTGCTCGACGGCCTGGACCCAGTGCTGGCAACACGAGACGACCACGGCGTGCTTGTGCATCAAGACATGGCGATCCGCGCCTCGCAGTTGCTCTCGTTCTATCTCTCGGAGGATTACGCCAAACTGCGTCACGACCCCGCATGACGCCCCGCGCCCTTGGAAAACGCGTCGGCGCCACGAGCGGCGTCCTGCAATACCGCCTTGCCGCGCTCGGCCTCCTGGGACAGCCCCACTCGAAGCGGAACGCCGAGGCCCTGATACACGGAACTGCGATCCGCGAGCACACAGCCAAAGGGAAACGCAGCAATCTGCTCGGCAAGCTCCACGGCCGCAGTCAGCGCTCCCCCCGCGGGCACGACGCGGTTGACGAGCCCGATGCGCTCCGCCTCGAGCGCGTCGATCAGTCGACCCGTCAGGATCAGATCCAATGCGCGACCCAGCCCGACGATCTGCGGCAGTCGCTGAGTGCCGCCATCAATCAACGGCACGCCGAATCGCCGCTCCAAGCACCCGAACTGTGCGCTTTCGGACGCGATGCGCAGGTCGGCCCAGAGGGCGATCTCAAGTCCACCCGCGACGCAGTAGCCCTCGATGGCCGCAATGACGGGCTTCTCGGAGTGCGCCCGGGTGAAACCCATGGGGCCGTCCGGATGGTCGACGTCGTTGTCGAAGGCTTTGAGATCCGCGCCAGCGCAGAATACGCCGCCGGCGCCGGTGATGATCAAGACCTGCAGCGCCGAGTCCGCGTTGAATTCCGTGAACGCATCCCGCAGGCCATTCGCAGTCGCCCGGTCTACGGCGTTGCGACGTTCCGGCCGCTGGATGCTGACGATTCGGGTCGATCCACGAGTTTCGGTCGCGACGCTCATGCACAGCGCAGTGGCATGTCGCAAACGCGCTGTAAAGACCGCTCAGCAGAGTGCCAAGTACAGCTGCTCGTAGGCACCCGCGACGATCGGGGCTCGATGCCGTGAAGCGATCTCTTCTCGCTGGGCCGCCACCACGCGCGCCCGGTGGCTGGGAGAGAGCAGGCGCTCTGCCGCGGCAACCAACCCAGCGGGGTCTTGATCCGAGACCTTTTCGACCGAGCGCAAGTCTTTGAGCGGGCCGGCGTCGAGGGCGACGACGGGCACTCCCAGGTCCATCGCTTCAAGCAAGACGATGGGCAGGTCAACCTTGCCCCACAGATCGTCCACGGGGAACAGCACTGCCTCGGACGCGCAGATCAACGCCAGCACATCGGGCAATTCACAGGAAAAGCGCACGGGCGCGCCGGAGAGTTCCTGCTCCAGGGCCGCGGCGATGCGGTGCGCGCGCGGCGTCTTCGCGCGGTACGCAAATACCGTGATGGCACCCGGGACGGCTTGTGCCAAGCGGCGCGCGGCGGCGGCCACGGTCTTCGCGCCGGCGCTCACTTCGAGATCTCCGGGGTACACGAAGATCTTGGCACTTTCGGGGATGGCGAGGGTCTTGCGCAGCTCCGCCTGCACCGCCGGACCGCGCAACGCCTGGGGCGCCACCGGCGGCGGGATCACTTCCATCCGTGGCGCCGGCTTGCCTGCATCCGCAAAGGCCGCCAAAGCCGCCGCGCGGGTCCACTCGCTCTGGGCAAC
>CBDUPW010000311.1:0-8158 GCA_965369205.1 uncultured Polyangiaceae bacterium | reverse complement strand
GAACTCCCACCGGAGCTTCAGGCGCGCGTGGAGGCGGCCGTCGCCCAGGCCGCGGAGGAAGCGGAGCGTTTGCAACGCATGGTGATCGACGCAGATCGCGGCTTCGGTCACCGCATGCGCGGGCTCTTCGGCGGAGTGTTCGGTCTTTTTTGGGTCGCCTTCTGGTGCTGGATGGCGTTCGTGCCCCCCAAAAACGTGACGCCGCTGATCGCGTTTCCCCTCGGCGTGGGCGTCGTGGGCGTCGTGTTGATCAGCGTCTTTGCGCCGCAGCTGTTTCGTAACCGGATCAATCGCACCAGCATGAGTTTGGTGGCGTCGGGTTTGCTGATGACCATCGTGTGGTGTCTGGGCGCAAGCTGGCTTGGTCTGGGCATGCAGACGATCACGATCGGCCTGCTCATGGTGTGGGCGCTGTTCTGCAGCGGCATGGCAACCCTGATGGACCCTTGGGGCAGCATCAGCGCCGTTGGCTTTACGCTGGCGTTTCTGCTCGCGTGTTACAAGCCGAGCCTGACAGCCTACGCCGTGCTCGGCGCGAACATCGTGTTGATCGTCAACCAGATCGCCATCAGCCTGCTACGTGCTCGGCGCGGGTTCCAAGCGCCACCAACGCTGCGCGGCAGCGTGGGCGTCAAGCGCGCGTGAATCGTGGGCACGTGCGGCAGTGCGGGAAGCGTGGGGCCGGGCCGCCGAGCGTCGCGACCCAAACCAAAAAACCGGAAGTGTCGCTGCCCGCGTGCTTCATTGTCCGTTCATCGAGACGGCCACATCGCAGCCACAGTTCGTCGAGCTGAAGTTGCCGACCAGGCTGGGCTTCTCCCCCAGGTTCAGCCGGTAGTTGGCTTGGCCGCTGCACCAACTCATTCCCCAGGGCAGGGCGTCGGCTTCCAGGGTCGCGCTGTCGCGCAACACGAGCAATCCGTCGGTCAGTCTTCCCTCCAGGCGCGAGGTCGAGCGGTAGCGCTTGCCTGCGATGGGTTCGGATTCGAAGTACCCCGTGGCCTTCCACTCGTCGCCATAGATGTCGTCGATCAGAAGATAGACATCGCCCGCCTTGCACACCGAGTCCCCGGAGGAGTAGCCGCTGTAACTGATAGGCGCGGCGGCCTGAGTGGACGCCTCTTCGACTGGCGCATAGCAGCCGGTCGCTGCGAACAAGAAGAGCGGGACCAGGATTTTGGGCTTTCGCACGGAGACCTCCGGGTAGACGACGCCGTACCGACAGCGGATCTCACGGAGAGTTCCGGGCGCCGGGATTATTCTCGGGGCAGACGCCGGATTGGTCGCACGCCGCCAGGGCATTTCGTTAGTCTGAGGCGATGTCGACGCTGCTATTTCCAGCCCTCGAACCCGTGTTGCCCTATCTACAAAGCGATGGCTTCGAAGAACGAGCGCTGTTGCTCGCGCTTGAAGCTGCGGGCGTAGAAGTGCGCTTCGTCGACTGGACGGCCGAAGACACCAACGCTTTGGAATATGACGCGGTGAGTCCCAAATTCCTTTGGGGGTACCATCTGCAGCCGGAGCTGTGGCGGCAGACGCTGGACGCCTACGCCGCGCCAAAGTGGGTCAACGACAAGGCGCTGCTGCAGTGGAACGTGGACAAGACCTACCTTCTGGACCTTCGAGACAAGGGCGTAGACGTTGGCGAGTTGGAAATCGTTGCCGCCGGTGGATCCGTGGACCTGGAGGCGCTGGCTCGGAAGCGGGGCTGGGGCGAGTTGGTGGTCAAACCCACCGTGTCCGCGGCTTCGAACGACACGTTTCGGGGCGATCCCCAGTCGCTGCAGGCCCACGCAACTCGGATCTTGGAGGACCGCGCGTTGATCGTACAGCCCTTCTTCGAAGACGTGCTGACTCGGGGGGAAGTGTCGCTGATCTACGCCAAGGACACATTCTGCTACGCGCTCAGTCGCCAGGCCGTGCCCGGTGACTTCCGCGCACACCCTGCATTTGGCGGCGACACGGCATTGCTCGAGCCCCCTCGGGCCATGCGAGCGCAGGCCGAGCACGTGCTCACGCAGCTAATCGCGCTGCCCACCTACGCGCGCATCGACGGGTTTCCGCGGGAAGACGGCACGCTCTTGATCAGCGAGGTCGAGCTGCTCGATCCGAACCTGTTCGTGGGCTGGGCGCCCGAAGCTGCGCTCGTGCCCCTCGCGGCTGCGTTTGCCGAAGCGTGTGGGCGGTGTTGACAGCGTCTTCGTGTGCAGGGCCGCGGACCGAGTCGCACTCTGGCTCAGCGACGCTCGCGAGTCATTGCTGCGCTTCGAGGGCGTCCACCAGGGCGCGTGATAGTTCGACCCGTAGCTCACGGTCGAGGGCGCGCATTTTTAGATCTCGGCCGTCCCAGCCGGCCTCACCTAGGAAGCTCCAGTCCCAGCTGCCTTGGCTGCGGGTGGAGATGCACAGGGCGGTGCCTTGCTTGCCGGAGTCGACGCGGTACTCCACGCCGCCGATTTCCAATTCGAGGACGGCGTCGCTGTCGTAGTTGACCGTGTCGTCTGCGTTGTTCACGCGCCGAGCATAGGGCGATCACGGTTGACACGAAAAGTAGTTCTTGAGCTTCAGTGCAACTTTGCACGTCATTCCGCTGGGGCAGGCAGCGGGCAATCCGGGATAGCAGAGCACTTCCCAAGAGGCGCCGCCGGAAGAGCTGCAGCTCGTCCGGCAAGTGACGTCGCCCTTCAACAGGCCGTTCGGGTGGATCTCCGCGCAGCAGACGTTGGGTGCGCCACCGCAGTCTGCGTTGTCGTCGCAGAACATCTTCACGTCGCTGCAGGCGCCGTTGGCGGCGAGGCACTGACCTTCGAAGGTGCCACCCGCTGGGTTGCGACAGCACGCCTGCGTCTTCACATCGCACGCGCCGCCTGGGCAAAAGATGCCCGCCTGCCCTGGGATCCCCCCCGCGCCACCGGTCGCGACGCCGGCCGTGCCGCCCGTGCCGCCGCCGGAACTCCCGCCGGATCCTCCGCTGGGCGCGCCGCTGGTTCCGCCGGTCGCCGCGCCGCTGGTTCCCCCGGTCGCCGCGCCGCTGGCTCCCCCCGTGTTTGCTCCTGCGGCTCCGCCCGACGCCACAGAACCCGGAGCGACGCAGCGATTGGAGGTGGGCTCACAGGTCCACCCGTCTTCGCAGGGGCAGGCCTTCCCGTCCAACGAGACGGGCTCCACGCTGCAGCCTGTGACCGCGACGGACCAGGCGCATGCGACCAGGGTGGGGCGGAGCGAGGGCATTGCATCAAACATAGCACTGTCGGCCAGGGTTTTGTGTCCCGGCGGCGGGCTTTGGTCCGGGCGTTGTCCGGGCAGCGGGTCGTCGCCGAGGCCCAAGGGCCTATCCTGCAGTGAGATGAAGCACTCCGAAGAGGTGACCGCGCAAGCGCGGATCGAGCGGCGGCCCGTGGGCAAGAGCGGCATCGTGGTTTCGCGCCTGGGCCGTGCGCTTGGCGAGCCTTGATGTTTGGACTGTTGACGCTAGTGACGTCTTGAGCCGTCCGGTTCGTTAATCTGTTAACGGTGCGCGCCGCTCCTGGTGACGCCGCTGCGGAAATCGCTCTTGGGATTGTCTGGCCCGACACTTGCGTAGGGTTGAACCTTGCGCGCACGGGTGTGCGGGGCGACGGCGGGACGGACCGACAAAAAACCGGAGGACGACATGGATCTGAAGTGGACCAGACGGCTTGCAATGGGCCTGTCACTCGTAGCCTTGAACGGAGTTGGGTGTGCCGAAGAGCGCGACCCCATCAACCAAGTGCAACCCAATGCGCTGGCGAAGGATTTCTTCGTCGGCGACCTGGCGGACGACCTGGATAATCCCGTGTTTTTCTCCAAGGCGTTCGTCATCGATCAGTCCGCGGGTCAGAACGGTATGAGCGTCGGACTGTATTCAGGGACGGATCGCATCAAGTGGGAGATCAGCGAAGACTACTTGATCGCTCGCAAGGCGTATCAGATTGCCAAGGGGCAGGACCACCATGGATTGCCGGACGGCGAACCGAATGGGACCGTCGTGGCAAAGTTCCGGATCACGAGCCACTTCGACGTGAAGCGCCAATACAACCCTCAGACCGGCGAAGAGCTGAATATCGTCTCGGAGAACGCGACGGACCGCCCCTGGCAAGAGCGCAAGTTCATGCGCGTGGATTGGTCGAGCAACATCGTCGTGGACCCGATGTGGAGCGAGATGTTCTTCGCCAAGCTGTTCGGCGACATGACCGTGGAGCCGCTGACCTACACGGTGACGGATCCCACCAGCGAGGATGCGCCGTACTTTGACGTGAAGGACGGGTATTTTGATGTCACCAACAAGTATTACGTGTCACCCAAAGAGGAGTACTTCGCGCCCTGGGGCATCAGCCTCCCGACCTGCGCGCTGGTGGGCATATTTGCGAACTCGACCGCATACGATTGCAACAATCAGGAGGCGGTGATCCGCCATAGTTTTTGGAAGGTAAAGGCGGACCACGATTTCGAGCCCACGGAAAATACCAAGCGCAAGCTGGACGTGATCGCGAGCTTTGGGGGTGCTGGCGACAGCCTTCAGCCTGGCTTCGCGGGTGGCACGACACAGTGCTGGGACCCCCAGTACGCGTACACGGAGGCGTGCTTTCGACAGTATCTCGTCAAGACCAACTTCTGGGCTCGGAGCCACGTCGACATCGCCTGCGGAAGCGACGTCGATGCCAATGAAAACGGCACCGCCGACGAGTGTGAATCCCACAGCGGCATGAAGGGCTCGCAGTGTGATCTATTCCACAACAAGTGCACCATGCCGCTCCGCGAGCGCTCGGTGAAGGCGGTTGGCTACTGGCTGAACAAGGAGACTCCTGCGATCCTCCTCGACGCCGTCGACGCCGACGGAAACCCCACAGGCGTCTTGGACGCGACAGGACAGCCCGCCGTTCGCGGGCCGATGGAGGATGTGATCCACACGTGGGACCAAGCAACCAAGGTCGCCCTGGCCTACGGCCGAGAGGTCGAATGTCGCCGCACTGGCGATGGCGATCGCGCAAGCTGCCATGCGCAGTTCTTCGAGATCGGATCCGACGGCAAAGACGTGCTGCAGATGCTGTCCTTTGGCGGTTGGGGCGTAGCGACACCGCGGCCACAAACCCAAGACGCCGCGCGGGCCATGACCGCGTGTCATGCACCCGTGCGCGCCTACGACGATCACGAGACCTGCGGTGAAACTGGCGAAGTGGCTCGGAATGGGGACCAACGTAAGAACTTCATCTACTACTGGCCTCACGATTCCGATGCGCGCTACGGGGGCGTCGCTGGTTTGGGTCAGGATCCCGAAACCGGTGAAAGCCACGGCACCACAGCCACCGTCATGGGCCGCTCCGCGACCCGCGCGGCAGCGAACTACCGCGACTATATCCAGTACGCGATGGGCGACTTTAGCGAGGCCGACATAACGAACGGGACGCCCCAGTTCATCTACAACAAGATCGCCCAGAACGGCTATTCACCCCTGAGCAAGATGGCGAAACAGGCCGCGGGCAAGAGCGTCGAGGCGCCCGCGCCTCAAAGCGGACCGACCTTTGGCGATGTGCAGCCGATGCCGAAGCAGTCGCTGTCTGCGTTCCTCAAGGCGCAAACGAAGACGGCGTACGATCCATTGCTCCAGGCGCAATCCCAACCGCTGTGGGAGTCCTTGGCCGCGAAGGTCCGCGGCACGGAGTACGAAGCCATGGTCGTCGATGCGGACTGGGCCATGCATACGACGGGTGCCGATCCGCGCGGCCCCGTGACTGGATCCATGCTGGACGCCGCGTCACCCTTGCGGAACCTCGATCCGGGCAGAATGGATCTTTGGCGTGCTCAGATGAATGCAAAGCTCGCAGCCAAAGGCGTCTGCTTCGTTGAAGACGTGCCGCGCATCGGTAGCATCAACTTCGCGGGCATTAGCCGCTGGTACCTGGACAAGTTCGAAGAAATGGGCCTGGACGCCGACATCCAAGCGGGCGGAGCCCGAGACCCTGGGCTCATGAAGCAGCGCGGCGACTACATTTACGAGGATCTCTTCAAAGGCATGGCCAAGGGCATCGCCATCCACGAACTCGGTCACTGCCTGGGCATGCGTCACAACTTTGCTTCCAGCTACGACGCTCCGAACTTCATGCCGCAGTACTGGCAGCTTCGCACCAGCGAAGGCGCCGAGGATGCCTGCCCGTTCAACTCCAATCAGGCCAAGGGGTGCTACGGACCGCGGACGATAGACGAGGAGACGGACGACGAACGGGGCATCGCGCCGCGGGATGGAGCCGGCAGGAGCCAGGGACGACCTGGAGTCGGCTACTTCGGCAATACCTCCGTCATGGAATATGAGCAGGACTATTTGTCACCCGGCCTCGGCACCTACGACATGATGTACATGAAGGCCGTCTACGGTGGCGTGCTGGAAACCTTTGACAGTGATCGCGGCGAAGAAGAAGGCGGCATCCCAGCAGCCGGGCAAGACCAGTTTGCCCTCAACCTGGGGCTGCAGCTGAGCGAACTGAATACCCTCGGTCCGAACGTCGCGCACTACACAAACCTGAGCCAGGCGCTCAAGGTCTTCAAGCCGAGCTATTGCCGAGACGCAACAGCCGAAGAGCTGGCGCTGGGGGAGTGGCGAGTTGTGCACGGCAAGATCTGCAGCCAGAGCCCGCGAGATCACTTCCGTTGGAAGGACTTCGTCGATGACAACGCCGACGGCAACAAGATGCCTGTGGATTGGGTCAATCTGACCGCCTGGAAGTCGCGGAGGTCCGCGTCGCCGGACCAGTCGCCTCGCCAGCGCTGGAACTACCGTTACGGTGAGACCTACGGACACGGCTACATGCACACCAATCATAGTGACAACGGCGCCGACGTGTACGAGGTGACGATTGGGAACAGCAAGATGTTCGAGCTCACCTATCCGCTCACGTACTTCCGGCGGAACAACAAGACCTACGCCTATTCGAACTTGCCGGCATCGACGGCCAATCGCTATCTGGAACGAGCGCGTGCGTTCCACTGGATCCTGGAGGACCGAGCCTTTGGACCCGAGTACGAAGCAGCGCGGCTTGAGACCTTCCACTTCTTGGCGCGCGCCGCCCTGGCTCCCGAACCGGGGCCGATGAAGCGCTTCGTCATGAACGGCCAAGCTGTTTATGACGCGGACCCAGACGACCAATTGCAGTTCGCACCCGATTTTCAAGTCGGGATCGGCGATGGCCGTTACGTGTCTGCGGAATTCAGCAACGTGAAAGGTGGCAACTGGGACTACCTGTCCTGGATCGAACACGCCGGGTACAACGCTGAGCGCGGCATGGCCATGCGGGCGCTGCTGGATGGTCGTCCGACGTTGTTCACTATTTCCCGTGAGACGTACCTAGATGGCCGCAACGTCCTGCGGAACTACCGCGACGACGAGCCCGATGCCGTGGATCGTTTGATCGGCGGCGTGCTGTCTGAAGACTGGCCGAGCGTGGGCATGTGGGTGGACAACACCAACATCGCCGACCCGGCGGGAGGCCTCCCTTTCCGATCGATACAGCCCCTCGACCTGACGGTCCCCACGCCATCGCGGCCTGCAGGAAGCACGCCGATATTCCCCAACATCGGATTCCGTCAGCAAGTTTGGTTGGTCATCAACGCGAACCTGTTCGGCCGCATGAACTCCGACACGACGCTCTTGAACAAGATGCAGATCTTCATTGAGGGAGTGGACTTCATCGCGGCGATGCCGGATACAGAGTTGGTCAAATTCACCGATCCCAACAGCGGCTTCACCTACGTTGCGCGTCTATACGGAGACGAAACCATCAACGGAAAGACGGTCGACAAAGGGATCGCGTCGCGCATGCTGCAACACGCCAACGAGCTGAAGGCCACCAACCCTGCACAACTGCAGAAGTACGTGGGCCTGCTGGACGCGGCTCGAGGCGTCGCGGCGATCTACGCGAAGGCCGGGATCTACAACTCGCTGCCGGACCCCGATTGAAAGCAGGCGCGAAGGGGCGGCGGGACGCGGCGTCGGATCACCAGCGCCTTGAAAAAGCGCCGCGCTGGTGATGGAGGCGCCGCGCTGGTGATGAAGCGCCGGTAGCGGCACCCCTGCGGGCACCCGGGTGGCACCGGGCCTGTTGTACCAGAACCAAGAGAAGCCCAGCGGCATCGCGGTTGTGGGGAG
>CBDUPW010000310.1:0-8182 GCA_965369205.1 uncultured Polyangiaceae bacterium | reverse complement strand
ATCTCGCGCGACTCCAAAGCCGCTTGTCGCCGCGCGGTCACATCATCGGCGGCGAGTTCGAAGACTTCCATGGCGGTGCGCGTGTGGATGTCCTGTCCGCGCTGGAAGGCGTCTAGGAGCACCGGGTCTTCGGAGAGATGCGCGAGCACCCGCAACTCGATTTGTGAGTAGTCTGCGCTGACGATCTGGTGGCCTGGCGGCGCGACAAAGGCGCTGCGGATTTCGCGCCCCAGCTCGGAGCGGATGGGAATGTTTTGCAGGTTCGGATCCGTGGAGGAGAGGCGACCCGTTGCGGCAATGGCTTGCTCCCAGGAGCTGTGGATGCGTCCGGTCTTTGGGTTCACCAGGGATGGCAGCGCGTCAATGTAGGTGCTTTTCAGCTTGGCAATCTGCCGGAGTTCCAAGATCAAGGCGGGCAGCGGGTGCTGCTCGGCCAGGGCTTCGAGGGTGGCGGCGTCCGTGGAGCGCGCGGTCTTGGTGCGCTTGATGGGTTTGAGTCCGACGTCATCGAACAAGATGCCTTCGAGCTGCCGTGGCGAGTTGACATTGAACTCGCGCCCCGCCGCTTCGTGCGCGCGGGCTTCGAGGGCGGCCAGCTCCTTCTCGCAGCGCTTGCCGAGTTGCGCTAGCCGCTCAGTGTCGACCAGAACGCCGCGCGCCTCCATCTTGGCCAGCACCTTCGACAGCGGACGCTCTAGGGTCTCGAACAGCTCGGTGAGGGAGAGTTCGCTCAGTCGCCGCGCGTAGCGCTCGCTGAGACGCGCAACGCCATCCGCTCGCGCCGCGCAGAATGCCATTGCGTCTTGGGTCGGCACCTCGTCGAAGCTCAGGTGGCGGCCGCGCGCTGGATTCGTGAGCTGGCCCCGGGGTGCAAGCTCAAGGGCGGCTTCGGTTTTGGCCAATACCTCGATGTCGTGTCGGGTTTCCGGGTCGATCAGGTAGTGCGCGATCTCGGTGTCGAAGTCTTCGCCGGCTAGCGGCAAACCGTGCCAGGCTAGCAGCACTTCGGCTCGTTTGAGTCCGTGGCATTGTTTCTTGATCTTCGGATTGGCGAGCAGCGGAGCGAGGGCGGTTTGCACGCTCTCGAGTGCCAGGGGGCGCGGACCATCGAGGCTGCGGTGGCCGATGGGCAAATAGCGCGCGGTGCCGGGCGTGGCGCAGAGCGCGATGCCCGCAAGGCCTTCCCAGGGGCGTTCGGGGCGAACGGCCTCGGGCCAGAGCGCCAGGCTGCCCAGTTTCTGGAGGCTCTGACACAGGGACTTCAGCTCTGCTTCGGTGGTCACGGCCGCGTAGTCCTGAAGCAAGGCTTTTGGAGGCGGAGCTTTCGCCACCGTCTGCGCCGGCTCAGCCCGTTGCAGCTCTGCCAACTGGCGCTTGAAGCCAAGCTCCGCGTACAGCGCTTTCAGGCCTTCCACGTCGCGCCCGCCCCAGCGTAGGGCGTCGAGATCCAGAGACAGCTCGCAGTCGTCCTTCAGAGTGACCAGCCTCTGGCTGAGCAGTGCTTGGTCTTTGTGGGTCTGCAAGTTCTCCTTCAGCTTCTTCTTCGTGATCTCCTCGACGTGCTCGTACACGCCTTGCAGCGTGCCGTACTCGTTGAGCAGATCCCGCGCAGTCTTGGGCCCCACGTGGGGCACACCGGGCACGTTGTCCGATGAGTCGCCCATCAGCGCCAGAAGATCTCGGAGCTGGTCGACGCGCACACCGTAGCGTGCTTCGACCTCGGGCACGCCGAAGATGCGATCCCGCATGGTGTCCCAAAGCACGACGTTTTTGGACACGAGCTGCATCAGGTCCTTGTCGGCTCCCACGACGACAACCTTCAGTCCGCGCTGCTCTGCGCGTTTTACAAGCGTCGCGATCAGGTCGTCGGCTTCGACGCCCACTTCCTTGAAGGTGGGCACGCCGAACGCCTGCACCAGCTCTTCGCAGCGGCCGAACTGCACTTTCAAGTCGTCCGGGGCAGGGGGGCGATTGGCTTTGTATTCGCTGTAGATCTCTTTGCGAAAAGTGTCGCGGCCCGAGTCCAGGGCGACGGCCACGAAGCTGGGCCGGCGCTCACGCACGAGACGCTCCAGCATGGTCATGGTGCCGTACGTGGCGTGGGTTGGCTCGCCGGAGGGGCTCGTGAGCGGCGCGATCGCGTGATAGGCGCGCAGCACGTAGCTGGAAAGATCGACGATGAACAGAGTGTTGGCGTCGCCGACCGGCGGAAGGGCGCTGGGCATCCCGACTGCCTACCAGAGCCACGCCGCGCGCAGGAGCGCTTGGTGTGGCGGGCGCGCCTACCCTTGGGATTGCCCGGGAAAGCGCGCGTTTTTTGTCGTTCGCTCGCCCCACAGCGGCAAGGGCAGTATCCTACGCAATCGTCATGGCGGAACCCGAAGGCGCAAACGACATCATCGCCGGCAAATACCGCCTGACGCGCCTATTGGGGCAGGGAGGCATGGGCGCAGTCTGGGAGGGCGTGCACACCAGTCTCGGCGCCCGCGTGGCGATCAAGTTCATCGACGTCGAACACGCCGACAGCGAGGAGGCGCGCAGCCGTTTCGTCAATGAAGCCCATGCGGCAGCTCGACTGAATACGAAGCACGTCGTCAACGTGTATGACCAAGGCGTCACCGAAGATGGCCGCCCCTACATCGTGATGGAGTTCCTGGCAGGGGAGCCTCTTGACCGGCGCCTGACCCGCGTGAGCACGCTCTCGCCCGAGGCCACCGCGGTGATCCTGCAGCAGGTGTGCCGCGCGCTGACGAAGGCGCATAAGTCGGGCATCGTGCACCGGGACCTCAAGCCGGAGAACGTCTTCCTCGTGTACGACGACGAAGACCAGACCGAGATCGCAAAGGTCGTCGATTTTGGTATCGCCAAGTTCACCGATGCCAGCATGGGCGTGTCCTCCTCCACCCGCACCGGATCCGTCTTGGGCACACCCTATTATATGAGCCCGGAGCAGGCACGGGGCCTGCGCAGCGTGGATACCCGATCGGATTTGTGGTCCCTGGCCGTGATCGGATTCCGCTGCATGGTGGGCCGCTTGCCCTTCGAAGGCGAAGCCGTGGGCGACTTGCTGGTCAAGATCTGCACGTCGCCGATCCCCGCGCCTTCGTCGATGAAGCCGGAGCTCTCCCCGCAGATCGATGCGTTTTTCGCCAAGGCCATGGCGCGCGAGCCCGATGAGCGGTTTCAGAACGCCGATGAGATGTCCGCTGCCCTCGGGGAAGCGACGGGCCTTGCGCCGCGTTCTCGTATGGGATCTCTGGTCGGCGATTATCCCTCCGGGCCCGGGCATGCCCTCCCGCCGCCGCCCGCGGACGCGTCCGGTCCAAACCCGATGGTGCCCGAGGCGCAAACCGTCAAAGCCTTCACCCAAAGCACGTCGGTGCCAAAGCGAGGGGTGCCCCCAGTCTTGCTCGCGGCCGCGGCGGCCATGGGATTGCTCATGCTGGGCGGCGTCGCCTGGATCGCGGTGCGGGCCTCGGCGGCGAACACTCCGGAAGTGGACGTGGCGACGGAGTCGCAGCCGGCGGTCGAGGCGCCAGCGGGTTCGGCGAGTGCAGCGATTGCGATCGACGTGGCTCCTACGGCCACGGAGGTCGTTCCGCCGGTGCCGAGTGCCGAGCCTGCACCTTCGCAGAGCGCAGACGAGAAGCCCGCGGCGAAACCGATCCGCCCGAAACCCGTCTCGAAGCCTGTGGCCAAACCCGTCGCGAAGCCTGTGGCCAAGCCCAGCCCCGCCCCGACACCGGCGCCCAAACCTGCCCCAAAGCCAGGCACCAAACCCATCGACATTGGCTATTGACCCCCCTACCTGACGCGGTGTCGTTGCCACTCCAAGCTTGACCCGACCTAGGCACAGCACGTACGGCTGGAACATGACTTTCCGCTTCCGAGTCAGGATGGCCACGGCCCTGGTCGCCTTGCTTTTGATGGGGACCGCCGCCAGCGCGCAAACGGCGGCGGACAAGGCGACTGCGAGGCAACTTGCCATCGAAGGCGTGGAGGCGTTTCGCAAGGACGATTTTGCAGGTGCTCTGGACAAGCTGCAGCGAGCGCAGAACCTGTACGACGCCCCGGTGCACTTGATATACATCGCACGCTCCAGCGTCCGATTGGGCAAGCTTGTTGAAGCAGCGGAGGCGTACCGCAAACTGCTCCGCGCGCGGTTGCCTGCGGATGCGCCGGATGCATTCCGGGAGGCCCAAGAAGACGCCAAGAAGGAGTGGCCGGAGCTCGAGCCGCGCATTCCCAAGCTGCGTATCGAGATCGAGCCCGCAGACGCCGAAGGGCTCGAGGTGCGCGTGGGCGACACGAAAGTGCCGGTCGCAGCGTTGGGCGTGGATCGACCCACGAACCCGGGCAATCTGGTGGTCAGCGCCAACGCCGATGGGTTTGCCGACGCACAACAATCGATCAAACTCGCCGAAGGTGAATCCAAAGCCGTCAAGATCGTGTTGGAGAAGCGCGCGGACGCTGGGGCAGGCGCCGGTGGCGCGGGCGGGAGCGAAGGCCCTGCAGGAGCGGGAGGCGGCGAAGCAGCGTCCGGGGGCCTGGGATTTGTACTGAGTTTGCGCTTGTCCGGTGTGACGCCGGGAGGCACTGCGTTCACGACTCCCGCGGGCAGTGATCTCGGAGATCGAGAAGTCCCGATGACGGATTTGTACGGTCCGGGCGGCGGCGGTGAGATCCGCGGCGGTGTGCGCTTCCTGCGCTATTTCACTGGCCACCTGCTCTTTGGTGCCTACCAAATGAAGAGCGGCACGGAGTTCGACAAGGTAGCCACTCCCCTGGACTCGATGGACGCCGAGTCCCAAGCCCGGCTGACACAATTTGGCATTGGCGTTGCCGGTGGCACCGCGCCGGGCAAGCTCGGCGCATTTGGCGAGATCGACTTCATGCTGGTGCACAACTTCACCACGACCCGCGCCCTCAAAGGCCGTCAGTCCACGGCCCCGGGGGATGTGGCTTACAATTGTGACGAGGATTGGCTTGCGACCGGTGGTGGTCTGCGCCTCGCCGGGGGCGTGAACATTCCCCTCAGTCCGTCCTTCCAGCTGACGCCAATGCTGGGGGTGACCTTTGGCGGATTCAGCGACTTCACAGTTTCGGGTTGCGATGAGCGCACGCCGAACGGGCCGCCTGCGGCGGGTAGCCCCAACGCCGACGAATACCCGATCATTGATGGGCTGATCCGCAGCGGACAGGACCGGGAAGGCACCACGCACACCGTGGGTTTCTTGGGAATTGGCGTGGATTGGATGTTTGGCGGTGATATCCCCTCGAAATGACAGGGGAATACCCGGATACAAGACGCTGCAACAATTTACACTTCCATGACATTCGGCCGGTTTTCGGGTGTTACCCATTACCGCAACGCATGGAAACTCCCCTCGTTGTTCTCTACTTCCTCACGCTCCTCCTACTCTGCTGCTACGGGGTGCATCGCGCCCACCTGGTGATCCTGTGCGCCCGGCACCGCAAGGCGCTGGCTGCAGCGGCGAAGACCATCGTGGTCCCCGAGGAGCAACTGCCGAAAGTGACCGTACAGCTCCCGCTGTACAACGAGGCAACCGTCGTGGCGCGGCTACTCGAAGCCGCCGGAGCCATCGACTATCCCGCTGACCGCCTAGAGATCCAGGTCCTGGACGATTCCTCGGACGAGACGCGCAGCATCGCCGAAGCCAAAGTGCGGGAGCTTCAAGCGAAGGGCGTGGACATGCAGTACGTGCGCCGCCCGAATCGAGTTGGGTACAAGGCGGGCGCGCTGGAGTTCGGTCTAGAGCGCGCGAAGGGGGAGTTGATCGCGATCTTCGACGCGGACTTCGTACCGCAGCCGGAGTTCTTGCGTCAGGTCGTGGGGCATTTCACCGACCCAGAAGTCGGCATGGTCCAGACCCGTTGGGGTCATATGAACCGCGAGCACAGCCTGCTCACACGGATCGAATCGCTGATGCTCGACGGGCACCACCTCGTGGAGAACCGGGCGCGCTTCGGCGCGGGCTGCATGTTCAATTTCTCCGGAACCGGTGGCATTTGGCGGCGCGAAGCCATCGACGTCGCGGGCGGCTGGGAGCACGACACCCTGACGGAAGACCTGGACCTTTCCTACCGTGCGCAGCTCAAGGGCTACCGCTTCATCTACCGGCCGGACGTAGTGACGCCGGCAGAGCTGCCCGAAGACATGAGCGCTTTCCGGGCGCAGCAGTACCGCTGGGCGAAGGGCACCGTGCAAACGGCTCGCAAGCTGCTCGGCACCGTGATGCGTTCTCCGTTGTCCTTTGGTCAGCGCCTGGAAGCGCTCTTCCACCTCACGCCGCATTTTGCGTATCCCCTCATGATGCTGCTGAGCGTGTTGCTGCTGCCGGCCCTCATCCTAATGCCGGCGACGGACGTCAAGACGATGCTGATCATCGACCTGCCCTTGTGCATCGGCGCCACGGGCTCATTGGTCACCTTCTACTGCGTTGCCGAACGTGCTCAAGGTCGTTCCGCGCTTGCAGCGCTCAAACGCATCCCCGCACTGATCGCGCTGGGCGCGGGACTGGCGCCGCACCTGACGCGCGCAGTGGTCGAAGGCATGCGACACATGTCCGGAGAGTTCGTGCGGACACCGAAGAAGGGCGTCGTCGCCGGTCGTTACCGCCAGTCGGCGCAGCTGCCTTGGGTCGAGATCGGGCTGACGGTGCTGTCCTTCGCCAGCGTGGTCGCTTCGATCCAAACGAACCACTGGTTCGCAACCCCATTCGCTGGCCTCTTCATGTTCGGCTACGGCTACGTTGCCTCCCAGGTGACCCTGGAGCAGCTAGAGCAGCGTCGGGCGGAACGCGTCAGTGGCGTGCCCGCCGAGGTCGCCGAGCTCGAGCAGCCGGCGCCCCAGCTCTCGCGCGCCGCCTGATCCGCTGCGGCCGAGCCTCGCTTTCGCGCGAGGAAGCCCCGGTCGGCCCCGAAAAAAGGCCTGCTCAAGCGTTCCCCGTCCACTGGGAATTCCGGTGGACTTTTCGGGGGTTGGCTGTACCATGACAGTACTTTGAGGGTGCCCGTGCGGCAGCCTCGACCCCAACCCGAAGTGCAGTGAAGGGGGCCTGATGACCAAGGCTGACATCGTCAACGCGGTCTATACCCGCCTCGGCGGCTTCTCGAAGAAAGAATCGGCGGACATTGTCGACCTCGTCTTCGAGACCATGAAAGAAACACTCGGCCGCGGCGAGAAGATCAAGATCTCGGGCTTCGGGAACTTCGTTCTCCGGGACAAGCGCCAGCGTCAGGGGCGCAATCCACAGACTGGGCAGCCGATCATCATTTCGGAGCGCAGAGTCCTGAATTTCAAAGCCAGTCAGCTCTTGAAGCAGGCCCTGAACGACAGTCAGCCCGAGAACGGGAATTCGGGGGAGTAGGTCATTGACCGTCTCGGGCAAGCTACCCGTAAAGCTCTACTATCGCATTGGCGAAGTCGCGGACATCGTCGGTGTGGAGCCGCATGTGCTGCGCTACTGGGAGACCGAGTTCCGCACGATCCGGCCGCAGAAGTCCCGAAAGGGACAGCGCATCTATTCCAGGCGGGACGTCGAGAAACTCCTGAACGTCAAAGACCTGCTGTACACCCACAAGTTCACCATCGCCGGAGCCCGAAAACAGCTGCGGGACGGGCCGGTAGCTCTAGCCCAAAGCGACGGCCCCAGCACCAAGACCCGCGCGGGTCTATTGGAGCTGAAAAAAGAGGTCGAAGCGATGCTCGACGAGATCTCGCCCTCAGGGTAAGGCTTCGGTCATTCAATGTCCGGCGAGCGCTTGACGCGGTGCGTGGGGTCGTCCATGTCACGGGGTCTAAGCGCCACCATTTAGAGGAAGCGAACATGGCAGAAGGTCTCAATCGCGTGATGTTGCTTGGCAATCTGGGTGCCGATCCGGAGTTGCGCATGACCAGTGGCGGTCAAGCCGTATTGAAGATGCGGCTCGCTACGTCGGAAACCTACTTCGACAAGAACCGCGTCAAGCAGGAACGCACGGAGTGGCACAACGTGGTGGTGTGGGGCAAACGCGCCGAGGCCCTCGGGAAGTTTCTGACCAAAGGGTCTCGTCTATTCATCGAAGGTGGCCTGCGCACCTCCAACTACGAGGACCGGGACGGAAACAAGCGCTACCGCACCGAGATCGTCGCCAACAACATCATCCTTTCGGGTGGTGG
>CBDUPW010000309.1:0-8229 GCA_965369205.1 uncultured Polyangiaceae bacterium | reverse complement strand
GAAAGCTCGTCATGCGCGGACATGCTCCACAATATCCGCTGCGTGGCGCGGCAAAGCCACTGACTTTCCGGGTCCGCCTGACGCGACGCCAAAATTTCGCTAAAATTGGCAAATGGTCGGAATCGTCCCGCAGCCCGCGTGTCGCGCAGCGTATCTGGCGCAACAAGGGATCCCACGAGCCGCACCATCGGGACGACTTGCGCAACGATCTCCGTGAGCAGCTGACCGATGCCGGCTGCGAGGTGAAGCGCGTCGAACCGTGCTTTGCTTCCAGGCGTGTGGTCGCGAAGAAACCGCTGCTGGCTGGACTATTCGCGCTTGGAGAGAATCGCTCCTTGTTCTCCGCCGATCCAGACCACCTGAGCATTCGGCCCCCACACTGTGTGCAAGGTGCGGTCGGTGCCACTCTGCTGAGTGGTCCACGCACTGCCGTCGTAGTGCAAGAGCGCGCCTCCCGTACCCACAGCATAGATATCTGACGCGGAACTGCCCCAGATGGCGTTCAGCGAGTACATCTCGCCCTCTTGGACCACGCTCCAACTGCTGCCTTGGTACTGCAAGATGGTACCGCCCGTTCCTACTGCCCACACGTCCGTCGCCGCAGTGCCCCAAACGCCACGCAGGGATTCCTTGGTGGGCGAAACGCCCGGCGCCCACTTAGTGCCGTCGAATTCAATGATCACGCCGCCGGCGCCGACGGCAAACGCACGGCTGGGGTCCGGTGCCCACACGGCCGCTAGATCGGCACCCGTGCCGCTGGGGGTCTTGCTCCAAGCCGTTTGATTGAGCAGCCCGAGCACCGTGCCCTTCGTGCCGACGATCCAGCCGCTGCCGTTGCCGTCCAACCACACGTCCCGCAGCCACTCGATCGTACCGCTGGTGACCACGTCCCATTGCAAGCCGCCGGTGAAGTGCAGGATCGTGCCCCCCGTACCGACCGCCCAAATATCCGTCGCACCGAGGGCGTGTGCGCCATAGAGCGCGCGGGACGAGCCGGTGGGCTTGGGCTGCCATCCGCCGCCTTGGTATTGCACGGCGTCGTCACCCACGGCCCAGGCGTCCGTAGCGCTGGTGCCGGTGATCTTCAGCTGGGTGCCCGTGGAGCCACCGGTCAGGAAGGTGCGCGCGGCGCCGTCCCAGCGAGCCATGAAGCCGGCGTCCCCGACGGCGAGGACCGCCGTGTCGGAAAGGCGAATTGCCGCGTTGTATTTCGCGTCCGTGCCCCTCGGCTGGCTTTCAAAGTTCACACCGTCAAAGGCGATGTACGCGCCCAACTCTCCGAAGAGTCGTATGTCGGTGGGGGAAAAAGCCGCCACGGCGCCGTAGGCGCCGAGGGACTTGTCCTGTTTGGGAGTCCACTTGGTTCCGTCAAAGTGCACCGTGAAGCCCCATTGCCCCGCGACCATCACGTTGTCCGGTCCGGAACCATGCACCGCCCGCAAGTGCGTGATCGGTGTGTAGGGCGCCTGGAGCTTGAAGTCTGTCCCGTCGAAGTGCACGCGAGCTCCGTAGTCGCCGACAGCCCAAGCCTGGCCGTCCTCCGCAACCCACACCGAACGCAGCGAATTCGGCGTGGGGCTTGTCGGGGTATTCCAGCTGCCGGTGTAGTGGAGGATGACGCCCCCCTCGCCTACGACCAGGAAGTTGTCTTGTGCCCGACCGTAAATGCCAAAGAAGTCTTTGGGCGCGCCGGCCTCCGGGCCGCCGACATCAACGGTGCTCCAAACGCTCCCGTCGAAATGCACCACGGCGGCTTCATCGCCCACGGCCCACACGTCATTCGGACCACTACCCCAAACTGCCCGCAGCGCCTCGGTGGTGCCGACCTCCGACCGTTGCCAGCCGGTTCCATCGAAGTGCAACGCCGTGCCACGTGCTCCGACGACCCAAATGTCGTTCTCAGAACTCGCCCACGCGCCGTACAGGTTGTTGCCCTGAGGCAGCGGCGACTCCCAGCACCAGCCGTCGCTGCTGCAAGACTCGTAGCTGGTCTGCCCAGCCGTGCCCGCGCTTCCACCCGCCCCGGAAGCGCCGCCTTGGCCTGCGCTCCCGCCACCGCCGTCTTTTTTTGGGTCCGCACCAGAATCGTCGCCGCACGCGAGGGTCAGGCCAACGCACGCAGCCGCCACCGCACCAGCGAGCAACAGTGATTTTTTACTCAAATCAAGCTCCTGAAAGAAACCGTCAACTCGGACCACAGGGCGGACACGTGATGGTCCCACCACAACCGTCAGCGCCAGAGAAGCCGCAGCTACCGGCGCAGCTCTTGGGCACGCAACAAGTGCCGTTGGTGAGACACACCTGAGTGCCGGGACACGAGCCGCAGTTGAGCGTACCACCACAACTATTCGGCCAGCTGCCGCACTGCTTGTTCTGCGCCGCGCAGGTCGTCGGATTGCAGCAAGTGTTGCTATTGCAGACCTGGCCCGTGGCACAAGGCCCACAATCCAGAGTACCGCCGCAGCCGTCGCCGGTCGTGCCGCAGTTGGCACCGGCTTGTGCGCAGGTCATGGGCGCGCAGCACTTGTTCTTGTTGCACACCTGGCCGCCCGGGCACGGTCCACAGTCGATCTGGGTGCCGCAGCCGTCGTTTGTCGTGCCGCATTCTTTGTTCAGCTGTTGGCAGGTCTTGGCCACGCAGGGCGCACACACGTTGGCCGTGCCGGCACCGCCGCAGACTTCGCCGCCCGAGCAAATGCCGCAGTTGAGTTTACCGCCACACTTATCGCTGATCTCTCCGCAGTCCTTGCCCTCGGCAGCGCAAGTCGTGGGCGTGCAGCACACCCCCTTGTTGCACTTGTCGTTGCCCGTGCAATCACCGCAAGGCACTTGCCCGCCGCAGCCGTCGCTTTGATTGCCGCAGGTGCTACCCAGTTGCTGACAGGTTTTGGGCACGCAGGGCGCGCACACATTGGCAGTGCCGGCGCCGCCGCAGTCTTCACCCGTCGGGCAGGCGCCGCAGTTGATTTGGCCGCCGCAGCCGTCGGAGATGTTGCCGCAATCCTTGCCCTGCGCGGCGCAGGACAGCGGTGTGCAGCACTTGTTGCCGTAGCACTTCAAGTTCGTGGTGCAGTTGCCGCAGGAAAGCGTGCCGCCACAGCCGTCGTCGGCGCTGCCACACTCCACGCTGAGCTCCTGGCAGCTCTTGGGAATACAAGCCACGCAGACGTTGCTCTGGCAGATTTCGCCGGGCAGGCAGTTGCCGCACTGCATGTTCTGGCCGGTACAGCTATTTTTGATTGTGCCGCAGTTCGCGCCCTGGTTCGTGCACTCCTGGGGTGGCGGCGGCGGCAAGCAGGTCCCGTTCTGACAACTCAAACCCGTGCCACAAGCACCGCAGTTCAAAGTCTTCCCGCAGCCGTCAGAGATGACACCGCATTCCACCTTCTCAGCAGCGCATGTCGTCGGGGCACACTGTAGGCAGGTATTGCTCACCGCGTCGCAGGTGAGCCCGGGGCCACACGCTGTGCAGGTAATGTTGCCTCCACAACCGTCCGGCATGGTGCCACAGAGCGCTCCGCTGCAGGTGAGGGGCTGGCAAGGTCCGCACTTTCGGGTTGTGCCGTCGCAAATTTGACCTGCCGGGCAAGAGCCACAGTCGATCGCGGTGCCACAAGCGTCTTGCACGATGCCGCAATCAGCTCCGGCTGCGGTACACAGGTCGTTCTTGGAACCGCAGGTGTTGCTCGAGCCACAAACCGTCCCGCCGGTGCACAGGCCGCAACTCACGAATCCGCCGCAGCCGTCACTCACCGTGCCGCAGGTCGCACCTTGATCGGCGCACGTTTTCGGGACACAGCCAGCGCCGCCCGTTCCCGTAGACGCGCCGGTTCCGCCGTTTGCCGCCCCTCCACCCGCGCCACCGCTGGCAGCACCGCCGCCGGCGCCGCCGTTTGCCGCCCCTCCACCCGCGCCGCCCGCGCCGCCACCGTCTGCGCCGGCGTTCGCGCCACTGCCGTTGGCGGAACTGCCGCCCGTGCCACTGTCATCTTCACCAGAACTGCCACAACCGGCGGCCGCCATCGCTCCAAGCAGAGCCGTGCTGACGACTGCCACAGCACGCACTAGCTGCGATGACCAATGCTTGCGACGACGAGTTGCTGGGTACCGCGCGGTCATGGGACTTCCTCCTGTGGCACAAACTAATGCCCACGTAGATCAGTATACCCGCCCCAGCCAAAAACGCGACGTGAACCGCTCTCACCCGTAGGGGTGAGATCCCGCTGCGCATGGTGTACGTGCATGTGCGCCCATGGCTCCCGCCTGCGAGCGACTGCGAGCGACGTGGGCTACGTGGGGCGCATACACGCGCGGCGCTAGGACGGTTTAGAACGCTTTAAAACACCAGCGGCGGGGAGATCCGCGCGAGATCCAAGCCGCCGGGATACATATAGGACGTGAAGCGCCCGTAGCCGTAGACCACAACGCCGAAGGCGGCTGTCGACTCGATGGAATGCACTTCCTTGCTGTCGAGTTGATGACGCGCAACAGAAAAACCCGTGCTGCCAATCGCTGTGAACGCCGACGAGGGAATTGCGGCTCCGTCGAGCTGGACGCTGCTACCCGTAGGCACGACGACATTGATGAAGTTTGTGTCGTAGGTGCTCGACGCGATGAACAGGTAGTCCTTGCGGAACTGCGCGGTCGGCACCGCAAGGGAAAGGGACGGGTCCCCCGCCCCACTGGGTACTGAGGCCTGGCTCTGCATCAAGTGTCCAACCAAGATTGGCTTGGTCGCCTTCACGCGGAAGTCCTGAGTCACGTTCTTGAGCTCCAGGGGCGGGTCTTTGGGACCGAGAGTCACTTTCGGACTGACCGCGGGTTCAAACTCAAGGGCCGTGCCCTCTTCCAAGGCGACGATCTTCACAACGTGCGGAGACTCACTGGCGAGCGCCGCCGGGAACGTTACGAAGTACTCCGTGCCAAGGGTCTCTGCCGGCAGCATCGCGTGCTCGACATGATCACATGCGTCGGTGGTCGGATCCGGTACGTTGGCGCAGGAGTGTCCCGCAATGACTTGAACGGGATGCGATGCTTTGACGCGCGTGCCGCTGATGTCCGCACCGAACTGCCCCGCCGCTCCGTCGTGTTTGGACAAGATCTGCAACACGTCACCGCGATTGAGGGACACCGTGCCGTTGCCCTGGGCATCAATGCCGGCGCCCGCGGCAAACGCGCCCTGGCCAAGAACCTGAACGCTGGTGCCATCCGAAGTGGCGGTGATGGCCAAAAAGCCTGCGCGCTTTGGCGCCGCGGGCCAAGTCACCGAGCTGTAGGTCTCCGTCAGGGCGGTGACCGGTAGCAGCAACGAGGCGTCATTCGAAAACGACAGACAGTCGTCGCCCAGAGCACCGGGGCCACACTTCTTGCCAATGGGACACGCCGCCGGCACCGGACTGATCTGATAGCTCAACGGGCTGAGCTGGTACACGGTCACAGGTTGATCCGTTCGGACGCGATACGCCCCCCCCTGGACCACCCGGCTCACCCCCGGATCCGGCGGGATCTGACAAGCGTCGACGTCCCCGCCTTTCAACTCGGTCACCCAAGGCAGCTTGATGACCTCCAGCTTCCCTGGGTCCACCGAGCGCGTCTCGACGCTGGTCGCCCCCCGCGTCACGGTGATGGTCGCTTTCGCGTCGCCCGCGTTCGCAACCGCCACAGCGTATTCGAAGCCGCTCCACACCGGGTTGAGCGTCACCGTTGGGTAGTAGTCGCAGCCGAGGTAGCTGTTTTCCAGCGCGGGTGCCGCGCAAGCCCCTTTGCAGCCGTCGGGGTCGCACTGCATGCCCTGAGTCGCGTCACACTCGAAAGTGCCCTCGGTCCCGTCCGATCGACACCATTTCGCGATCCCGCCTTCACAGCTGCCGATACCCGGAATGCAGGTCACGCAGCCCAAGCTATCGACACACTTCTTTCCATCCGCCGCACAGTCGACCGCCGGCTCGGTGCTGCTGGGATCGCAAGGCGTCGCAACCCCGCCCTCGCAACGAAACTGGCCGGGCTGGCAAATGCTGCTGTCGCCGCCGCCACCATCGTTGCCCGCACCGCCGCCGGTGCCGACGACGTTGGAGTCACTCGAATCACTGCCGCAAGCGGCAATAACGAGCGTCCCACATGCTATCGATGCTGCCACTGCCGCGACGCGAATCCACCGTGTCATAGGCCAAGGATAGCGCGCTTCGACGAAGGAGCGAAAACGACATCTTCCGTTCGCGTCAATTCCCGGGGGCGGATCCCTTGCGCGCTATCGCGCACAACCGAGCCGCGCCCGATACGCAAATCGATTAGAAAGCCCCACGGTTGTGGACTCGATCTTGCCGTCTGGCGTCAAAAAATAGGTGGTTGGAAACGCGCCCACGGCATAAGCCTGCAGAATGCGGGCGTCCGCGAGCAGCACGGGGTATCGAATACCCCGATCGCGAACAAACGCCTGCACGCGGGCGGCGTCGTCTGAGTCAGCGACCACACTGACGAGCACTTGATCGGGCTTCAAGGCTTGAAAAAGCGCGTTCAAGGCCCCGATTTCCAACTTGCAGACGCCGCACCAAGTCGCCCAAAAGTGCAGCACAACGGTCTTTCCCCGTAGATCACGCAGGCGCACGGACCCCCCGGACAGATCTTGAAGCTCGAAGTCCGGCGCAACTTCGGCATCACGCGCCAGATGGCCGCGAGTTTGCCACGAGGAAATCCCAACGTAGACCAAAGCCAGCAGCGCAGCCTGCGCTGCATAGCCAAGGAGACGTTTGCGGGTGAAGCGGGCCGCACGCGCTGGCGTTGCGCTCATTTCCGACGAGAAGTGAGCAACGCTTTCACAGCGTGCTTCGCCAAGGCCGGCGCGCTCAACATGGTGCGGGCCAGGGACGCCGCCAGCGCCATCGGCGTCGTGCCGTTGGCCTCGATGGCGACGCGTTCACCGCTTGCGGCATCCTCCATCGCGCCTCGGGCGATCGTGCGTCGACCATCCGAGCGGATCTCCACGATCATGCGTGCGACTACGGGTAGCTCGTCTGGCGCGTCCGCGAGCGCCGACTCGCGCGACTGTCCCAAGGCATGTTCGCGCTCCACCATGGTTTGAAACTAGCACAGCGAGACGCCCGAAGCGCTTCTAAGGTGTGTCGCCCGGTAGCGATGCGCGAGGCGCTTTTCCGCGCCACGCAACAAAGCTGGGATCCGTCAGCGCTACGTCACACTCCGGAGGGTGAAACGGCCCTACAAATCGCAGCTCACCTCCGGCAACGTTCTCGCTGACGCGAAGCGCCTCGTGCTGGTCGATGACATACGTCGGCCTCGGGCCTCCGGCGCTCATCGGCCACGCGTATGCGAGAAAACGCCGCTCGGCCGCCTCTTCATCCAGAGCAGCGCCGAGCTGCGCACTCCAGCCACCCCGCAAGGTTGGTAGGCACACCATGAACAGGTACGCGCCAGATTGCGCAGCAGGCCCTTGCTTCGTGTCGTGATAGGGCCCGAAGCCGTGCGCCAATAGTGCGGGCGACAGCGCACGCACGCCGCGCAAAGGCGACACGCCCGCGAGCTCGCCCAAAAGCCCCGCAGAACCCACGTGATCCCCATCGGGATCAACGAAGCCGCGTTGGCGCATGACGTCCTGGGCAAACACAATCTGCCGCAGACGAGACGCTGCCGAGTTGCTCGCGGCAGTATTGCCACCCTGAATGACACCTGGAACGGCTTCTGTGACAACAAATCGCAGCATCGCAATGCTCGTGATCACGGCAGCCGCAATCCCCCAAGGCTTTAAGCGGGGCGGTCGCAAGCCTCCGCTTGCCAACGTGATCAAGGTGACCAGCGCTGCCGGCAGGCCCAGCTTCGGCCACGCCACGCCAGCCGCTCCAATGAGCAGCGCGAAGCCAGTCGCGTAGGCGAGCCGAGCGACGGCTCCCGCGGAAAGGGGGGGCGCGTCGCTCACTTGCGGGGTGGCTTGCTCGAAACGACAGTCTCTGGGTCCACCGCATCCCCAATCACCGAGTAGCTGCCGAGGGGACGCTGCGCGGGATCGGGCTTGCGCTTGAGCGGCGCCCTCGTCACAGCCCCCGCCCCGTCAGGCGGCGGTGCTTGAGGCGGATGCGGCGGATGCGGCACTTGCGGCGATGTTTGGCGTTCGGTGCCGCGAGACGGTGACGGCCGAGACGCGACGATTGCCTGCGCCAGCTCGTTTGGCGCCGGGGGCACTGTGGCGCGCTGGCCCAATGCCGCATCGAGAGTCGGCCG
>CBDUPW010000308.1:0-8284 GCA_965369205.1 uncultured Polyangiaceae bacterium | reverse complement strand
GCTTCGCCGCGGGATGCGACCGTCCGCGTGCAGCTCTCCGGGGAGCTTCCCCTGGAGCTGATGGTCTGCGACAGCGGTCCGATCGTCCCGGATCCTTCCCGAGAAGACCTCCTGCGCCGACGCATCGACCCGAGCTCGTTGGGGCGCCCCGACGGCGTGGCCCTGCTGGTCGCCCAGGCCGCCGCCGGCGTGCTCGGCGGCCGAATCAGCTGCGGCGATTCCGGCGGCAAGGCTGCCCTCGTGCTGCGCCTGTAGCCGCGCTTTGTCCCTCGGGGGCGCGGCCAGCTGAGTTGCCGCGGCCAGCTTCCCACCCGTCGGCGCGCGCAAAAATGGGAAAGTCTGCGGGATCGGCTATGATGCGGCCCATGCGCATATTGGTCGTCGAGGACCAGGACTCGATCCGACGGATGATCGAAGCTCTGGTTCAGGCTCGGGGCTACGCCGTCACCGCGGTCGCCAACGGAGCCAAGGCGATCGACGTGGCCACGACGGATCCACCGGACTTGGTCCTTCTGGACCTGATGCTGCCCGGCCAATACGACGGATTCGAAGTCTGCAAGCGCCTGCGCACCGATCCATCGACCCGCACAGTGCCGGTGGTCATCATCAGCGCCCTGGACGATTCGGATTCGCGTGCCCGCGCCGCCGAAGCGGGTGCCAACGCCTACTACACCAAGCCGTTTTCGCCGATCGCTCTGCTCAAAGAAATCGAGCGCCACAAAAAGGCGTAGTCGCTCGGTGCTAGAGCAAGTTCAGGAAGTTTTTCGCGCGGTCGCCAGCTGAGTCCATCAGACCCTTGGCCTCCATTGCCGGAATGCGCAAGCGCTCGCATAGGTCCTCGAGCAACTTCTTCTCGGTCTCATGTTGTTCACCATCGATGTAGGTGAGCAACACTGCGTGCTGAAGCAGAACGCGTCGGTCGTCATGACTCAAGTCAGTGAGCGGAACGTCGTCCAGGGTGCGCTTCACCGTTGCATATTTCCGCACCTCGACCGCTTCGCTTGCGGTCGCACCAAAAGCATCCAGCAGGGCCTCGATGACTTCGAGTTCTTCCTCCGCAACGCGGCCGTCCGCCCAAGCCACGCTCACCAGACCTTTTAGAATTGCCAGATTTTGGTCGTGCATGCCCCAAGACCGCCACACCCCGGGGGCGCTGTCAACGTGCGATCAGCGTGACGCGGACGCGACCGGTTGTCCCGGGTTGGGGCGACAGCCGCGCGGCAGTGACTGGGATGCTGAGCCAGCCCTTCGATCGGGCGCGGCGCACGCGAACCTCCAGCGCTTCGCCACACGGAAGGTGGGCAAAGACGGCGCGATCTTCATCGGTACGCGACGCAAGAACGCGGCTGAGCTCTGGTCCGCCCCGCGCAGACACCTCGGCTCCCCGCGGCACGTCACGCACGACGATTTCGGCCTCACACGAGCGTGCCGGCTCGATGGCTTGACTCAGCATCGCGGCGCTCTCGCGCACTGCGCCGGCCCCAACTTGCAACGTTGCGACACGGTCCTCCGGCAGCGCCGAAGACCCTGCCACGCCGACTGCAAGCAAGAGCGCCAGTGCACCAACCAGAGGACGCGGTCGCCCGGGCGCGGCTTTGGGTTCACGCGTGTCGCTGCGCTCTTCGACCGCCACGGGCGGCGGTGTGCAGTCTTCAACGGCGGGTGGCGCACCCGTCGCATCGATCCCCGCCAGCTCTTTCAAGCCACGACATAGATCCCCATCTTCGCCCACCCGCTCGACGCTGAAGCTTTGCAGCAAGTCGTCGACTGAGCTCTTTCGCGCCACGACGCGGGACGACGCCGGGCCCAAAAGTGGCGGCAGAGGCGTTCGCTCGCGCTGCAGGCTCATCCTCGGTCCAGACTCGAACTCCGGCTCTTCCATCGCTTCCTCGGCGTCCGCGCCATCAGAAGCTCCGGCGGTCCCGCCGCAAGTGGCGAGGGCGTGCTCTGCGGGCGCGCAGGCGGTCGCCACGGGTTGCGGGGGCGCCGGGCTCGGCTGGGATATTTCACCAGGCTCCGACGCTTCCCTATTCGCAGACGCCGCCTGGGCGCTGGCTGTCTCGACCACTTCCGGTAGCGGCGCTGTATGCACCCATTGGTTCGACTCAGCGTCTGCGCCATCGCTCGCCGCCTCTGAGTCGTCTATCACCGGTGGTTCGGAGCTCTCGGCCAACGCGGGACTCAGCGCATCCAAACCCCGCGGCTCCGGCGCATCAGCGACCTCCGACACGGGGACGCCGGCCGGGACGGGCGACTGCTCCAGCACCATCGGCGCGCGCTCCGTGGCGTCCTCGACGGTGTAGAACAGAGCCGGCGTGCCGTTGTGCGTCTCCACGTCTTGCGCGAGCTCTACGTCTTGCGCGGGCTCTACGTCTTGCGCGGGCTCTACGTCTTGCGCGAGCCCTCCGTCTTGCGCGAGCTCTACGTCTTGCGCGAGCTCGCCCGCAGCATGACAGAGCGGCGCGATGGGGGTCGCCGGCGATTGTGAGAGCAAATGACCGTCCACCGCCTCCGGCGGCACTGCGGTCGAAACGGCGATCGGCACACGGGAGGCGGTCGCCTGGCCCATGGCTGCATCCGAGTCCCGCAGAGCGACCACGGTCTCGGGAGAGGTGTACGCCTCCCTGTCTGTCGCCTCGGGCAGGTCGAGATCTGGAATTCCGAAGGTGTCGACAGTGGCTTGGGGTTGCGGCGGAGTCGGGGAAAACAGGACTTCTACGTAGTCGTCGATGTCGGACTCTTCGTAGGGCTGACAGGCGACGGTGCGCAGGCACGTAGTTTCGTCTTGCTCGCTCGCCGTGGCCTGCACCGGCGCGCTCGGACTTTGCCACTCGGGCTGCGGGCAAACTGCCGGCGCCGGCTCGGACGCGAACAGCTCCTCCAACAATTCCGCGTCGAGTTGCGGCCGAACCGCGGCGGCTGCGTCTTGCGTGACGACCGGCGGCAAGATCGGCTCCTCCGGCGCGATCACCGGCAGGATCGGCTCCTCCGACGCGACCGGCGCGACCGACTCAGCCGGCGCGACGACCACGCGGGGCAGCTGGGGCTCGGCGTCGGCGCGCATATCGAGCGCTCCGCTCTCTCGTGCGCGCACTGTGTCGCGGTACAAGCGTGCCAGCGCTCGGCGACCCGCACCCCGATTGACGGGAATCAGCGCCGCTTCAAGTTCCCGCACGAGGGCGTCGAGCCCCACACTCTCGCGGCGCGAAGACACGCGCAGCATCGCGCCGGAGACCGAACTCGACTCCATCAGCAGCGCAGTGAGCAAGCCGCGCACGCACGCTTCTGCGTCTGCGGCGCCAGCTGCGCAGCCCCCGGTGACACGCACCACGCCATCGGCCCCGAGTTCTACATCCGATGCCTCGAGCGCCCTCGGACTCACGGCGCTCTGTTCCGCGATGGCCAGAACGACGTAGCCGCTGACCTCCGATGCCATGTTCGCCGATCGCGCCCGCGCCGCGCCCAGCACCTCTCGCAGTGTCACACTCATGCCTGTCCTCCGCGTACCAACACGCCGCGCGCGCTCAGAAAGCGCTTCGCCTCATGGATGGAGTAGATCCCGTCGTGAAAAATCGAAGCAGCCAGTGCGGCATCTGCTCCGCCCTCCGCTAACCCCGCGTACAAATGCTCGAGGGTCCCGACGCCCCCGGACGCAATCACCGGGATACCGACGCCTTCGACCACCGCGCGCAGCAGTGAAAGTTCGTAGCCCAGTTTGGTTCCATCCCGATCCATGCTGGTCAGCAAGATTTCGCCAGCGCCGAGCGCCTCGCAGCGCTGTGCCCAAGCGACCGCATCCAGACCCCGAGATTTGCGCCCGCCGTGGGTATAGACGTCATACCCACCCGCCGACTTCTTTGCGTCGATGGCAACCACCAAGGCCTGCGCGCCGTAGGTGCCCGAGATTTCGCTGATCAACTCGGGGCGCTCGATGGCGGCCGTATTCACGCTGATCTTGTCGGCACCGGCGTTGAGCAGATCGCGCACATCGCCCAGGCTCCGGATCCCGCCACCGACGGTCAGCGGCGTGAAAACGACGCTGGCGGTCCGCTCAACGGCATCGAGCAGCGCCCCGCGCCGCTCGTGGGACGCGGTGATGTCCAGAAACGTAATTTCATCCGCGCCTTCGGCGTCGTAGCGTTGCGCCTGCTCGACCGGATCGCCGGCATCCCGCAATGCAACGAACCCAACGCCTTTCACGACGCGGCCTTCGCGAACGTCTAAACAGGGGATGATGCGTTTGGCGAGCATGATAGAGGCTGCCTCCGGCGCTTACCGGAACCGGGGCCTTCGGGCCAAAGTCCCTGCAAAAATGCCGACGCCAGAAATCCGGCCAGTGGGCCGAACTCGTCACGACCCTATTAGGTCAGGTATCCTCCACAGCTGATGGCGCGCTGCCCCCGCTGCGGTCGCCCCTCGGAAGGCGTGTGTGACGTTTGTCGAGGCGGGAAGACGCTCTTTTTAGGCTCCGCGCCCAGCCCGAAGCCAACCGCCACGCCCCCGCCAGCGCCCGCCCAGACGGCGCTGATGCCGTCCTCGGCGCCCGCGGCCCGGGGACCCACTGGCCCTCGCCCAAGTCCGGCGCCACCGCCGGGCCCGGCAGCACCACCCAAGGGTTCGGAACGGCCCAGCCCACCCAACAGGCGCGTTCGTAAGAAGCGACGCCTCGACGAACGGCTGAGCGCAGGCATCCGCCTCACCACCACCCTGCGCAACTTGGTCGCCCGTCCCCCGCCCAGCCAGCGAGAGCAAGGCCGCGCCGGTTCTAGCACTGCGGCGAAGGGGATCGCCGCCGCCTTGATCGGAGGTCTGTGCGCGGGCCTCCTCACCGTGGGCGTGTGGTTGCTCTGGCCGAAACGCGCCAGTGCCGTGGCCCGAGTGGGTTCGGACGGCCAACAAGTTCTCGATGTTAGCTGCGGCGGTTGCGCGGATGGAACGGACGTGTCGATCGGCGCATCCCATGCCAGGATACTCGGAGGGCGCGCGCAAATCGCACTTTCGGCGCCCGTCCCACCGAGCACCAAGACTTTGCTTGTGAACACCGCGCCGCCGACCGGCAGCCCAAGTACCCTAGAGTTGGACGTCCAAGTATGCGGTCGCCTCTCGCCCGACCTGGCGCACCTCGCGGACGAGGCGCCCAGTCTCGTCTTGATCGCCGAGGTGCCGCCGGGTGGCAGCGTCATTGTGGATGGCAACGCTCTGCTGCCCGACGCAAACGGCCGTGCCAGCTACCAACTGCCGATCGTCGAAGCAATCAGCGGGGACGCCGACCAGGAGGCTGCACTGAGTCGAAAGCTGCCCTTCAGCCTGACCGCGCCCAAGTGTGAAGAACAACGCGGCGCCGTGGAACTAGCGCTGAAAATAGCGCCGTTGCGTGTATCGGCTCCGAGTGCGAGCATCGTGCTCGAAAGAGACAGCTTCATGCTTGCAGGCAAGGCCCAACCGGGTGCGACAGTGACCGTTGAAGGCCGTGGGATCCACGTCGACGAAACCGGCGAATTCGCGCAGCGCATGACGATTTCTAAGCTCGGCGAACGCGAAATCACCATTCGCAGCACCGTCCCTGGGTTCGCACCCCGACTGGTCAAACGCCGCATCCGCCGCGTTGCGGATCTGCTGCTCGAGGCCAATGCGCTCGCTCGCAAGGCTCCGTCGAAACTCGACGACGTGCTGAACGACAACGCCGGAACTGCGCCACTGCGCTTCGCGCTGCGGGGGCGCGTCACAGCGGTCGAAGCCATGGGCCACTCCAGCCGCATCCTGGTTGCCGCAGACGCTTGTGAGGGTGACAGTTGTAGCGTGCAGGTTGAGCATGGCGCCGCGGCGCCTGCTTTCGTCGGCGACCACGTGCTCGCAGTAGGAGAGATTGATCGCCGGCCTGGAGGCAACGGCCCCGTGCTGCGACTGCTCAGCGAGATCTTGGCCGTGGATCCGGTTGGAGGCGGCCCATGAGCGACGCGCCGAAGGATCCCGAAGTGCCCGTCGAGGAAAAACCCGACGACACCATGCAAAGCAGCAAGCCGGGGGGCGCCGCGGGCGACGACGCCGCGGGCAGCAGCTCGGAGGGCGCGGCGGCACAGGCCGACCCGGGGACTCCACCGAGCGCCGCGGACGAAAGCACGGATCAAGCGGCTAGCGAGCTCGTCGCCTGTCGATCCTGCGCTGCCAAGAACCTCAAACACGCGAAGTTTTGCAGCGAGTGCGGCATTCGCCTCCACGCGCCAGAAGGGCTAACGGATACGGGCGCGCCGATATCCAGGCGGCGGGATGCCCTCGCCGTCACCATCCCGGGAGAAGTGGACGTCGAGGACGCCGGACACGTCGCCGATCCGTTGATCGGTGTGATCATAGCTGGACGGTACCGCATCATCGAACCCCTCGGACGCGGAGGCATGGGCGTCGTCTACCGCGTCGAGCACGCGCGCATCGGCAAGCTGATGGCGCTCAAGCTGCTGACCGGAGAACTGTCACGGGACAACGAAGTCGTTGCTCGGTTCAAGCGGGAAGCGCTGATGGTCAGCAAGCTGAGTCATCCAAACACCGTGCAGGTATTCGATTTTGGCACGTCCGAGGGCATGACCTATTTGGCGATGGAGTATTTGCGCGGGGAGGACCTAGGTCGAACCATCCGACGCGAAGGGCCTCTGACGGCGAGCCGTACGGCACGTATCGTCACGCAAGTTTGCAGCTCCCTCACGGAAGCGCATCGGCTCGACATCATCCACCGGGACCTGAAGCCGGAGAACGTTTTCATTCTGAAAGCGGAAAGTGGCGCCGAACTCGTGAAGGTGCTCGACTTTGGGCTCGCGAAGCTTCGTGAGTCCGCCGAACTGGGTGAGGTCACCAGCCGCGGCGCCATTGTCGGCACGCCCTTCTACATGTCACCGGAACAGATCCGGGGCGAAGACGCGGACCAGCGGAGCGACGTGTACGCGCTGGGAGCGCTCACCTACGTTTGCCTAACCGGACACCCGCCCTTCGATGCGCCCCGCCCGATGGGCGTGCTCACGAAACACTTGGTTGAGCAAGCCGAGAACCCGGCTAGCCGCTTTCCTGAACTGAATATCGCCCCGGGGGTGGCGGCGATCGTAATGAAGGCCCTCGAAAAGGAACCCGGGCGTCGCTTCCAGTCTGTCGAGGAGCTCAAGCTCGCACTGATCAACGAACTCAAAGAACAAGGCCAGTCCAGTGTCGATCTCTTGCTCGACAGCGGACAGATGCACGCCCTGGCGCGCGCGGATTCGGACGCTGTCACCCGCGGCGAAGTGGAACTCTACGAACGCAAGCTACGCCGAAGAGGATTCTTCGCGTGGGCCAGCGTGCTGCTCACGGGGGGAGTCGTGCTGGTCGTCGCATGGCATCTGATCATGCGTGCGCAAGCGGAACCAGGATTTTCCGGCAGTGAACTGGAGCCGAATAGCACAGCGGGCGAGGCCACCCCGGTGCCCTTCGGCGAGGCGGTACGGGGCCAAATGGGGCGCCGTCTCGACGAGTCCAGAAGCGATCGCGACTTTTATCGAATCGACGTGCCCAGTAGCGCAGAGCGCGTCCAGGTCACCCTCTCGGCGCTGCCCAACATGGGACTCTGCGCGCTGGTCTACCGCGTGGGCATCGATTCGCCCCTTGGCACCTATTGTTCGGGCGCGCCTGGGCGGGCGCTGACGATCCCCGTGCTCGAACTGTCGCCGGGCCCACACTATGTCGCCGTGATGCAGGACCAGGACGGCTACGGCGCAACCCCTCCGTTGACGCAAGAGAACGTCTCGGATGCCTACGTGCTGCAGGTTTCGTCCGCCGACGCAAAACCCGACGTGGAGTCCGAGCCAAACGACAGCGTCAAGGATGCCAACATCGTCGAGCCCGGAGCCAAGTTCCGTGGTCGCTTCGCGTGGATGCGCGACGTTGACGTGGTCTGCGTCAAAGCGGCCGCAGGAACGATGATTCAGTTTGAGCTCCAGGAACGCTCTGCAGGCCGACCCCGGCAATCTGTGGTGCAACTCATGCCGCGCGGCGGCCCGGCGGACGGAGTGCCCGTGCGCGTGCATGCGCGCAGCTTGACCACTTCCGGGACCGGCGACGTCACCAGCCCGTGGCAAGGACCCGCCACGCCAGTAAGTCACGAACGCAGCGCCTGCGTCGAGCTTTCGTTGGTCCCCAATCCCTTGGAGCCCCCGCCGCATCCCAAGGTCGCACCTGCCAGCTCGGAGGAGTACACCCTTGTCGTCAAGACGCCTTAAGCACGCAGCGGGCCTCGCGCTGCTATTGCTGCCGCTCGCCAGTCTCG
>CBDUPW010000307.1:0-8340 GCA_965369205.1 uncultured Polyangiaceae bacterium | reverse complement strand
GAAGGACTGCTTGAGCTGATGAAGAAAGTGACCGGCGAGGATGCACTGAAGCAGCGCATTGCGAAAGCCATTCGCGCGGGCAACGAGAAGCTTTCGCGGGTCGAGCAAGTCAAACGTGTCTTCATCCTCGAACGCGAGCTGTCCTTGGACAGAGACGAGATCACACCGACGCTCAAGGCCAAGCGCAAGAACATCGAAAAGAAGTTTGCGTCGCAGTTCGATCGGCTATACGAGGACGCCGCATTTGGCATCGTCGTAATGGATCAATAAAGTGAAGACCGAAAGCACCCACGCAAGGCCCCGAAAATCCAAAACCCGCGCCAAGGCGGCGCTCGCCGGCTCAAAGAACGGCGTGGCGCGCTCCGGCGCGAAGAACGGCGTCAGCGCAAAGAACGGCAAGGCCTCAAGCCGAGCCGGCGCAAAAAAGAAGCGGGCCCCCGCGCCCAAGTCGCCGCGCGCCCGGGTGCAGGCAGTCGCCAAGAAGCGCGCAAAACGCGCACCCAAGGCGGCGCCGTTCACCGCAAAAAAGGCCGACAAACACGTACTGTACCAAATGAGCGTGCAAGACGCGGCGGTCGAAGTCGACTTCATCGTCAGCGCCTTTTCCAAGTTCCGCAAGCGCAAGGCACTTTCGCTCCGGGAAGATTTCTGCGGCACCGCGCTGATCTGCAGCCATTGGGTGAAGTCCGACCCAAAGCGCACAGCAACCGGTATCGACATCGACTCAAAGGTGCTCGCCTGGGGCAAGGCCAACAACATCGCGCCCTTGGCTCAGGACCAGCTGCGCGTCCAACTGCTGCGGCAGGACGTGCGTGGCAAAATCCACAGCAAAGTCGACGCCGTCTGCGCCTTCAACTTTAGCTACTGGATCTTCACGACCCGGGATTCGATGCGGGAGTATTTCAAGAAGGTGCGCGCCGGCCTGGTCAAGGACGGGATCTTCTGCCTGGACAGCTACGGCGGCTGGGAGGCGATGGAGCCCATGCTGGAACAGCGCAACATCAAGCGCAAGTTCACCTACGTTTGGGACCAAGACCTCCTCGACCCCATCACGCACAAGGTCGTCAACTACATCCACTTCGAGTTCAACGACGGCACGAAGCTAAACAAGGCCTTCCGCTACGAGTGGCGCTACTGGAGCTTGCCAGAGCTGCAAGAGCTGCTGCTTGAGGCAGGATTCAAGAGCGTGCACGTGTACTGGGATCAGTCCGACGACGACGACGACGAGGACTACCGTCCGACCCTACGCGCCGAGAACCAACCCGGTTGGCTCGCGTACTTAGTCGCGCTCAACTGACACGCCCATCGCGCGTGCGCGCACGCACGCAACCCGCCTCGCGCGGCCTCTGATGAGACGCGTCTGCACTGTACGTTCTGCTCGGCGACTTGACCAACGTCAGTGGCGGTGCGTAAATTAGGTTGGGAGATGGAATACATGCGCAGCTTGCTACTTTGTTTGGTGCTCAGCCTACCCCTCGCAGCGGGCTGCGGCGGAGGGGATGAACGCCAATTCAGCAACGCTGGAGGCGCAGACGCGGGCGCCACGGGCGGTAGCAGCGCGACCGGTGGCGGTGGCTCCGGTGGTGGCGCGGGCGGAAGCGCGGGAACGGGCGCTGCGGCGGGAGCGAGCGGAAGCGCAGGAACTGCAGGGACGGGTGGAACCGCGGGCAGCAGCGGAAGCGCGGGCTCGGGCGGCGCGTCCTCATGCGGCAGCGGCAAGAGCTGTATCCCAACCACACCGGCCGGCTGGAGCGGGCCCATTACCGTGGGCAAAGGCGCGTCGGCGCCTCCAGGCTGCCCGGCAACATCCTACGGCACGTCCGTCGCGACCCTCAAAGACACCTTCGTGCCGGGAGCTGCAAGCTGCACGTGCAACTGCGGTTCGACCACCGTCAGCTGCGGAGCAGTGTCGTATTGGGACTACACGTCCAATGCGTGCGTGGGCCTCTCATCATTCCTCGAAAACATCACGCCCGTCAGCCAGTGTAAGGTCACCAACGACGCTTTGGACAAACAGGTCCGGGTGAGCGGTTCGGCTAGCTGCCTTGGCGAGACAGTCACCAAGAACCTGCCCACGCCAACCTGGACTTCTCAGGTGCGGCTATGCGGCGGAGCCACGGATTCCGGCGGCTGCGGCTCGGGTCAGGCGTGCATTGCGGACGCGCCCAGCGGTTTTGCGGGCGTGTGCGTATTCCGCGTGGGTGATTTCCCCTGCCCCAGCGGCTACCCCAACCGCAGCGTGTACTACGAAGACTTCACGGACACGCGCGACTGTACCGGTTGCAGCTGCGCCCCCAGTGGCTGGAACTGCAACACCAACTTGACTCGCTATCAGACGTCGAACTGCACCGGCACCACCGGGTCCAACGTCGTCGTCAGAACGTCGTCGCCCGCGTGCACCCACAACTTGTCCATGACTTCTTTCAAGGTGAGCACGGTCACCAAGACTGCCGGCTCCTGCGGTGTGACGTCGAATACTAGCCTGACTGGAGCCGCCGCGGCGACGAAACCCCAGACAGTCTGCTGCCGCTAGTGCCGTCCAGAGTGACGAGTCGCGCGCAACGATCGCGCGGCTCGCAGGCTTCTGCCTTCGCGGTGCCCTAGGTCAGCTGCAAGGCACCGCTAGCTCACTGCGGTCTTGGTACAGCTTGAAGAAGAGTTCCGCCACGGTCCTCGGTTCGATGGTTGCCTGCCCCGAATCGAAGGCAGTGCCCTTGACCATGCCAAGTACCGTGACCTCGCCCACGTAGACGCCCTTCTCGGCCAGCGCGCGATTCAGGATCCGCACGAGCTTGTGCTGGGCGGCCTTCATCACGCCCAAGCCCATGGCGCCGAACTGCACGATCATCTTGTCGACGTTGAGGTCGTACATGGAAAACCCCCCACCCGTGACCAAGATAGCCGCGTCCGGCTGCCCCCTCATGCCAGGCAAGGCGGCTTGGGTCGCCGCAACCAAGCCCTCCACGCCCACCGCGAGCACGTTGCGCAGCTCCTCCGGCTTGCTTGTGAGCAGATCCCCCGCCGCGCCAACGTACGCGTTCCAGTGCACGACGGTGACGGCGCCGAACGCCTTTTCGATCTCACCAAACAGCGCCTGCACCTTCGCCGGCTCTCCCAGGTCCCCCGGGAAGGCTCGCGCCTGGATGCCATCGGCTTCGAGGCTCTTTGCCGCGGCGCTCAGCTTGTCCGCGCTGCGCGCCACGAGGGCGACCTGAAAACCCGCCATGCCGAACTTTTGCGCTACGGCGTGACTGATGCCGGGGCCGTGCCCACAAATCACGATCGTCTTTGCCATTCTGAGGGAGTAACACGGCGCCGCGCCCGTCTGCCGCTCCATTCAAATCCCCAGACATTTCTGCTGAATTTGCATTCTGTAAATACAGAATGTATAGAACAACCATGAGCCCGGAAGACGAGCGGAGCTTCTTTCGCGACGACCGCAGTCGCCAGGCATTTCGCCGGAAGATGCTGGACGAAATCCCCACCTGGTACTCCCCTTGGGTGCATCTATGCGGCACCGTAGGCATCGGCGTGGCCGCCATTGTTTGTTCGGCCTTCTTCATCCAGGACCTGACGGCGCTGCAGCTCCTCACGATCCCGCTCGTGCTTGCACTGTCGAACCTAGGCGAGTGGCATGCACACCGTCACTTGCTGCATCGGCGTTGGAAACCCATGGCGGTGCTGTACGACCGACATACGCCGGAACACCACCGAGTCTACCGCCATCGTGACATGGCCGTCACTGAGTGGCGCGAATTACGCCTGGTGCTGATCCCGGCCATGGGCGTGTTCGGGATCGTGCTGGCGGCTGCGCCTGCCGCCGCGCTCGCCGGATATTTGCTCGGCCCCAACGTGGGTTGGTTGTTCCTCGCTTCCGCCGCCGCGTACGTCGTGTGCTACGAGGTCACGCACCTTTGCTACCACCTGCCCGAAGACAGCTTCATCGGTCGCCGCGCCTTCATTCGCTTTATGCGTGAGCACCATGCGCGACATCACGACCCGCGCTTGATGCAAAAGTGGAACTTCAACGTGACGGTGCCCTTCGGCGACTGGATCTTCAGCACCGTCGCCTCCCAAGCGCTCATCGACAGCCTGACGCCGGACCGCACCGCAGCAGAGCCGAACGCGCCGACAGCGTCCAACAACGACGTCGCAGACGCCGCCGCATAGCGAACCTCCTAGAAACCTGGTTCGCGGCGCGGCGGCGTGACCTCGAGCCGTTCGCCGCAGTCCAGGCTCCGAGACGCAGCGACCCGCCGCGGGGAGGTTTGCAGCCTTCCCACCCGCATTTGGCGCACGCTCAGGGCCAAATACCGCCTTCGTGGGGCGTACAGCAGGGTAGCCAAGCGCGAGGGCAACGCAGATACTGCCGCGCAACATGAGCGAAGCAGCCATCGCCGCGCGCAAGGGCCATCCCACAGGTCTTTGGGTGCTGTTTATCACCGAGATGTGGGAGCGCTTCAGCTACTACGGGATGCGCGCCCTGTTGGTGTTCTACTTGACCGCCAAGATCGACGCCGACAACCCGGGACTGGGTTGGAGCACCGACGGCGCGGGCAAGCTGTATGGCCTCTACACGATGAGCGTGTATCTGACGCCGGTGGTGGGCGGATGGCTCGCAGATCGTTTCTTGGGTACCCACCGCTCCATGATGGTCGGCGGCTGGATCATCGCCGCGGGCCACTTCACCCTCGCACTGACTGAGCTGCTCGGCCACGGCACTGCCGGCACCGCCACGTTCATGCTGGGGCTCTTCTTGATCGTGATCGGAACGGGGTTCTTCAAACCCTGTGTTTCCGTGATGGTGGGACAGCTGTACAGCGAAGACGATCCGCGCCGGGACTCCGCCTTCACTATCTTCTACATGGGCATCAACGTCGGCGCGTTCATGAGCGGCATCGGCGCGGGAACTCTGGGCGAAAAAGTAGGCTGGCATTGGGGCTTCGGCTCTGCCGGCGTGGGCATGGTGCTCGGGTTGCTCATCTATCAGTTCTTGCGACCGCGCTATCTGGGGGCCATTGGCCTGTCTCCCAAGGAAGCCCTCGCGCACCGCGAAGCCAGCACGGCCGCGGAACCCGAAGAGCTGGTGTGCAAGAAGTGCCACCTGGTGCTGGGGGAGCTGCCCGAAGGTGAGAAGTGCCCGGATTGCGCCGACACCGAGCGCACCATGATGAAAACCAGCGAGCTCATCTCCAGGCCCATGAGCCGCGTGAACTGGCAGCGCATGGGTGTGATCTTGGTGCTGGCGGTGTTCGTGATCTTCTTCTGGGCCGCCTTCGAGCAGGCGGGCAGCAGCATGAACGTGTTCGCAAAAGAGAGCACAGATCGCTTCGTCTTCGGTTTCGAATTCCCGGCCACGTGGTTCCAGTCCGTCAACCCGGCAGTCATCGTGCTGTTTGCACCGGTCTTCGCCTGGCTGTGGACCTGGCTCGACGCGCGCAAGATGCAGCCCCGCACACCGACCAAGTTCGGGTTGGGTTTGATTCTGTTGGCCACGGGCTTCGTGTTCATGGTGATCGCCGGCTTGAAGGTCCAAGACGGAGGCAAGGCCGCGGCGTACTGGCTGCTGCTCGCCTACACCTTCCACACCTTTGGGGAGCTGTGCCTCTCGCCGGTGGGCCTGTCGATGGTCACGAAGCTCGCGCCGATCAAGATCCGCTCCTTGATGATGGGCGTGTGGTTCACGTCCAATGCCATCTCCAACTTAGTGGCTGGGCTGCTGTTTGCCTATTCGGCGAAGATCGAACAGGGCATGATGTTCACGCTGCTCGGTGGCAAAGCCGACTTTTATTTGGTGCTCGTACTGGCGCCGCTGGCCGCCGGTGTGATCGTGCTGCTGCTCTCACCCACGCTAAAGCGCTGGATGCACGGGCTTCACTGAAGCTCAGTGGGAAAACCCGCTGGTGCCGATGAACTCGCGCAGGATGGACGTGGGCGGCACGTGGTCAGGGTAAATCGTGACGAATCGGTCCAGTAGCCCCAGCAAGCGGAACGCTGTCGCGTAGCTCGGGTCGTCTTGAGGGACTTCCAGCAAGTAGCGCTCAGCGAAGACCTTCAGCACACTGAGTTCGTAAATCAGCGACGAATCGAAGACCGCGTCTGCGAAGTGCTGGTACGGAAAAATGTGCTTGCGCTCGCCACGACGCACGCTAGCCCAGCGGGCCAGGTTCATGGCCGCAGTGGCACCGCGGGTGTGGCGATCCCGCACGATGCGTCGCAATAGCCGCACGTCGCTGGCGTGGACCCGGGACAGCCGGTCGAAGGGCAGTTGAGCCAAGGGGCAAGCGAACACCCGGAATACGCTGGCCTCGGGCAAGCGCTCCAGTAACCGCGGATTGATGCCGTGGATGCCTTCAAGGAGCAGCAGATTGCGTGGCCCAAGGGTGAGTTCCGGGCCGCCCGCCGGATCGCCGGCACCGCGAGCAAAGTCGTAGCGAGCGGTACGCACGAGCTTGCCTTCCAGCAGCTTCGCCAGGTGATCCTGCAAGAGATCGACCCGCAGCGCCTCCACGGCTTCGTAGTCGTACTCACCACCATCGTCCCGCGGGGTTTCTTCGCGGTCGACGTAGTAGTCGTCCAGACTCAGGCCCACGGGATGGATCCCGTTTACCTGGAGCTGAACGGCCAGCCTGCGAATGAACGTGGTCTTGCCCGAAGACGACGGGCCAGCCACGCAGATCACGCGCACGTCATTGCCGCGCGATTGGATCTTGTCGGCGATGCGGCCAATGCTTTTCTCCTGAAAGCCCTCGCTGACGCGGATCAGCTGCGAAACGTCGCCGCGGATGCACGCCTGGTTGAAGCTCCCGATGCTCGTGATGCCGAGGGTATCCAGCCAGCGGTCCTGATCCCGAGTCATGGCGTGGGTCTGCCGGGAGACGTCGCGGGCCTGCTGCACCTGGTCGTCGGAAATGCTCGGGCGGATGGAGCGCACGGCATCGCCGTCGCGTTCGATCATCGCTTTGCCGTACACCATCAACAGGCCGTCCATGTCAGGGAGCACCGCCAGGTTGCGGCCCAACAGCTCCGTGCGCGGGAGCAGCGGCCCCAAGCGCAGGGCGTACACCTTGCCGTAGGAAACCATCGGCACCGCGGGCTCCCGCCAGGTGTCCAGCAGTCGCGCGACGTCACTCCAACCCACACTTGCGAAGTACGCCCGCGCCTCGGCGACGGTCCACAGTTCCTCACGTAGCGGCAGATTCTCGCGCACCAACAGCGCAAGCTGGCGCTCCAGGGCCTGCGCCAACCGAGGAATGTCGCTGGCCGTTCCCTCCAGCAGGCGAACGCGCTGTGCGAAGCCCACGGAGTTGCTCATGGTCAGCCCCAGCGCCGCGTCCACTCGGGCAGCGGCTTCGAACAAAAGCAGTGCTTGGCTGCGACGGTAGACACGCTGACCTTCTAGGTGGCTCAGTGGTAACGGCTCGACCAGGCCGTCGGAAGACAGCGGCGTGTTCAGCGACACCGCCTTGCGATCCACGAGCGCCGCAACGACCAGGTCGTCACCCATAGTATTTTCCAAGAGCGCGCCGACCAATGTTCCGGTGGCGACACGGGTCGGCACGCCGGCCACCAGAACATCCACGCTGGCGCGACGCGGCAAGGAGCGCTCCTTCAACAGCGCGCTGACGCTATCGGTCATGTCCACCAGCCGGTCGGCGACGCCATCGAAGAGCGCCTGCACGACCCGCAGCGCCAACTCGGGCCGCTGCTGCACCAGCGCCGCGTAGCTCTCTTCGCTCATCACCGCCAAGCGCAAGTCCGTGCGCGCGGTGATGGTGGCAGCGCGGGGTCGAGCGGCCACTAGCGCGAGCTCGCCAAAGTGTTGCCCACGGCGCACATCGCCGACGGCTAATCCCCGCCGCGTTATTGCACCCTTGCCGCTCAGCACGAAGTACATGGCGCGGTCATCGTCGTCTTCGCTCAGCACAACTGCTCCAGCCGCGTATGCAACCTCCTCCAAGTAGTCCGCGAGCTGCGCCCGGTCCACGTCGCTGAGCTGCGAGAGTACTGGATCGCCGGCGGCTTCGAGATCATGTGCCGCGGGAGGCAGGCTGGACGGGCGTTGCGGGGTCGTCACGCCCGAGTGCTAGCGCTGCCCGGAGCGAGACGAAACGGTGTCGGCGCTGCTTCGGTGATCCTGGTCGGTGCCCATCCTGGTGCCTGGTGTGTTGGTGTGATCGTGGCGCATTTTTTTCCAGATTGCGCTTGGTGGTTGAATAGGTCTAGGCTATGAGCCTAGTGTGGGAGGGTAGAATGCTAACAAGAAGAGAGCTATCTGCGGTTTTAGCTATCTGCGGTTTTAGCTATCTGCGGTTTTAGCTATCTGCGGTTTTAGCTATC
>CBDUPW010000306.1:0-8363 GCA_965369205.1 uncultured Polyangiaceae bacterium | reverse complement strand
TATCGGTTGCGGCGGAAGCAGCAGCTTGGACGGCACGGGAGGCGCAGGGGGCAGCGGCGGAACTTCGGCGAGCGGTGGCTCCTCGGCGAGCGGTGGCTCCTCAGCGAGCGGTGGCACCTCAGCGAGCGGTGGCTCCGGGAACGTGGCGGGTACGGGGGGCGTGCCGGGGGACTGGACCTCGTGTCAGGTGCCCTCGGACTGTGTGTTGCGCTCCGCGAGCTGTTGCGGCGAGTGTGGGGCGGCGACGCGGGAGGACTCCGTTGCGCTCAACCAACTCGGCGCGAAGCAGTACGCCACGGACAAGTGCGGGTCCGTGGGTTGTCCGACGTGTTATAAACCCCAGGACCCGACGCTTTTGGCCACCTGTCGCGGTGGCAGCTGCGTGGTCGTCGATCTTTTCGAGCACCCGTCGACTGCTTGCAACTCTGCTTCGGAGTGTCGCTTGCGCACGAACGCTTGCTGCGAATGCGGCGGTCCAGTGGATAACGACCACTTGATTGCCATTGGTCAGGGTGGCGGCTTCGATGATTTGGTGTGTGATCCGGGAACCGGTTGCCCCGAGTGCGCGCCCGTCTATCCACCGGCGACGTTCGCCTGCAAGGCGGGACACTGCGTCATCGACAAGACGCCCAGTAACTGCACGCCGGCCAATCAGTGTGCAACGTGTCCCGACCCCGTCACCGGGCCGCAGGAATGCTACGAGACCTGTATCTGCGCGGTCACGGCGGGATTGGCGCCGCCGGGAACGGACTGCAAAGCCGCTTGCTCCAACTGAGCGGCTGCGCGACGGATTGACGCGGCGGACGCTCGGCCGTGTGGGAACGCCCTGTGGGCGGGCCTTTGATGGGGCCCGCCTCGGGCTGTGCGGCTTGCGTACGCGACGGTCGGACTTGTTTGCGCAGGCGGGAGGCGGTTGGCGTCCGCGCCGGCGCGGGTGGTTACGTGGGCCGGAGGCGGTTGGCGTCCGCGCCGGCGCGGCTGGTTACGTGGGCGGGAGGCGAGGCTCGTGCGTACGCGCCATGTGCTCGGGGCCGAAGTCGTGCTCGGCTGCCAGTGCGTTGTGCGCGCGACAGCGCAGCCTCAGGTTTTCGAGTGTGGCGGGACCGCCGCGGGCGAAGGGGACGCGGTGGTGGAGTTCGAGCCCGCCTTGTTCGCGGCAACGCTGTCCGCGATCGTCGACGAAAGCGCAGCGCCCGCCATCCCGTTCCCATACCGCGGCGCGGACGTGCACGGGGATGTAGCGGGTGTGCGCGGGCGGCTTGGGTGCACCGGGCTGCACGCGCTGGCGCGGGTTGCTTTGGGCGGCGGCCGGGGCGCTCTTCGTTTCGCGCGGTCCGCGCTGGCGCGGGGTGCTCTGGGCTTCGCCCGATCCGCGCTGGCGCGGGTTGCTCTGGGTGGCGGCCGGTGCACTTTTGGCGTCGCGTGGTCTGCGCTGGCTCGGATCTGTTGCGATCTGGTCGCCGCGCGTGGCGCCGCGCTTGCGCTTCGTCAGCTGCTGCACGAGGAGACGCAGGGCGCGCAGGTGCACGGCGTCGATGGAGCGGTCGGGGGCGCCGGGGCCGAGCAGGTTTTGCGCTTCTTGGAGCAGCGACAGGTACTCTTCGCCCACGGTGAATTGCACATGGTAGCGCTGCGACGCGGTGGTCGCATCGTGCACGGGCGAACCGGTCGCACCATTCACGGACGACGCGGTCGCATCGTTCGCGGACGGACCGGTCGTGTCATGCGCGGGCGCGGTGATCGCACCGTTCACGGACGACGCGGTCGCATCGTTCGCGGCGCGGTGGGCATGTGCGGGCATGGCGGTCGTGGGGTGGTGCACATTCGCAGACGCAGGGATCGACGCGTCGTGCGTGTCAGCGATCGTTTGCGTGCTGGCACCGTGGCTGGGCAGCCAGTCGCGGGGGCGGTCGCCGGAGCGAAGATGGCGCACGGGCACGGTTGCAGCGATCATCTGCTGCCAGCTTGGCGCCTGCATCGGGGTGGACGTTGCGCCGGCTCCGCTCGTGGGTCCGAGCCTGGGACCAAGGGGTTCGATCCGTGCGGGCACGTCTGGCAGCGGGTCGATCTGGCGCACCAGCTCGGCGATTTCGCGCTTGCTGCGGTGCTTTGCCAGCGCGAGCACCTCCGTCAGGTTTGCGTCCGTCAGATGCGGGGCCAGCAGGAGCAGTCCCGTGAGGTGCAGCTCGCCGGCCTCAATGGCATCGAGCAGCGCTGGAAAACGCCGCACCCAGCGCGCCGCCTTGGAGCGGCGCTGCGCCGCGTCTTCGGACATGCGCAGCTCGTACACACAATACGTGTACAAACTAGAACAGGCTCGCTCGCGATGCAGCCCCCGGCGATGGACCTCCGCCAGATGCGCCAGCAAACTCGCGGTGAGTTGGTTGACTCGGCCCACCGTGGCCCGCACGCTGGCGAGCAGCGCGGCGTCGGAGAGCTGGGTCAATTCCGTGCGGCCGCCGCGGCTTTTCGAGCGGATTCCGCTCGCACTCGAACTGCCGAGTGGAGCTGCAGCCGGTTCGCTCGCGCCGGCCGATGGCGATCCGGCCGGTGCAACCCCCGCAACCATTCTTGGCTTCATGCTTTGCACAAACGTTTCCATACGCGCAGCCTACACCCCGGTTTTCGGTCGCTCTGAGCGACGCGCTGCTGGGCGTTCGGCGCCCCGGACGCGTCGAGTTTCGATTTCGTCACGAACGTGCACGAGCGCGGCGATGTCGCGCAGCGCGGGCGCTTTGGTTCGCGAGAGGCGAGTCCGCGCCAATGGCGTGCGGAAATCGTGTCAAGCGCAAAGATGTGGAAGTAGAGTGAAAATGTCACCCCTTAACTGCTCTGTGAAAGCGCGATGGCGATGGCCCGACGGCAAATGACCCGATGGCGCGACGGCAATGGCCCGATGGCGCGACGGCAATGGCCCGATGGCAAATGATGGCGCGACGGCGGTGGCCCGACGGCGATGGCCCGACGGCGATGGCCCGACGGCAAATGACCCGATGGCGCGACGGCGATGGCGCGACGGCGATGGCCCGATGGCGCGACAGGATTCAACGCGATATCGTGCAAGGGATGCGTGTGCAAATGGCTCTGTGTCTCGCCGTAGCGCTCACTGCGTGGGCGTGCGCGCGCGGGGACGGGCCGGAGGCGGAAGCGCAGCTCGAAAAGGTGACGCCCGCAGCGTCAGCGCGCCCGGCGACACCTGCGGCACCCGCGGCACCTGCGGCAGCGCAATACAAGCAGCCGTTCGTGCCCATCCCTGCGGCGTCGGCCGCGCCTGCGGGCAGTGGCAAGCTGGCGAAGCGGGATGACTTGCCGGTGCTGCCGGACATCGTTGCGCCGGAGTGGAAGCCCGAGACGCGCGAGCAGGAGCTGCGCATGCAGATCGAAGAGCAGGGCGGCAAGCCGACGCGGCAGCAGGTGGTCGACACCATTGGGCTGTCCGTTCCGAATCTGCCAGGGGTGACCAAGGGCAAGCTGCCCAAAGGCGATCGCGGCAAGTGCGGCACCTATTCGCTGATGTTCTATCGGCACCATCGCGATCAACTCAGCCCGGCGCAGCGCCGCGTTGCCGACAGACACTTCAATCCGCCGGGCACACGCGTCGTGGGCTGCGTGATGGCGGATGGGACGATCCTGCACGGGCAGCCGTGTCCTTCAGAAAAGAAGTAGCGAGAAGCGCGGCCTGGCGCTGCCAGCCTTGACCACGCGGTGGGGAGTTCAGCCTTGACAGCAAAGGAAAATGCGCCGCAAGTGGCTTCCATGCCGAGAAACCGCCTGCCCGCGGACGAAAGAAAGGAACAGATCGCCCGCGCGGTGCTCGAGATCGTGGCGACGGAGGGTACGTCGCGGCTGACTGCCGCGGAAATAGCACGTCGTGTTGGCGTCTCTGACGCGGCACTGTTCCGCCATTTCAATGACAAGGCGGCGATCGTGGCCGCGGCCATCGAGACCTTTGAGGGCATGCTGTTCGAGGGCTTTCCACCTACGGGTTCGGACCCACTCGATCGTCTGCGCATCTTCTTCATCCAACGAGTCGGGCTGGTGCGACGCTATCCCGTGATCATGCGCTTGGCCTTCGGGGACCGACTGGCCGCCGCCGCCGGGGCGGAAGGGGTCGAGCGCGTGCGATCGATCGTCGAGCGATCCGTGGGGTTTGTGCGCAAGTGTCTGGTCGAAGCGCGGGACCAGGGCGTGGTCGACTCGGGCGTATCGACCGACGTGCTGACCTGGGCCTTCATGGGCATCGTGCGGGGGGCCGCTCTGGACGCGCGAAAACGCAAGGCGTCGCCCGAGCAGCTGTGGAAAGAGCTCGAGCGTTTGTTGAAGGCGCGGGACTGAGATCGCAATACTTCCGCAGAAACCGCCTTGACACGGCCGGTTTAGTTAGTAAGTATTCACTAATGAAGCCCATCGCGCTGGTCGTCGTTGAGCGGGACGCCGAGTGGCCCCCCTGGCTGGCGGGCTGCCAGCAGCGTCCCCACGACATCACCGTATTGGCGCAGCAGTCGGACGAATCCCTGGGGACACTTTCGCAGCGGCTGGCCGAACGCCTCCAGGAGCTAAAGCGCGGCGAAAGAGCCGTCAGCGTAGCCGTCTTCGCACCAAGTCGCGCGCACGACGCGCAGTGCTTGGAGTGGCGCAGCTCGATCGCGCGGCTGCTGGTGAGCAACTTAGCGCCGGAGCAGCAATCCGCGTTGATCATCGCTGCGCCCGCGATCTTTTCGGATCCGGCCAAGCACGCGCTTCTGGCACTCGTCGATGCCCTGACGGACTTGCTGGCTGGCTCTGGCTCGGAGGTTGCGGTGGCGTTCGGCGCGCGGAAGCACCCACTTCTCCGACGGCTGGCCGATCTGCCGCCCTGCGACGCCGCCGACAGCGACGCAGCGACCGAACTGTCCCGAACCGAATAATGGAGGATCCCGATGACGAACCTGGCTCCAGCACGACTCACTGCGCCGGCATCCCCGTCCATGTCGTCGGCGTCCGTTGTGACTTCTGCACGCCTCGCCGAGACGCCGTGGCGGCGATGCCCTGTGGCTCGTGGCCTCTACACAAGCGCCATGCGGGTCGGTGCGGCCCTCGCGAAAGTCGGAGTTTCGGCGCACCTGCTCACCCTTGCCTCGTTGGTATTCGCGGTCGGCGTGGCGGCGACCGCTGCGCAGGGCTGGTTCGGCACCGCTGCGGCACTGCTGATGGCCAGCGGCGCCTGCGACCTGCTCGACGGCATCGTCGCTCGGGCCCGTGGTACCGCAAGCCCCTTCGGAGCGCTGCTCGACTCGACCGTCGATCGCGTCGCAGACGGGCTGCCTCTGCTCGGCTTGATTGTCGCCTTCGCCAAGGACGGGCCGATTGTAGCTGTGCCGGCTTTCGCGATGATCGGCGTCTTTGCTGTGAGTTACGTCCGGGCCCGCGCCGAGGCGCTTGGTGTGTCCCTGCCGCCGCTCTTTATGCGGCGCCCCGAGCGAGTGGTGCTGCTCATCTTGGCGCTGCTCCTCGCAGACGTCGGGGTCACGTGGTGGCCGAGCCGGGCGCCGCTCACTTTGGCCCTGGTCGCCGCCATCGGCGCTCTCTCGGTCTGGAGCACGGTTGCGGCACTGCGCTGGGGTCGCGTCGCGCTTGAGCGCACGGATCGGGCCGCGCCACCCGAGCCCTTGACAGCTCGGCGACGGGATCTATGTTAGCAAGTACTCACTAACGCACTACCATGACGACTCGAAAACCAGCGCCAGAACGGCGCAAGCAGATTGCCGATGCCGCCATCAAGATCATCGGGGAGCGGGGGCTACGGGAGTTCACGGCGGCCCAGTTGGCGCGGGAGATCGGCATCACCGACGCAACGATCTTCCGCCACTTCAAGGACATGAACGAGGTCAAGCTCGCTGCTCTCGACAGGATCCACGACCTGCTGGACGCACCGGCAGGACCCGTGTCGCCGAATCCGCTGGTGCGGCTGGAGCAGTTCATCCGGCGCCGCCTGCACTCCATCGCCGTGCAACCCGACCTCCCGTCCGTGATCTTCTCGGACCAAATTTCTCACGCCTTGGGAGATGAGGGGCCGCTGCGGGTTGCCGCGCTCAGAAACCGCGGTCGCGAGTTTGTCAGGTCGTGCCTCCGGGACGCCGCCCAGCAGGGCTTGATCCGCAGCGACATCGACATTGAGGCGACGACCATCTTGATCACAGGGATGGTGATGGGGGTCTTGTTCGCAGCGAAAGACGGCGCGCTCACGGCACCGATTGCCGAGATGGGAGAGCGGTGCTGGCGCACCCTCGAGTCGATGCTGCAACCCGAACAGGTGACGCCATGAAATCAAAGCTGAAGCTTGCTCTGATCATCGCCAGCGTGGTGGCTTTCGTAGCTGGCTTCTTTTGGCTGCTGACTACACGAGGCCCTTTGGCCCCAGTCGGGGTGGAGACCGGCAGCGTCGTGCGCGCGGATGTCGAACCCAGCGTGTTCGGGATCGGCACCGTGGATGCACGCCTGACCTACGCCGTCGGCCCGATCGCTCCGGGGCGCGTCCTGCGTGTGCTGGTGGATCAGGGCGAAGCGGTGAAGGAGGGTCAGCTCTTGGCGGAAATGGATCCGGTCGATCTGGACCTGCGAGTTCAGGCCGCCAAAAGCTCGAGCTCGCGGTCGCGTCAGGCGGTGCGTGCCGCCGACGCCCAGGTCGCGGAAGCAAAAAGCCGCGTCAAACTCGCCGAGAGCAACCGCAATCGCGATCGCGCGCTGTATGGCCAGGGTGTCATCAGCAAGCAGCTCTTGGACGTCAGCAATAGCGAGGCCGAACGGGCAGAGTCGGCCCTCGCCGCCGCACGTGCCAACGCCGCGGCGGCACGGGGCGACACCAGTCGCACCCGCGCCGAGTCCCACGGCGCAGCGACCCTGCGCGACAGCCTGCGACTCGTGAGCCCCGTGGACGGTGTGATTGTGTCGCGAGAGGTCGAACCCGGCACGACGGTGGTCGCTGGCCAAGCGGTGGTGCGCCTCGTGGACCCCAAGAGCCTCTGGGTTCGAGCACGAATCGACCAGTCCCGCGCCCAGCGTGTGCAGGTCGGGCAGTTGGCCAGCATCGTGCTCCGCTCCGCGCCGGAGTCGCCGAAACCGGGTCGCGTCGCCCGCATCGAAATGCAAAGCGATCCGGTGACCGAGGAACGGATCGTGGATGTGAGTTTCGATCCGCAGCCCGCGCAGCTCTACATGGGGGAGCTGGCGGAAGTGACGATCCGATTGCCACGCCAGACCGGCGTGCTCACCATGCCAAGTGCAGCCATCGCGCGTCAGGGAGGCGAGACCGGGGTGTGGCAGATGCTGGAGGGTCGTGCCCGTTTTGCTCCAGTCCGGGTGGGCACCCAGGGCCAGGCAGATGCGACCCAGATCCTTTCTGGTTTGAGCGAGGGAGATAGCGTCATCGTTTACAGCTCCGCGCAGCTCACCGAGGGAGTCCGCGTCCGGCAAGAAAAGGTCGCGCCATGATCAACCTCGCGCGCCGGGACGTCGCCAACCACCTCGGGCGCTACTTGCTCACGGGTTTCGGTCTGGGTCTGCTCATCGGCGTCACGTTGACCATGGCTGGGGTGTACCGAGGCATGGTTGACGACGCCAAGGTGCTGCTACGTGCCGGCGGCGCCGATATCTGGGTGGTGCAACAGAACACCCTCGGGCCCTTCGCTGAACCGTCCAGCTTGCAAGACGACGCCTATCGAAGCATTCAAGGTCTGCCCGGCGTGGCGGAGACCGGCAACGTCGCCTACCTCACGATGCAAGTGCGCCGCGCCGGCAAAGATGTGCGCGTGATGGTGGCGGGCTACGAGCCCGGGCATCTGGGCGGCCCGCCCTTTCTCGTCGCCGGGCGACCCATCGCCCAGGCCCACTACGAAGCGGTGGCGGACGTAAAGACGGGCTTCAAAGTGGGAGACCGCATCGGCATTCGGCGCAACGACTACACTGTGGTTGGGCTCACCCGTCGCGCAGTGTCATCGAATGGCGATCCGATGGTGTTCATTCCCATCAAGGACGCGCAGCAAGCGCAGTTTCTGAAGGACAACGAGTCCATCGTCAATGACCGCAACCGGCTCGCGGCAAACCCTGCCGTGAATCGCCCCGGCCAACCCGGCGTGCTGAAAGCCGTCGAGGCGATCCAGACCTCTTCTCACCGGGTCAATACCGTCTTGGTGCGGGTGCAAGCGGGGCACGATCCGCGTCAGGTGACCGACAACATCAAGCGCTGGAAGCACCTGACCGCCTACACCAACGCGGACATGGAAGACATCCTGGTCGCAAAGCTGATCGCCACCGCTGCTAAGCAAATCGGACTGTTTCTGGTCATCCTTGCGATCGTGAGCGCGGCGATCGTGGCTTTCATCATC
>CBDUPW010000305.1:0-8515 GCA_965369205.1 uncultured Polyangiaceae bacterium | reverse complement strand
CCTGGCGACCAACCCTGCGCGCCCAAAGTGCAGAACCTGCCCGAGCCCGTGCGCACCACGCCGCGTTGGGCCTTCGAGCCGTGGATCAGCAAGGACATCTCCGATGGCCCGGACACCTACGCGTTCGTCGAAGGGTTCCAGTCTCGAGACATTCCCGTGGGGGTGGTCGTGCTCGATAGCCCCTGGGAGACGAACTACAACAGTCTGATCCCGAATCCGGAGCGCTATCCGGATTTCGAGAAGATGGTCGCGGACTTATCCGACCGCGGCGTGCGCGTGGTGCTGTGGACCACGCAGATGATCAACTACAACTCCTTCGACCTCGAACCCGGCGGGGACGCCTACGATGGGCCGTCGCCGAATCTGCAAGAGGGCTTGGACTGCGGCTACTTCGTCGAAGACGGCGATCCTTTCGCGTGGTGGAAAGGACAAGGCGCCGCGCTGGATTTCTTCAACCCCCGCGCCGCGGAGTGGTGGCACCGGCAGCAAAAGCCGCTCTTCGACATGGGCGTCAGCGGCTTCAAGCTCGACTTTGGCGAAGAGTACATCACCAAAGACCCGATGCAGACCGCCGCGGGAGCTATCACCAAACAGGAATACTCCGAGCGCTACTATCAGGATTTCCTGAAGTACGGCCAGTTCACCCGGGGCCGAGACGACTTCGTGACCATGGTGCGGCCCTACGACGCCTCCTATGGTTTCCCCGGGCGCTTCTTCGCCCGGCCCGAGCATGCGCCGGTGGCCTGGGTCGGCGACAACCGGCGCGACTGGCTCGGCCTCGAAGATGCCCTGGACCACATCTTCCGTTCCGCCCGCGCGGGCTACGTGGTGGTGGGCTCGGATCTCGGTGGCTATCTCAACGTCAACGATCTGAACGTGCTCGAGGAAGTGCCCTTCAGCCAGGAGACGTTCGCACGCTGGACCGCAGTCGCCGCCATGACGCCGTTCATGCAGCTGCACGGCCGCGCAAACTTGGCGCCCTGGACCATGCCTGTGCGCGCCGACGAGACCGTCGTGTTGTATCGCTACTGGGCGCAGCTGCACCACGAGATGGTGCCGTATTGGTACAGCCTTGCCGAGCGTGCCTACGCCGGTGGGCCCGTGCCCTTGACGCCGATCGGCGAAGAGAAAGACTGGGCCGGCGACTACCGCTATCTGATCGGCGATGCGTTCTTGGTCGCGCCCATCCTCGACGACGCCGGCGTCCGCGATGTGCCCTTGCCGGCTGGCTCCCGTTGGCTGTCTTGGTGGGCTCTGACCGGCGTGGCCGAGGACGGCGGGAAGACCTTGGCCCAGGTGGACGTCGGCACCCAGGCGCGCATCCCGCTCTTCCTCAAGGAAGGCGCTATCGTGCCCATGGAAGTCGACGGCACACTGACCGGCTTTGGCGCCGCTGCGAGCAAGGATGCGCCGATGATCTTGCTCTGGCCCGGCGCCACGGGCTCCGAGTTCACGCTGGTCGACGCCGACAAGAAGTCGACGCAGATCGAGGCCAAGACTGGCAGTGTGACCCTCTCGCGCGCACGTGCCGCGGTGACCCTGGTGATCCGAGTCGAGACGGCGCCGAGCAGCGTGTCTTTGGATCAAAAGCCCCTCGACGCGGTGGCAGATCGCGCCGCCCTCGCATCCGCCGAGCGCGGCTACTTCGTCGATGCCAGCGGCCGCCTGCTGTACGTGAAGCTGCCCGCCTCGGACGCAGCGCAGAGCGTAGCGCTGAAGTAGCTGGCGTTTTTTTTTGGTCGCGGCGCTGGGTCGCGTGGGGCCACGCTTCTCGTGCCGGGCCGCGTGGGGCCACTGCTGGCGGCGCGTTCAGCCTTCGGGATCGAGGGGCACGAAGCAGCCCCCCTGGCAAAACAGGGCGCCTTGGATCTCCCCCTCGGCGCAGGAGCAGCAGCCGCATGCTTCCTGGCAGCCGGTTGCGCACAGTGGCGGCGGCCCGCAGCCCACCAGCGAACAATCGATGCCGCTGTCGGCTGATGCTGCATCTGGCGCGTCCGCTGCGGCGTCGAACGGCGCAGCGTCGCCGCCAGCGCTGTCACTCGTGGGCGCATCGCTGCCGGCATCGGCCGGCACGCTGTCGCCGCCGCTCCGCCCGCTGCATGCCCCGATAAAGGCCGCAACTGCGACGACGCAAAGCACCGGTACGCTGCGCATGTTTCGAAGCATGTTCAAAACTGGCTCGGACCAGCCGGGGCTGCAACCGCCAGCATTCCCCCCTGCACTCGGACGCGAGCATCGCCCAACGAGTTCTCCGGACGAGCACTGCCCAACGGGGTTCCGTGAGAGAAAAGATTAGTTAGTATACACATCGTTTTTTTTCGCCAGCATTCTCCCCTGCGCCCGGGAGCCAGATTGGTCCTCGCGGGTGCCAGGTCGCTTGCGGATGCCGGGGGCGGGCATGCAGTGAGAGCGCGTAGAGGTACAAGCAATGGAACGAACGAAGATGCGAGCAGCCACTGAACGGGGCTTCGATGCCTGGCGCGCGGCGATGCGCTGGCAGCGCAGTGTCGACCAGGCACTCCGACCGCTGGGGTTGACGCACACGCGCTTCTTGGTGCTCAGCGCCGCGGCGCAAACGTGCCACGAGCAACAGGATGCCGTCGCACAAGTCCTGATCGCGGAACGCGCCGGGCTGGACGCGGCAACCACCTCCGGGATCGCTCGCCGGCTGGAGCGCGACGGGTTGATCGACCGCGGCCCGGACGGCGTCGACGCGCGGCACGGGCGGGTGCTCGTCACCCGCAGCGGCTACGATGCCTTGCGCCGCGCCGCGCCCGCCGTGGACTCCGCCGCAACGCGTTTCTTCGAAAACAGTCGCTAGCGCAGCTCCCCGGCAGGGCCGCCGCCCTGCCGGAATGGCGCGTCGCCTGCGCCGCCGCCCGGCCCTTGTGGCCGAAATCCATGCTCCGTGCTACGAGCCGGCCCCTATGGGGATACCACCAGGCTGGGACACCCCGCGACTCGTCGCGGTGGAAACCACGAACCACTGCAACGCCAAGTGCGTCTTTTGTCCCAACAACGCCCTGGCGCGGGACAAGGGCCCCATGGCCGACGACTTGTTCGACAAGATCATCGAAGAGTGTCGCGAGTTCGACCTGCCCGCCATCGAGCCCTTTATCCAGGGTGACCCCTTTTCGGATCCGAAGATCCTACCGCGCCTCGAACAGATCCGCCGACGGCTGCCGAATACCAAGCTGCGGCTGTACACCAACGGCTACGGCATGACGCCCAAGAAGACCGACGCGATGCTCGATTTGGGCATCGACCACCTCTACATCAGCGTCAACACCCTGGACGAGAAGAAGTACCGCGACGTGATGGGGATCCCGCTGGAGCGCACCCTGCGCAATATGGAGTACCTCACCCAGCCCGGCATCCGCGAGCGCATCGCAAACAAGATCACCCTACGCATGACGCGCCTGGGCGACACGACCTTGCAGGAACAAGACGACTTCCTTCGCTACGCCAAGGAAAAGGGCGTTCGCTCCTTCATCGTCGGCCTATTCAACTACAAAGGCGACATCAACTCCGGGTTGCCCGTGCCGAGCTACGGCTGTGAGCATGTACACCGCCTAGATATCCTGGCCAGCGGTCGCGTCACACTGTGCTGCATGGACCAAGACGGTGAGCATGGTTGGGCGGACGCCAACGAAAAGACCGTGCTGGAGCTCTTCAACCATCCCCGGGCCAAACAGTACCGGGATTTCCACGCATCCGGCCGTCGCAAGGAAATCGACCCCTGCGGCACTTGCAACAACTTTTGGCCAGGGTTCAAGGGGCTGAGCCCGCTGCAGGCCGTGCGCACTGGCGCCGAGTATTGCGCGTACATCGCGAAGCACCGACCCAGCGGACGCAAAGCCCCGGGCCTAGCGAGCGGCGACGCGCTCGTGCAACTGATGACGAAGCATCAAGCGGCATCTGCCCAAAAAGCTCGCGAGCGCGACGACGCTCGGGCCTAAGCTGTTCCACACCTTCGCAGGCCCCTGAACCGCGCGCGGTCTGTCATGCCCAGAGTCGTCATTGATGCCCGCTCGGTCGTAGAAAAGAAGAGCGGCATCGGCAACTACACCGAAGCGTTGGTGCGGCACATCGTGCCGTTGGCAGAGGACGTGGAGTTCACGCTCCTGCGCCACCCCGCGGCACAGAAGCCGATTCTGGAGCACCCGCGGGTGCGCGAACTCGCGTTCGAAGGCGAAACCAAGTCTCCGCACACGGTGTTTCGCATGACGCGACACCTGGATTTCTCCAACTTTGATTTGTACCACTCCCCCGCGGACTTGATCCCGTTGCGACTGTCCTGCCCCTACGTGGTCACGCTGCACGACTTGATGTGGGTCGAACGTCCGGAGTTGGCGAGTGCGTTCTTGCCCGTGCGCCTGGCAAACGGCGCCTGGTACCGTGCCAACTTCGCCCACGCAGTACGCGGCGCCCGGGGCATCATCGCCATCTCCGAAGCAACGAAAGCCGCCATCGGACGGGTCTACCCACGCCACTTGCACAAGGTCAGTGTCGTGCACCACGGCATGGATCACGCGCGCTACACCCGGCAGAACGCGGGCCCCCGCTCCCTCTTGGACAGGTGGCTCGCGCCAGGCGAGCGCTTCAGCCTGATCGTGGGTCAAGGGTCGCCCTATAAGAACCACGCCGGCATGGTGCGAGCGTTTGTCGAAGCCAGCCAGCACGATCGCGAACACAAGCTGATCTTGGTGCGGCGCTTCTCCCGCATCGATCGGGAAATGAACCGGCTTCTGTCCCGGCGCGAGATCAAGCAGCGGGTGATCGTGGTGCCTTTTGTCTCGGACGCAGAGTTGCTGGCGCTTTACGCCCACGCCCGGATGCTGCTCTTTGTCAGCCACTACGAAGGATTCGGTCTGCCCGCGCTCGAGGCCATGTGCATGGGCACGCCAGTGCTGGCCTCAACGGCAGCGGCCGTACGGGAAATCACCGGGGACGGCGCCCTGCAAGTGGACGCGAAGAGTCACGCCGCCATGGTGGACGGGATCCGAACCCTGGATGGCGACGGGGCATTGCGCAAGGATCTACGCGCCCGCGGCATGCGCCGAGCGCAGGAGTTTTCCTGGCAAAAGTGCGCCAATTTGACCCTCGCCGCCTACCGCAGCGCGCTGCGCGTCCCGCTGAACGCCTAGCCCGGTGCGCGCGCCGCCGGGCTTCGTCGGATCGCGTTGCGGCGCGACGCAATGCGTTACCGACGCGTCGTCCGCTCTAAGCACAATCCGTCACAGCGAAAGCCGGCGCATCCGCCGAGTTGGCGCTAGTATGCGCGCCCATGAAGCGCCTGATCCGGTTCTGTGCAGCTCTTCCCTTCGGACTTTTCCTCGCGGCATCGTGTTCCGCGTCGTCGAGCAATGATCGCCCTGGTAGCGGCGGCGCCGGTGGCGGCACCGGTGGCGGCGACATCGACGGAGGCGCGGTGTGCGGGTTCTGCACACTAAAAAGCTATACGCCCTGCGTTGATGGAAAACCGGGCACTCCGGAGGAGTGTCCCGAAGCATGCGCGCCTTCAGTGGGCTGCACCAAGTGTGTGCCCGGCGGCAACGTGTGTGTGGGCAACGAAGTTCACAAGTGTGCGCCCGACGGTCAGAGCATGGACGAAGTCGTCGAGGTCTGCGACGTCAGCGCCGGCAAGCTCTGCGGCGATGGCAAATGCGGTACCGCCTGCGAGATCGCCTCGGACCAACCGTCGAATGTCGGCTGCGAGTTCTGGGCAGCAGATTTGGATCAACAGGACGGCTTCAACGATCCCGCAAGCGAACCCTTCGGCGTAGTGCTTTCCAACGCCGGCCAAGGGCAAGCCAACGTCACCATCGAGATCAACAACGCTCCGCCAGGGCAGCCCCTGCAACTGCAGCAAGTGAAGCAAGTTTCCGTTCCAGCCGGAGGGCTGGAGGCCATCACCTTGCCCATTCGCGAGCTGGACTGTGGCACCAAGCCCAACGACTACGCTTCTCCCGGCACCTGCCTTTCTTCCAAGGCATTCCGCATCACCAGCAGCTCGCCCATCGTGGTGTATCAGTTCAACGTGTTTGCGAATGCGTTCTCCAACGACGCATCGCTCTTGCTTCCGACCTCGGCGCTCGGTCAGGTCTACCGCGTGATCAACTGGGGCGCGGGGCATCCGGTGCTCCTGCCGCCGCCACTGCCGCCCATCCTCGATCGTTCCTACGTCACGATCATCGGCACGAAGCCGAACACCCAGGTCACCGTGCGCCCGTCCTGGCGCATCAAAGGCAACCCGCCGATCGCGGCAACCTTGCCCGGCGGCAACATCAAGGTGACCCTCGGGCCCTTCGACGTGCTCAATTTGGAGACCGATGACGGCACGCTTCAGGACAAACCGGAAAAGGTCGCGGACCTGACCGGCACCGTCGTGGAATCGAGCCAACCTGTGGCGGTATTCAGCGGCGTGGAAAGCACCTCGGTGCCTGGCCCGTTCACCATCCCGACCTATCCGGGCTGGGATAGTGGCGACACTTGCTGCCTGGATCACCTCGAAGAGCAGATGTTCCCCGTGGAGAGCATCGGGACGAAATACGTGATCACCCGCAGCCCCGTGCGCTCGACAGGCAGCTGGAAAGAACCCGACGTGCTGCGCTTTTTGGGCGTGGCCGAGGCTGCCGAGGTCACCACGAATCTGCCCGCGCCCTACGACAAATTCACTCTCAATCCCGGGGATGTGGTCACGACCCACGCACAGGAAAACGTCGCCGTCACATCGACCAAGCCGGTCATGATCGGCCAGTTCCTGATCAGCAATCAGCGCATCGACGGCCCCTACATCGGCGACCCCTCAATGACCGTATTCCCCCCGGTCGATCAATACCGCACGGAGTATGTCATCTTGACGCCGCAGTCCTGGACCAAAAACTACGTGGTCGTAGCCGCGCCGACGGGGGCGCAGATTTGGATCGACGGCAAGATCAGCAGCTGCCCCAAGGACGCCGCCGGTTTCGTCAACAATACGGCGTTCGAATCCCACGTCTGCCCCCTCACCGAAGGCGTGCACAAGCTGACCGGCGACCAACCCTTTGGCATTGTCGCCTACGGTTACGGCAGTGCCGGCTCCTACGCCTTCGCGGGCGGAGCGGACGTCAAGCGGATCTACAAGCCACCACCCATCCGCTGAAAGCCGACTCAGCTTCGTCCGAACTCGAGATCCGCTTGGATGTCTTCGGAGAAGAGATCCAAGCCATGGGGCTCGCGGGAGCGTAGCGGGGAGGCATTTCCCGCAATGTGCGCGTCCAAATGACCCACGACTTCGCGCCACAAGTCCTCGCGCCGACGGCGGAAGAATCCGAAATGCCCCACGCTGCGCGCCTGGAGATCCGACGGCGCGAAACGACGATGGATCAGCGGCGCCGACGATAACGCCCACACCATTGCGTCGACGGTGGCCTTCGGCGCGTAGTCGTCGTCGCTGAAACTGAAGAGCAGAGTTGGACGATCGAAGCGCGCGAAACGCGCGCTGGCGTCCGCAACGTGGTCCCGCAAATAGCCTGGAGACAGGCACCACTTGGACCACTCTTCAGCCACGCCCTTCGGCAAGTCTTCCCCCAAGCCAAAACGCCCGGGCGCGTAGCCCCAAAGTCCGCTCACCAGGGGCAGCAGCAGTCCGAAAGAACCGAGCAAGCGTGCCTGCATCGCCGCGCTGAACATGCGGTAGTAGCCGAGCTGCACCCCCACCATGACGGCAGCATCGACTTGCCGGGCTTCGTCGATCAATCCGGTGATCTGGCCACCGAAGCTGTGCCCGACCGAAAACAGGGGTCGCGAACCGGCGAGCCGCTGCGCAAAGCCGATCGCGGCGCGGGCGTCGAGCTCGGCCCAGTCCCGGGCGCTGGCCTCGAAGCCCGAGAGTGCCATGGGCCGGCTCGTGCCGACTCCGCGGTAGTCGTAGCTGATGGCGATGAGTCCACGCCGCGCCAAGTAGTTGGAAAACGGTGCGTAGTAGCGTTGGGGCACGGCCATGGCGCCATGGATCAGCACCACCGCGCGCGCTTGGGTCGGGGAGCCGAAGACCCGTGCGCCGAGAGAATAGCCGTCAGCCGCGTGGATCCGTTGGGGCGTGTCAGTCTGAGTCGCTGCTGAGTGGGTCATGGGAAACAGTCTTGGGCTTTCATGCAGCCGTGTCGCGCTGCAAGATCGCAGCCCGCAGCTGCGGGCCACTGCAAGGCTGCGGTTCGCCCGTGAAATGACGAATGCCCCGGCGCAGCTGCGCCGAGGCATTCGACCGGATCGGGACGCGGCGAAGCGTCAGTTCTTCTTGCCGCCGGTGGCGAAGAACCCCCCGGTGCCGAACTTCCCACCGGTACCGATGCCACCGAACCCGCCGGTGAAGATCCCACCGAAGCCGCCCTTGCCGCCAATGCCGATGCCGCCAGTGCCGATGCCACCAAACCCGCCGGTGAAGATGCCGCCGAAGCCGCCCTTGCCGCCGGTGCCGATGCCGCCGAAGCCGCCCTTGCCGCCGGTGCCGATGCCGCCGAAGCCGCCCTTG
>CBDUPW010000304.1:0-8575 GCA_965369205.1 uncultured Polyangiaceae bacterium | reverse complement strand
GCGTGCAGCTTGCAAATGTCCTTGCCGTTTGAACTGTCGACGGGAATGAGAAACACGCCGCCGTCAGGTCGATCTTCGACGCGGGTCTTGGCGTTTGCATCCGTTTCGGAGCGATCCGGGAGCCCGCTGAGCTTGTACAAGGACGTGTCCTGCCCCACATACATGCCAGCGTAAGCCACGGACGTGGCGGGCGGCTTGGCGCCGTCCTCTTTGGGCGCGCCCGCTGAGGACGTGGCCGCAGCGTTCGGCCCGTCCCCCGTGCCCGCGTCGCTGCTTTTTGACTTCGGCCGCGCCTTGGGTGCTTGTGCAGTCGTCTTCGGCGGCGCGTCCGGGGCGTTTGCTCGAGCCTCCTCTCGCTCGGCAGCGCGCTTCTCTCGCTGCTTCGCTTCCGCTGTGAACCGCGGTCCTTTGCCGAGAGGGCGCTCGCTGGGTAGTGGCCCCGCGCAAGCCACCAGCAGGCCCAATCCACCGACGAGGCCCAGACTGCAGCAGCGTCTGGAGACGCTCCGCCCTGAGTGCCCGCGCCGCAGCAGCGTCACTTTTCTTTGGCTTCGCGCTCGGCCCGGCGGTCGTCGGCTTCGGATTCTTCGGCCACGATGGCCTCGGCCAAGTGCGGACCTTCTTCCAAGAAGCTCTCGCTGGGCGCCAGTCCCAGCTCGGTGCTGCGCACCGTGGCAGGTGGCGGATCGCCGTAGAGCTCCAGCTGAGTCGCGGCCCACACTTCGCGAGCAACGAGTTCGGCAAACTCAATACTGTCAGGCTCGCCGTCGAACTTGTCGAGCTCTTCGTCGGCTTCCTTCAGATCCAGGCGCGCACGCACTGGGTCCACATCCGCCTTCTTGATAAAGCGATCCGTGAGCAGCACAGCGTGGTTGTTCATGATCTCCACGAAGCCCTGCCCCACTGCCACGCGGGATTCTTCTCCAGCCGTCAGATGGTACGAAACGATGCCAGTCTTCAGCGCCGCGAGCAGCGGACGATGGCCAGGCAGCACGCCGAACTCGCCGTCTACGCTCGGTGCGGTCAGGTCGTGCACGTGCTCGGTCAGGGCCACACCTTCGGGTGTGACGATTTCTAGCAAGATGTCCGGTGCGCCCATGGTTGCCTCAGGATACTTCCTTCAGCTTCTGCGCCTTGGCCTTGGCCTCTTCGATGTTGCCCACCAGGTAGAACGCCTGCTCGGGCAAGTCGTCGAGGGCCCCCGACAGGATCTCTTTGAACGCCTCGATGGTGTCTTTGAGGGGCACGAACTTGCCGGTCAAACCCGTGAACTGCGCAGCCACGAAGAAGGGCTGCGACAGGAAGCGCTGGATGCGGCGCGCGCGGGCGACAGCCATCTTGTCGTCTTCGGACAGCTCGTCCATGCCCAGAATCGCGATGATGTCCTGAAGGTCCTTGTACTTCTGCAGCGTACGCTGCACGCCAAGGGCAATGGCGTAGTGCTCATCGCCGACGATCTGCGGATCCAGCATGGTGCTGGTGGAGTCCAGGGGGTCCACGGCGGGGTAGATGCCAAGCTCCGCGATGCTGCGGCTGAGCACCGTGGTGGCGTCCAAGTGCGCGAAGGCCGTGGCCGGCGCGGGGTCGGTCAAGTCGTCCGCAGGCACGTAGATGGCTTGCACGCTCGTGATCGAGCCCTTGTTAGTCGAGGTAATGCGCTCCTGCAGCGCGCCCATCTCCGTGGCCAGAGTGGGCTGGTACCCCACGGCGCTGGGCATGCGTCCCAGCAGCGCGCTCACTTCGGAACCGGCCTGGGTGAAGCGGAAGATGTTGTCGACGAATAGCAGCACGTCCTGACCCATTTCGTCACGGAAGTACTCCGCGGCGGTAAGCGCCGAGAGCGCGACCCGGGCGCGAGCGCCGGGGGGCTCGTTCATCTGGCCGAAAACGAGCGCCGTCTTGCTGAGCACGGGCTCTCCGCTCTCCAGCTTGGACTCCTGCATTTCAAGATACAGGTCGTTACCTTCACGGGTGCGCTCGCCGACGCCAGCAAAGCAACTCACGCCGCCGTGCGCCTTCGCCACGTTGTTGATCAGCTCCTGAATCAGCACGGTCTTGCCGACGCCGGCGCCGCCGAACAGGCCGATCTTGCCACCCTTTCGGTACGGGGCGAGCAAGTCGATGACCTTGATGCCGGTCTCGAAGATTTCTACGGTCGTGCTCTGGTCCACGAACTTCGGCGCGGGGCGATGGATAGGCCAGGTTTGCTTTGCGTTGACCGGACCTTTTTCGTCCACGGGCTTGCCGGATACATTCAGAATGCGGCCGAGCACTTCCGGGCCTACAGGCATCTGGATCGGAGCGCCGGTGTCGACCACCTCCGCGCCGCGCACCAAGCCTTCGGTGGCATCCATGGCAATGGCGCGCACAACGCTCTCGCCGAGGTGCTGCGCAACCTCGAGCACCAGGTTGTTCTTGTCCCCGGAAACGTTGGCGTTGGTGGCGGTCAATGCGTTCAAGATGTTCGGCAACTTGCCGTGCGGGAACTCGACGTCGACGACCGGACCGATGACCTGGGTGATCTTGCCAGTGCTGCCCTGAGTGCTTTGCATGAGTGCCATTTTCCTGCTTTGGGGTGCGCCGTCCGCGGCCGCGGACAGCAGTTTGTCGCGCCCGCGTGTACCACGCTCCCTCAGCGCTGCCAACGCCAAGTTTAGCTTCGCAATTTCAGGTACTTAGCGACGCTTCCGAGGCTCGATTGGGAGCCGCTTCCGCGCTTTCACCGTCCCAGGCCGGTGTCATGGAACCCCGGGGGTGGCTCGTCGGCTCCACTACTGGCACTCGAGTCTACACGCATTGTGCAAATAGCCGCAGCTGCCCGCCGGCGTCCGTAGGTCGCCGAAAGGTCGAGACGGCGCACTGCTTGGGCGCTTCGGGCAAGAGGCCGAGCCGCGCTGCGGACTTTTCGAACAAGCCTCGCACCGTCTTGGCGTAGTGCCCCTGCCCCCGCATGCGCGAAAAGAATGCGCCGTCGTGGAGCGCGCCGCCGCGCACCTCGCGCGTGCGCGCTAGGACCCTGTCCTTCGCCAGAGGCAAGTGCCGCGTCAAGCGCTCTTCGAAGACCTGCTGCACGCCTCGGGGCAGGCGCAGCATGGTGTAACTGGCTCGGCGCGCTCCGGCATCGGCAGCGCGTTCGAGCACCTTGGGCATGTCTCGGTCCGACAGCCCTGGGATCACCGGCGCCACCATCACTGTGACCCCGATGCCCCGCCGCGCCAGTCGTCGGATCGTTTCGATGCGGCGCTGCGGCGTCGGCACGTAGGGCTCCATGCCCCGCGCGACGTCCGCGTCCCAAAACGGAATGCTGACTGCGACCCACAGCTGCGCCTTTTCGTTGAGCTCCTGAAGCAGATCCGTGTCGCGTTCGATCAACGCACTCTTCGTAATGATGCCGACCGGATTCGTGTAGTCCAAGAAAACCTCAAGGCAGCGCCGCGTGAGCTGCCACTGCAATTCTAGAGGCTGGTAGCAGTCGGTATTGCCGCTGAGCACCACGACCTCACCCTGCCAGGACTTCTTCTCGAAGGCGGTGCGCAACAGCTCCGGCGCGCGGGGCTTGACCATCAGCTTGCGCTCGAAGTCCGTGCCGATGCCGAAGCCCCAGTACTCGTGACTGGGGCGGGCGTAGCAGTAAGCACAACCGTGCGCGCAGCCGCGATAAGGATTCAGGCTGTAACGAAATGAGAGATCTGGACTCTTGTTTTCACTGAGCACGCTCTCGCTCTGGTCCTCGTAGACCACGAGATTTGCCACGGGCGGCGCGCCAAAATACTCAACGTGCTCCGCACGGAAGCGCTGCAGCGGGTTTTCGATGGGAATACTCCGCATCCGGGAGATATACTGAACACACGCTCAGATCTCAAGTCTTGAGAATGCGAGGGCGCCCGCGGTCTTTACAACTCAGGGACACCGCGGCACGAACGCAGCATGACGGACGGGGTGGACTTTTATTTCGACTACCTCTCGCCCTACGCCTACCTGGCGTGGATCGAGCTACGGCGACACGATCCCGGTTTTACCCTCCTGCCCAAACCGGTGCTTTTTGCCGGCCTCCTGGATCATCACGGGCAACTGGGCCCCGCCGAAATCGAAAGCAAACGACGCTTCGTGTTTCGGGACGTGACCCGACGCGCCATCGATGCCGGCGTGGCGGTGCGGCCACCCGTGATGCATCCCTTCAATCCGCTGGCCGCGCTGCGAGTCAGCTTGGCCACGGTCGCCGGCGACGCGCAACTGGCGGTGATCGACGCGCTCTTTTCCGCGACGTGGATGCGCGCCGCACCCGTCGACAGTGTCGAGGCCGTGGCGCGCGTGCTCGAAGAAGCCGGGCTGGACGGGCAAGCGCTCGCCGCGCGCACCGCCGAAGACGCAGTGAAGACGGCTTTGCGCACGGAAACTGACGCCGCCATCGCCCGGGGTGTCTTTGGCGTGCCCACCTTCGTCGTGAACGAAGAACTGTTCTGGGGCAGTGATCAGTTGGCGTACGTGAAGCGCGCCGTCGAGGGTCGTGATCCCGCTGCGCCGCTGTCGCGCACGCCCGCGCCGCCGGCGGGCGCTGTGCGCCGGCGCGGTGCTAGGTGACCCAGCGCGCCAAGCGGCATTCCAGGGCGCCGTTGTAGATCTCGTGGCGCGTGGCGAAGGGCGGCACCCGCAGCTCCGTTTCGGGGCCGAGCAACATCGCAACGCGGTGTCCCGGCGCCAGCGAGGCCAGCGCGGCTTCGAGGCGACGGAATTGCTCCGGATCCGCAGCGAGGCGCTCTCCGTAGGGAGTGTTGCTGCAGACCGTGCCGGCCGGCAGCGTGCTCTTCAGATCGGCCGCGTCCATGACGTCGAAGCTTGCCTTCGACTCCGCCGCCGCCGCGTACTCCCGGGCCGCCGCCACCACCGACGGATCCAAGTCGGAACCGCGCACTTCCGGACCCTCGGCCTTGACCCGGGCCCGCGCCTGCTTTCTCAAGCGCGTGAAGTCTTTGAGCAGACGCTTTTCGTAGGAGAGCCAGCGCTGGAATCCGTATTGTTCGCGAAACAGCCCCGGCGCCACGTCCCGGGCGATGTGATCGGCCTCGATACACAGCGTGCCCGAGCCACACAACACGTCCAGGAAGGGGCTCTTCTTGTCCCAACCGCTCAGGCGCACGACGGCAGCCGCCACGTTCTCTTTCAGTGGAGCTGGCCCCGTCGCAGCGCGCAGGCCGCGCTTGTGCAGCGACTGCCCCGCAAGATCGAGCGCCACAGTAGCGCGGCCCCGGTGCAGACGTACAAACACCGACACGTCCGGATCTTCTCGGTCCACATTCGGCCGTTCGCCAATGACGTCACGCAGGCGATCCACGATTGCGTCCTTTGTGCGTTGCGCGACGAAGTTCGTGTGGCTCAGTCCCTCCGCGGAGCCCACCGCACGCACCGCCACCGTGCGCGCCGCGTCGATGTGCTCTTCCCAGCCGATCTCGCGCACCGCGGCGTACAGGTCCTTTTCCCCGCGCACGCCGAATTCCTCCAGGGTCCATAGAACTCGCCCAGCAACGCGACTGTGCAAACACACCCGATACGCGTCGATGAACCGCCCCGCAAATTCGACGCCGCCTGGGCGTTGGCGGGCGCGCGGGGTGGAGAGCTCGGTCAGCTCCTCGAATAGAACCGTCTCGGTTCCCTTGGGAGCCGTGGCAAAGAAACGCACGACGCGGATTGTGGCATGCTCGGCCTCAAGGAAGCGAAAAGGACATACCAGCGATGGTCGAATTCCAACACCAGACCCTATTGCCCCTCGGAAAAGACGACACCCCGTATCGCAAGATCTCTGCTGATGGGATCAGCGAGTTCACAGCGCAAGGCAAGACGTTCTTGAGTGTGGAGCCGAGCGCCCTGACGCGGCTGACCCACGAGGCCATGCGCGAGATCGCTCACTACTTGCGCCCGGGGCATCTGGCGCAGCTGTCGAGCATCCTGGAAGACCCAGAAGCAACCCCCAACGACAAATTTGTTGCCCTTGACTTGCTCAAGAACGCCAACATCGCTGCCGGCGGCGTGCTGCCCATGTGTCAAGACACCGGCACCGCCATCGTGATGGGCAAGAAGGGCCAGCATGTGATCACCCCCGGCGACGACGAGGCCGCCATCGCGCGGGGGATCTTCGACGTGTATCAAGAGAGCAATCTGCGCTACTCGCAGCTCGCTCCGCTGAATATGTATGAAGAGAAGAACACCGGCACCAACTTGCCCGCGCAGATCGAGATCTTTTCCACGGACGGCGACGCCTACAAGTTCTTGTTCATGGCCAAAGGCGGCGGCTCGGCCAACAAGAGCTACCTGTACCAAGAGACGAAGGCGCTCTTGAATCCCGAAAGCCTGGCGCGTTTCGTAGACGAAAAGATCCGCAGCCTGGGCACCGCGGCTTGCCCGCCCTACCATTTGGCCATCGTTGTCGGCGGCACCAGTGTCGAGCACAGCCTCAAGGTCGCCAAGCTCGCCTCAGCGCGCTACCTGGACTCGCTGCCTCGGGAAGGCAGCCCCCTGGGTCACGGCTTCCGGGACGTCGCCCTGGAGCAACAAATCCTGGAAATCACGCGGCAGAGCGGCATCGGCGCGCAGTTCGGCGGCAAGTACTTCTGCCACGACGTGCGTGCGATCCGCATGCCGCGGCATGGAGCGTCCTGTCCGGTGGCCATCGCCGTGAGCTGCTCTGCGGACCGCCAAGCCCTAGCGAAGATCACGCGGGAGGGCGTGTTCCTGGAACAGCTCGAACACGATCCCGCCAAATATCTGCCGGAGACCACCCACGAAGATCTCGACGGCGACGTCGTGCGCATCGATCTCACCCGACCCATGAGTGAGATCCGGGCGGCACTCTCCAAGTACCCCATCAAGACCCGCGTCTGCCTGAGTGGGCCCTTGGTCGTGGCTCGCGACATTGCCCACGCCAAGATCAAAGAGCGCATCGACCGCGGCGAAGGCATGCCGGACTACTTGAAGAACCACGCCGTGTACTACGCCGGCCCGGCCAAGACGCCCAAAGGCATGGCCTCGGGCTCCTTCGGCCCCACCACCGCTGGCCGCATGGATGCCTACGTCGATCTGTTCCAGTCACACGGCGGGAGCCTGGTGATGCTCGCCAAGGGCAACCGCTCGAAAGCTGTCACTGCCGCCTGCGAAAAACACGGCGGCTTCTACTTGGGCTCCATCGGCGGCCCCGCCGCGCGCTTGGCCCAGGACTGCATCAGGAAAGTGGAAGTGCTCGAGTATGCCGAACTGGGCATGGAAGCCGTGTGGAAGATCGAAGTTGTCGACTTTCCCGCATTCATCGTCGTCGACGACAAGGGCAATGATTTCTTTGCGCAGTTCGCGGCGCCGGGCCATCTCAAAGTAGTCAGTTGAGCGCGAGGGCACGCCAGCCTGCGCAGCACCTAGCCCGGCGCGCACTGCAAGATGGCCCAGCCACCGACAGGCTGTCCGCTTTGCACTTGACTGGAACGTGTCCACACCACCGCAATGCGCGTGCGCGCCGCGGCCGCAGCCACGTGGACACCGTCGAAGCCCTGAAGCAAGTTCGTGTCCACGGGCATTTTCTCGACCGACGCGGGACTCTTTGAAACCGTGGAGCCAGCACCGTGAAACCGTTGCAAGGTGATCGCGCCCGACGTGCCTAGTGCGACAACGAGGCTATCGTGAAGCGCGACAAGCGCTGCGCCTTGAATCGAAGTCGGACCGACATCGCCAAGGGTGGTTGTGGTCGTGGTTCCGTTCTCAAGGCGGGCGACCGTGAAGCTGCCGCCGCCTGCGGTGGGAACCAGCACCGCAACCTGGTTGCCCCAGGCCGTCGCTGCAGCCCAGGGCGCGTTGGGAAGCAGCACTTCGGACTGCGCACCAAGTGCGTCCGCGCTGTTTTCGTCGACACTGAGCACGATGGCATTCTTGCTCGGCACTTGGCCGATAAACGCGCGCAACTGGGCGGTCGTGACCACCTGCCCAAACGCGCCGACTTCCGCGCCCAGGGGGTTGGTGACGGGGACGGACTTGAACTTGGGACCGGAGCCGCTTCCGGGCGCGCCGTTGATGACGACACGCTGCACTTCGTGCGCGACGCCCGTCTGCACCCGGTACACGAACTCGAAGTCCGACAGGGCTGCGCCCGGTGCGAGGGCGCCCGTCGGGGAAACCAACGACAAATCCTGAAAAGCAACGTTTTTGGGGCCGGTCGGGCTGTCGGTCAACCCGCCCCCAGCCTCGAAGGATGCGAACAGTGCTCCCGCGCCATTCCCGCAGTTTGGCAAGCTCGTGGTCACCACCCCACCCAAATCCCGGAAGGCCAGACCGACGCCATCGCTTGCGGCGGCGCCAGGGCAAAGCAACTGGTTGGAGCCCAAGTCGATGCTCGCCGCTTCCGCCGGCGTTCCGCAGTCGTCCATGGCGAAGAGCCGAACGCTACCGTCTCCGTCATCGGTGGTCTCGCGGAGTGCAAGCACGAAACCCAACGGAGTGGCCACGACAGCGGGGCCGCTCACAAGGGACGCTGCGAACTCTGCGTCGGGCAGCCTGCCAGACGCAAGCACCTTCAGTGTGCAGCCCGCCACAGCGGTGT
>CBDUPW010000303.1:0-8577 GCA_965369205.1 uncultured Polyangiaceae bacterium | reverse complement strand
GAAGACAGCAACGTGCGTCAATCCCAGGAATTCAAAGACCTGGAAGCGCGCTGGGCAGACTCACTGTTTTCCGCCGCAGACCAAGAATCCGATCCTGCGCGCAAGCGCGAGATCCTCGAGCGCATCACCAAAGCGACCAGCGTCGATTCAGGCCGGCGCAAGCGTGCTGCCATCGAAATCGAAAAGCTCGACCTGGCCGGCGTCGCCGTGACGGACCTGCCGCCAACGCCCGTTCCGACCCTCAGCGACCCGGCAAAACCGGCGCTCACTGGCGGCATCGTTCGCAAAGACCCTTTCGCGGCGGCGCCGAAACCCGGGGGCAAGCCACCAACGGCGTCCTATAAGCCCGCCCCGGCCCCGGCCCCGACGCCGAAAACGACCAGCTCGACGCCCGACGACTTGGGCGACCGCGCCAAGCTCAAGGCACACAAGGATGGTTTGAAGTCCAAGGTTGCCTCGGGCAAGGCTTCGGATTCCGAGAAGCGCATGCTGAAAGCCCTGTGCCGACAGCTTGGCGACGGCAGCTGCTCCAACTAGCCCGCAGTTGGGATGTCGAAACAGCTCGACCCCGTGGCGGTGCGTGGCCCAGTGGTACGGAGCCCGTGGGCGGCGCTTCGCTCTCGCCCGGCGTGGGCCGCCGCCGGCCTCTCGGCCCTCGCGCTGTTGGCCGAAGTCGTCCCTGCCCTCGAGCCGCTGCGGGTCCTGAGTGCCGCAACGGCAACTGAATCGCAGCCCGCCGGCGTTGCGCCCCCGGTCCTAACGACCGGTGAAGCCACCTTGAAACAGGAAACGACCGAGCGACCGGAACTAGCGCAACCGGAACACGTTCAGATCCCAACGGGCACGCGCGGGCCCATCGCCGAAACGAAACGCGGACCGGAGTTGAAGATCGACGTGGAAGCACCTCCCGTACCGATCCTCGATCCGAGTGGTCACGCGCTGGACGGTTTTTTTCGCGCGGTGTCCGAGACCTTGCAAAAGAAGCCCGGCGCCATCACCCGGGTAATTCACTTCGGAGACTCCATCGTCACGAGCGACTACGTTTCCGGAACCTTGCGGCGCAAACTGCAGGCGGAGCTGGGTGATGCTGGCCACGGTTTTCTTCTGATGGCCAACGCATGGCCCGCGTATTTCCACAACGACGTTTCGCGCTTCGCTTCGGCAGGCTGGTCCGTCAGCCGGATCGTCGGCCCGCTGTCACCGGATGGGCTGTATGGCCTCGGGGGTGTGACGTTTCGAGCGCCCCCCGGCTCTCGGGCGCGATTCGGAACGTCGCAAACAACCAAATACGGCAACGCCGTCTCGCGCTTCACTGTTTCGTATCTGGAGCAACCCGGCGGCGGCACGATGCGAATCAATCTGGACGGCAAGCACCTGGAGGACGTCGATACCAAGGGCAGTGCGGTTCGCGTCCGAGAAAAGTTGGTGCGCGTGCCCGACGGCCCGCACGAACTGGAGGTCGTGACCATCAAGGGCACGACCCGCGCCTTCGGCGTTGTCATGGAGCGCGACACGCCGGGTGCGGTGCTCGATGCAATCGGGATACAAGGAGCGCGCATTCGCTTCTTGGACAAGCAAGACGACGCGCACTACGCGGAGCAACTCAAGTGGCGCAAACCGAATCTGCTGATCTACCAATTCGGCGCCAACGAAAGCGGCGACGGCTTCGCCTACCCGATGGACGAATACCAGCGCACCATGCAAGACGTGCTGCGCCAGGGAAAGCAGGCCGTGCCTGAGGCCGGCTGTCTGATCATCGGCGCCATGGACCGCGCGGAGAAGAAGGGCACCGCGCTGAGCACGATGCCGGTCATCATCGCCATCGTGAAAGAGCAGCGCATCGCCGCGGAGGCGACCGGCTGCGCGTTCTTCGACACCTTCAAAGCCATGGGCGGATCGGGCTCCATGGCCGCGTGGGTCCAGCGCGGCCTAGGCCAGGCAGATCTGACGCACCCCACGGGCAGCGGCTCAGAAGTCCTGGCAAGCTGGATCTTCCGCGCGCTGATGCAAGAGTACACCGCCTGGACCGCCAAGTAGCCACGCCCCATCGGCGCGGCACCCTCGATGGGTTCCCGCGTGCGCGAGTGACACTTGTCCAGTGTCCGCGTCAGCGAAAGTGCCAGCCGTCAGGGTCTGGGGCGGGCGGGCAGTGTCGGGGTCGAAGGCCAATGCGGCCAGCTTCCGGTCGTAGCGCTGCACCCGAGCCACCAAAGGGGCCACGTTGCGCTGCGCAGAAAGGGCGAGTTCGAGGGTTCGGAATGTCATGCGGTTCTCCTTTTGTTTGCCAGTCGGCGGGTTCACCGAACCCGCCCGACGACTGGCAAACCGGAACCACCCACGCACCCGCCCCCGAACCGTCCGCTGCGAGCGCAGTGCCAGCCCCCGGGCTGGCACGAGCACCGCTAGCGACGTCGCCCACATGAAACGGTCGCGATCGCCGTCGCTGTCGCCGCCGCTGTCACTGTCGCCGCCGCTGTCACTGTCGCCGCCGCTGTCACTGTCGCCGCCGGCGCCACTGCCTCCGCCGGCGCCGGCGCGCAGAGGCGGAACCCTAGGGCAAGCCCAGGCGCTGCAGTACCGCTTTGCCCAGCGTCGCATAGCCCTTGGGCGTCAGGTGGATGCGATCCGGAGAGCCCAAAGGCGGCGACTCCTGCATCCAGCGCGCGAAACTGCCGTCACCGCCCATGGCTTCGAAAGCGCTCACGAATCCGCAGCCGGTCTCTTCGGCTGCGCGGGCAACCGCGGCGTCGATTTCAACGACCCGTGGGCGGCTGCCGCCGTTTTCGTCGGCCATGTCCGTGGGGCCAATGAACACGCAATCGGCGTCCGGTGCAGCCTGGTGCACTCGTGCCATGAGCCGCGTGAAGTGCCCGACCACACGCTCGGCGCTGAGTGCAGAGGCGGCTTCATTCGTCCCATAGGCGAGGACTGCCAGGGCCGGCGCGCGCGCTGCAAGCTCTGCAATGTGACTCTGCTCGTCCCACGCCAGCGGCGTGCCCGCTCGCGCTCCGTTGATACCCAGATTGTCGAGCACCACTCCTGGAGTCACGCTCTCCACAGCAACGCCGAAGACCTCCGGCGACCCCGAAGCAGCACGCACGGAAAGCTTCGCTCCGGCGTCGGACTCGAAAGTTTGCCGCAGTATTGGCGAACCCGGCACCGACTTTCCGCTAGAGAGCCGCGACTTCGGACTGCCGTCGAGCTGGACTTCAAGGGAAGCAGTGCCAGGTAACCGATAGTGCAGCGTCCAACGCACCCGCCCTGAGACACTCTTGGCGGACAACTGCACGGTCGCCTTCGCGTCGGCAGAGATCGGCACGCTGCGCTGCCCGGCGAGGCCGAAGACACCGTCGGCTTGCTTCGCGCCGCTGGACGGCGACGCCGGCTCGCGACGCCACTTGCCCTCGACGCGCACCCGGGCAAGGTCGTTGCGATAGGGCTTGACGCCAAGCAATAGGTAACCCGGCCCAGCCGCGCCGTACTTGTTCTGCAACGCCTGGCGCACCGCGTGCGTCCAGAAATCCGCGTAGGTATGTGAATCCCCTAGCCACAGGATACGCACATGCTCTTTGCGTTCAGAGGCTGAAAGCGCGGCGAGGGCGGCCCTCAGCTTCGCGAGGCGCACGCGCTTCGGGCTAGCCGACACGGACGGCGACGCGGACGCGGAAACGGACACCGGAGACGACGGGGCCTCGACGTTCGCGGACTCGCGCGCCCTTGCGGTTTCTGGGTTGGGCACGCCCTGAGGCGACGGCGCGACTTCCTCGCTGCGCGGCGATGGGCGCATGCCAGCAGCGCAGGTCACCGCCACCAGCGCGCCCAACGCTGCCACGACCAGGTCGAAACGCTGGGCCTGAGCGGTCTGCGCCGGGCGGCGCTTCCGCGGCTGTTTGGGTTCACCCATTACAAGAAAGTGTCGTCAGGGTCCTCGACGCTGGACTTCGCGGAGATCTTTCGATCTTGAACCCGACGTTTCACGTAGGCAACTAACGCGTCCACGTACTCTTCGAAAGGAGGACAGGTAAGCTCCTCGGCGCCAAGCAGCGCGTCCGCCCCGGCGGTATCGTAGCGCACGGGCGTCGAAAGCAGGTCAACCAGCGCCTTGGGACTCTTGCCAATGGCACTGACTCCGGGCGCGCTGAGCACCGCGCGACTGACTCCTGTTGGGATGAATCCTCCGGGAAGGCGTTTGCCCCCGGCGGTGGCGACGAGCTCAAACACGCGGCGCACGGATAGCGGGCGCGGGTCCGTCAAGTGGAAGGTCTTGCCGAGAGCGCGGGGATCTTGGGTCAGTTTCCAGGCTGCTTCGACGACGTAGTCGATGGGCACGAGGTTCATGGGCGCGTCACCCCGAGTGGGCAGCGGGACGGGCAGTTCCTGGGGCGAGCTTACGATCAGCAAGATCAGGAGATAGGGACCGTCGAAGCGGTCCACCTCGCCGGTGCGCGAATCCCCCACGATCTGAGTGGGCCGCACGATGGTGATCGGCAACTCTGGCATGTAACGAGAAAGCAGTTTCTCCGCGCGCGCCAGGGAGGCTTCGACGGGCGTGCGAAAGGTCTGGCCAGCGCTCAGATCCGTTTCGCGTACCAGGCCGGTGCGATTCCCGCTCACTCCAGCGCTGGAAAACACCAGCGCCGACTTGAGGCGGGTCGCGTTCTTGGTGAACTCGACGGTTTCTCGGGCGCCACCCAGGTTCACTCGTTCTGCCATTTCGCGGTCGGCGCCAGGGTAGGTCACCTGCGCCACGTGAAAGAGGCGCCCGACCGACGCGAGCAATTCACGATACTCCCCGCCGCTCAGCCCGAAATCCATCGCGGCTGCGTCGCCAGTCAGGAGGCTGAGACGCTTTCTCTGCGCTGCAGGCAGTGCCTTCACACTTGCCTCGGCTGTTGGCAAGAACTTGTCCTGCACGACCGCAACCACCTCCGCCATCGGATCAGTCTGCAGAATGTGTTCGACCATCTTCCGCCCGCGGAAGCTGGAAAACCCCGTGACCAACGTCAGGTCCGACCGACTAGCCATGGCCATGGATTACGGCGCCGCGCAATAGTGTGACCCGACGGACTTGAGCCAGCTGCCGAAGTCTCCGTTCCACTCGCAGAACGCACCGGGTCCAGAAAGGGCCGCCTCCGCGCAGAAGTAGCCGTTGACCCAGGGGCGACACGCCCCCCCCTGCCCAAAGACCTTCGTTTCACAGGCGTCTTGCGCCGCCGGCGAGCACTGATCACAGCTCGTGTTCCCGCATTGCACGGCACAGGTCAAATCATGATTGCAAGTTGCGTTCAAGTACGGAGCCAGACAGCGCGTATACGCATCTTCGCCACCGAACTGCAGCATGCAGTTGTAACAGCTGGGGTTCTTCTTCAACAGTGTCTCGAACGCCACGCCGCAGCCGGGGCTCCCGCCCGAGCAGGCCTGCGCCACGAGGGCGATGTCCGCCGAAGGGCAGGCCTTAGCAGGCACCGGCGGTAGGGTGTTCGCACTGGGGGAACAGCCCGAGTATGAAGCCGGACAAGTCGACCCGCTCGAACACACCTGTGCCACACAGCTCTGGCCCTTGGACAGGCAGTTGTCGCAGAGCTTGCCGTACTGGCCGCAGGCGATGCCAGTCGCCCCCGTCACGCATTGACCCGTCGCAGTGCAACAACCCGCGCAGTTATCCGGACCGCAGTGATTTCCCGAATAGCAGAACCCCTGGGGCGCGCAGCTCTGCCCCTGACTGGCGCAATTGGCGCATTGGCTCCCGCCAGAGCCGCAGGCCGCGTTCGTCTTGCCATCCAGGCACTTGCCACTTTTGTCACAACAGCCGGTGGGGCACGTCACGGATCCGCAACTTGGAAAAAAGGCGCAGTAGCTGCCCGGCTGATTGCAGATTTTTCCGCCTGCGACGCAGTTTTCGCACTTGCTGCCCGTGTTGCCGCACGCGGAATTGCCTGTGCCCGTTTGGCACTTGCCTTGAGCGTCACAACAACCCCCGCACGTCTTCGGTCCACAGGCTGGCGGCGGCCCCTGACATTTGCCGCCAATGCAGCTCTGCGACTGTGCTGCGCAGTTTGCGCACTTGCCGCCGCTGACTCCGCACGCGTCAGCCTTGTCCCCGAATTGGCATTGTCCCTGGGAGTCGCAGCAACCCGAGCACGTGGCTGGACTGCACGCCGGCGCGGGGCCCTCGCAGGCTCCAGCGACGCATGCGAAGCCGAGGGCGCCGCAGTTGAAACACTCCACTCCGCCCAAGCCGCAAGCATTGCTGTCGCTTCCACTGCGGCACACGCCCGTCGCGTCACAACACCCCGCGCAAGGGCCACATCCGGGCGGACCGCCCCCGCTACCACCAATCGCGCCGCTTCCGCCAATGCCTGCGCCACCAACGCCCGTGCCACCAATGCCCGTGCCGCCAATGCCGCTGCCACCGATGCCGGTGCCGCCCACGCCGCTTCCCCCGACCCCCGTGGCCCCGCTCCCTCCAACCCCAGCGTCCAGATCGAAGGAGTCGTCGTCCTCGAATGAGGTGCGACCGCATGCAAGCACCGCTACGGCCGCGGCCAACCCAAGCCCGGCCCAACGGAACAAGACGCTGCGGTTCTGGCGGTTCATGCCCGCATCATACCGGAGTTTCTTGGCGCCGTCCTCCGACCCACCCAGACCCCACAGGGAACTACTGAGTCATCGCGCGCTGCATGAAGAAGCGCAGCGCCGCTTGATCCGCGGTGATGTCCAACACGCCGAGTTTGCCGCTGCGCCCCAGGGCAAGGGTGGCCAGTCCCGGAGACTGCAGCGGCGCGTTGCCGAGCAAGATCTGGGGACGCACAGCAACAGCGAAGCCGACCTCTTTGCCGACCCGAGCGACGCCCGTGGCCATGGCGGGAACTCCTGCCCATGTCTTGGCGGTTTCGGCGGCGACCATGGCGACGAGCAGCGGCGGCGCGTCCGTCGTCATCGCGCCGTGGGTCACGCCGTCCGCTGACGTCCACATCAACTCCACGGGTCTCGGCGCGGCGGAGACCTCGCCCTTGGGATCCTTCGCCATGCGCATGCTGCTGGGCTTGATGCTCAAGAGCACGCGCTCCGCTTGGTTGGGCAGCCCCGGGATTTTCGCGGAGCTTTGCTTGATCGAGAATTGACCCACGAACTGCTGCAGCGGCTCTTGGAACGCCGGCAAGCGCAGCAAGCTGACCAGGCTCTTGGCGGCTGCATCGAGCCGGCGTTGATCCAGGGTGGACCCTCGGTAGACCAGGCCAGAACTGTCTGCGCCACGCACGAAGCCAAACACCGCCTCGTCACCCCGCGCCTCCGCCAACTCCTTCAGCGCATTGGCAACCCGATCCTTGTCCTTCGCGTTGAGGCGATCCCCAAACAAGCGGCCCAACGCATCAGCGCTGCTCTGGGCGGACTCCGTGCGCTGCTGCACCGAGGAACGGCTCACCACGCCGATGGCGGCGCTCTCAGGCAGGGAAAGAAGCGGCGAAGCGTCTCCCACGGCGAGCTCTTGAACCCACTTCTGGAGGTCGGTGCTTTGACCGGGGTCGACTTGTAGATGCAGCCGCACTACGTCGTTGTCCGGGCGCAACTCGAGCTGCGCGTGATCCGCGCCTTCGAGCAGCTTGACCCAACCGTCAACACTCCCGGTCATGACCGCGAGGGCGGCCTGGGGGTCCCCGAAATCCGGCGCCCGCCCACCGTGCTTCTTTCGGTTGTTCTGGTCCGTGCTGCTCAGCTCGTCGCGCACGGTCTTCCAGCGTTTCTTGATCTCCCCAGCGAGAGGCCCGCGCAGGGCCGCGCTCGGGACGTACGCCACGGCGCCGGGAGCCGGCGGCTTCTTCGGTGGCAACGTCTTTGCCACATAAGGCCCCAAGAGCGTGATGCCTTCGGGACTGCGGGCAACCAACAGCGTGTTGCCAAGCACCGCGAGGGCTATCTCTGCCGACGCCTTGCCGGCCTTGGGCGCGAGGAGTGTCATGCCCGCGCCGTGCTCTTTGGGCTCGTATGCCGCTTTGCTACCGGTCGTCAGCCGCGCGATGAATTCACGTCCACTGACCAGTTTGATCGCGAGAGCAGCTCGCCATTGCGACGCATCGTCGAGGGCCACGGCGCCGGTCGTCGTCGCCGAATCGTCGAAAGCGTCCGCGGCCAAAGGAGGCAGCCCCAGCAGTGTGGTCAACAGCACGCCGTAGCTCTGAGGCAGAATCACCGCGCCGGAGGTATCGCGCAGCTTCTTCCAGGTGTTTCCTGGGCTGGAAACGAATAGCTCGGCGACCAGCCCTTTCGGCGCGGGCACCGGCGCCATGTCCACAGCCGCCGCAGACGCCGACGCCGCCGGGCCGCCGGCGGAATCATCGCAACTGGAACAACCCGCCAAAAGCCCGCAGAGCGCGAGCGCACCGGTGAGACCTAGCCGCCGTGACACGCGTGGGCCACGCGGCCCACGCTCAAAACGGGATATCGTCGCCACCGCCACCGTAGTCCGCGTCGTCGAAGCCCCCGCTGCCGCCACCACCGCCGCTGCTGCCACCGCCGCCGCTATCCGGCGCACCGTAGTCGTCGTTGTCGCGGGACCCACCGCCGCCGCCGCCGCCG
>CBDUPW010000302.1:0-8631 GCA_965369205.1 uncultured Polyangiaceae bacterium | reverse complement strand
GCGTCGTCGAGTTTGACGTTGGGATCCGCGGCGACCGCGGTCTTGAAGGCTTCCGTGGCGCCCTTGGCGTCGCCCTTGCCGCTGCCCCGCACGATGCCGACGTACATCCAGGCTCGGGCAATGACGGCCGGGCTACATTTGTCGCCGCAGGCGTTGACGGTGCCTGTCAGCACCCCTTCGGCCTTGTCGAAGTCCGTCGCGAGATAGTGGACGTTGATGGCTTCGTCGATCTTCTTGTTCGCGGCGGCGTCCCGCGGCGCTGCGCTGGCGGACGCGCCGATCAAGAGGACTAAGGCGAGGCAAAGGGTGAAGCTCAGGCGGCGGCGTTGCACGGATCAGGTTCTCCAAGGAGCGAGAGGCAAAGGCGAGAGATACGTCGATGCGATGTAGGCAGCGGCAGGAGTTGCCGCTGCGGACCCATCGTTTACTTCTTTCCGGTGGGTGGGCACCCCGGCTTGGTGCCTTCGGTGCGCACGAACTGGACGCGGCGGTTGAGCGCCATGTTCTGCGGGGACGAGTTCGGTACGAGAGGACGGTCGAAACCGTAGCCATTGGACGTCAGGCGGCTGGCGGTGACGCCGTGGGACACCAAGTATTTCATCACGGAGCCTGCGCGGCGTTCCGAGAGGCTCTTGTTGTAGCGGGCGCTACCTCGATTGTCGGTGTGGCCTTGGACCTCGATCTTGATGTCCGGCATCTTCTCCATCACCTCGACGACGGCGTCGAGCACCGGATAGCTCTCCCGGCGGATGGTGGCCTTGTTGTATTCGAAGTGGATCTGCTGGGTGATCTTGACTTCACAGTCCGTGACCACCACGAGCGCCGGCTTCGTCGGGCAACCCAGGGGCTCTTTGGTGGTGGAACCGATTTCGTTCGGACACTGGTCCTTGAGATCCGGCACGGTGTCTTTGTCGTTGTCCAGATCCGGGCAGCCGTCGTCGTCTTCGTAGCCGTCGGGATCTTCCGGATCGAGCGGGCACTTGTCCGCGGCATCGAGGATCCCGTCCAGATCGTTGTCGATGTCCGGGCAGCCGTCTTCGTCGAGATAGCCGTCCTTGTCCTCGGGCTCCAGCACGCAGGAATCCACGGAGTCGGGTAAGCCGTCGCCGTCCGTATCCGGGTCATCCGGGCAGCCGTCTTCATCCTTGTAGGCGTTGAAGTTCTCGGGCTCGTCCGGGCAGGAATCTTCTGGATCGAGGTAGCCGTCGCCATCGCGATCCCCCGGCTTCGGCACGGGTTTGGGCTTGGGCATCTCCACGAAGCCGCGCTCCGCGCAGTATTGCGGCGGCGACAGGAAGAGCGCGGCTCGAGCGTTCGGCTCGGCGCGCCACAAATGGCGCTTGGCGTTCGAGATGAAGCCCTGCTCCAGCTCGATGGAGGCGAACTTGAGGTGGCTCTGCGCCAAAGCCAGTTCCCGCGGCGCGCAGCGGATGGCGCCGTTGGCCTGCGCTTGTTTGGCGATCTTCTCGAGACCCTCGATGTCCCCGCGCAGCTTGGGCGCCTGCCCGCAACCCGCGAAAACGAAAACGACCAGCGTCGTCAGAGCGAGCAAAGCCCGCGCGACCTGTGTCATCGACCGCCCCCTTGATGTGCGTCGCGAGTCAGCGCGATTGCTTTGTCGGCGTACTCTTCAGCGGTTTCCGCCAGGTTGACAGCGTCGCTGTAGTCCGCTTCGCCGGCTTCGGTCTGCGCCTTTTGGAGATGCGCTTGGGCGTAGTAGTACTCGTAGGGCGCGTACTGCTCGGCCCCGAGTGCCTTGGCTTCTTCAAGCTTGCTCGCAGCCGAGTTCGCCTGAATGGCGTAGATGGTGTTGCCGCAGCCCGTCGACAAAAACGCGACGAACAGAGCGCCCGCGACGTGCACCCCCACGCGTCGCGGAAAACCCTGCGGAATGTTTCGATCTTTGCGGTTGTTTTCGCCCATCCGACGCCCTCGGCCCGAGGTCCGACTTTTCGCCTCGCTGGGACGCTACCAACGCCCCTAATACCGCGTCAACAACCGATGAATCCCGCCACAAAAGAAGCGGGTGCTGAGCAGGTTTTCAGCATGGGGGGCGGGAGGCGAGCGTGGGCGTGGGCGCGAGAGCGTGGGCGTGGGCGTGGGCGTGGGTTCGGCGTCACCGCGCACGAAGTGCCAGCTCCCATGGCGCGCGAGCGGCGCGGTGTGGTGGAACCGAGGCGTGTTTCGAGGGGACAGCGAAGGCACGCACACCTTCGCACTCGGTGGGATGAGTGACCCAACGCGCCCCAGCGCCTCGACCCAAAAATCAGATCTGGCGGAAGACGCCGATGACCTTGCCGAGCAGCATGGTGGACTTGAAGTCCGTTGCGCGCACGAGGATGGGTGCCATCTGGGCGTTGGCGGGCTGGAAGCGCACGTAGTCGCGCTCCGGGTAGTAGTATTTGACCGTGGCTTCGTCGCCGATCAGGGCCACGACGATGTCGCCGCGGTCTGCGGTGGCCTGTTTCTTCACGAAGATGTAGTCGCCGCTGAAGATGCCGGCTTCGATCATGGAGTCCCCGGTGACCTTCAAACCGAAGACGTCACGGCCGCCGCGCACCATCATGCGGTCGACGCGCACGCTATCGACGACTTGCTCCTCGGCGAGCAGCGGCAGGCCGGCTGCGACCCGGCCGAGGATTTTGACCTCGACGAGATCGTCGTCGTTCGCGGGGGTGGGCTCGGAGTCGTGCACGAGCTTCAGGGCGCGGCTCTTCATGTCTTCGCGCCGCAGGTAGCCTTTGCGTTCGAGGGCTCGCAAGTGATCGTTGACGCCATTGGTGCTCTTGATGCCCATGTGCTCGCCGATCTCCCGGAGCGTGGGCGGGTAGCCGCGCTCGTTGATGGAGCTGCGGATAAAAGAAAGAGTCTGCTCTTGGCGCTTTGTGAGACCTTGCATTGCTTCATTACGATACTGAACGGGTGTAGGCCCGTCAAATTCTGTGCCTATGTTGTGGACACCTTTTTGAAAAGCTGGGGAGTTCCGGGTACTTACATCCGACTACACCTGCGCACCTGACGGGGGCTTTGTCGCGCGCGCGCGCGAAATGCCGGGCCAGCGCGCGGGGACTTTGTCCACACGTTTCCGTCTGTTCACCGTGTACATCGGAATACTCCGTGCACATCGGAGCACTGTCCGGGGTTGCACCCCTGCGCACGCACTCCGGGAGAGCATGTTCCGTAGCGCTGTGGCTATGCGCGCTAGAACTTGCCGGTGATGGATAGGAACGTGAGCTTGTCTGTGGTGTCGCGCAGGCGTCCGACCAGCATGCGCACGAAGCTCCACAGCACTTCGTACGCCAGATCCTTGTGCAGAAAGAGCAGATCGTCGAAGGCGTCTTTGGGGATCGCCAGCACTCGGCAGCGTTCGTGCACCCGGGCGTCTGCGCTACGGGGAGATTCGTCCAGCAGCGCCATTTCGCCGAAGATTTCCCCGGGGCCAAGGATGGCCAGGGCTTCCTCGCCCATGCCGGGCACTTCGCGGCTGATGCGCACGCGGCCTTCCAGAATCAGGTACAGCTTGTCGCCGGCGTCGCCGTGCTGGAAAATTTTCGTGCCGGAGGTGTGGGACTCTTCGGTCGAAATGCGCGCGATGAGCTCGAGCGCCTGAGGTTTGAGCCCTTGGAACAGCGAGATCTTCTGGAGCTGTTCGACGCGTTCGCTCATCAGTAAATCAGCTTAACCGGCTTTGCGCCGAAACGGCAATCATTGGGGGCCGGACAGGCCGAGCCTGCAGCTAGCGCGTGAATCGTACGCGGATTGGCGGCGTCGTCTTGACCGTAGGCTTGCCGTTTCGATCGAGGCCGGGCGTGTAGGACTTTCGCATCGCGCAGCTGCGCGCCAGGCGGCCGAAGCCATGCCCGGGATCGGCGATCACGGAGACGCTCTTCGCCCGGCCGTTGGTGCCGACGGTCACGGTCAGGGTGACGATGCCGTAGTCCACTTGGTCCATGTCAGCTTCCGGCGGGAAGCCGCAGTCGTTCCAGCTGCCGCCGCCGAGCAGGCCGGCCGCCTTGGCTAGATTCTCTTTTTTGGGTCCTGAAGGGCCGGCCGCCGGCTTGGTGCCCGTGCCGCCGGGCTTGCCGCCTTTGTTGGCTTTGAGATTGCGGACCGCGGTCTTGCTCGTGCCGTCAGACGCCGTGGTGCCGCCGGCGTAGCGGTCGCCGCTGCCGGTCACGAAACCTTTGTCGGTCAAGTCGAGGGGCGCATCCGGATCCGGCTCGGCCGTGAGCACCTTGCCGGCTTCCGCGGCTTCGGGCGGTTGATCCACGTAGGGGTTGTCGGAATTCGGTGGCGGCTCGTCTTTGGGCTGGACCACCTTCTCCGGTTCCGACTCTGGTGGTTCGGGCTCGGGCGTTTCCGGAACCTCGGCTTCGGGCGGTGGCGTGACGTCCACGTTGTAGGTCGCAGCCATGCGCTCGGCGACGCCGGCATCCACGATGGCTGCAAAGCGCGAAAGGTGGACGAGCGTGCTGAGGCCTCTGCCGGCAGCGGCTCCGTGTACGAAGAGCGCGCCCGCAATGCCGATCAGGAGCCCCACGCGCACTTGGCGCCGGCCCAGGGCCAGGATCGGAGCCAGGGGGTCGAGTCGGCGGGGGGATTGCGCAGCGGGGTGTTCCTCTTGGTGGCCGGGCGCTGCGGCGCCCGGGTTGCCGCTGTCGCTGTCGAGCAAGGTCATTTGGGTTCCGTATCGACGGGTACCCCCTCAGGTACGGGCGAGACGGCAAATGCGATCTTTGCCACGCCGGATCGCTTCAAAAGATCCAGCACGTGGATGACCCGGCCATGCTCCACCTTGCGATCGGCGCGGATCACCGCGCGCAGATCCTTGTTCTTTTCTCGGGCGATCTTGGCAGCGCTGCCGATGGCGTCGTCGTTAGCCACGTTTTTGCCGTCGATGGCCGTCTTGCCGTCGGCGGTGAGCTCGACGCTGAAGATCTGCTGGACCTCTTCGCTGTTGGCCGCCTTTGGCAAGTCCATGGGCATGCCGCGTGAGACGATGATCTTCGCCGTCACCATGAAGATGATGAGCAACACCAGCGTGACGTCCACCAGGGGCGTGACGTTGATGCCACTGATCAGCCCGTCTTCGTCGTCTCCCGAGGAAGCCACCGCTCAGTCCTCGCTCTCGTCGTCTTCGGCGTCGGGGCTTGAAGCGGCCGGAGCGCGACGCTGGCCAGCGAGGGGCGCCGCAGTGCCCGTTTCGACGGCAACTAAATGCGCCAGCAACACCCGGGACAGTGCCTCGGTATTGGCGAGCACTGACTTGGCTTGGCGCTGGAAGACGTTGTACATGGCGACGGCGGGGATGGCGACCGCCAGACCCACTGCGGTGGCGACGAGCGCTTCGGCAATGGCATACATGACTTCTTGGGGCGCCATGGCGCTTGCGGCGTTGGCAGCGGTGGCCGCGGCGGCAGTGGCGTCTTGACGACCGAGTGCTTCAAAGGCGTTCACGACGCCAATCACGGTGCCGAACAGCCCGATGAAGGGCGCGTTGTTGCCCAGGGTTCCCAAGAACGCCAAGCGTCGCTCGAGCTTCATGCGTTGCAGTGCGGCGGCGCCCTTCATCGCCTCGTCTGCGGACTTCGCTCCACGGTCGGCTTCGAGCAGCCCGGCACTGACGACGGCCGCTTCCGCGCTGGGCGACTTCGCCATCAGCTGCGTCGCGCCCTCCATGTCGTCTTCGCGCAAGCGCTCCCGCAGCTTGGTCGCGAGTCCGGCGAGGTCGTCGCGCAGCGAATAGTAGAACCACGCGCGCTCCAGCATGATCGCGACCGAGACGACGCTCAGCACGATCAAGAGCCACATGACCCAACCCGCGCCGAAGTTGGTCATCAAGCGTTGCAGCCACTCGACAAGATTCATGAAAGCATTTCCTCGTACTCAATTCGGGCGCTGGCCATCAGTGCCCGCAGTGCGGCTTTCCTTCGACAGTTCCGGAAGCCATAAGAGTCATGTCTAAGACGAAAGACCCCGCCTGGCAGGGGGCACATCGCGTAGCACAATTTGCGCGGGGTGGCCTAAGGTAAAGCCTTCAAGTACTGGAATTCAGGTCTAAATCTCGTGGGCCATGAGGTCGTGAGGCGATCGGAAAAACTGCGTCGGCGAGTAGGCCGCCAGGCAAGACACCCGCCGCGTGTAGATGTCGGCGTAGAGGTTCACCTGGTGGCCGAAACTGCTCATTTCGTGCTCTTCCTTCAGCAGTGAGCCCCAATAGGGATGGAAAGCGGCGTCGACGCGCTCCACGAGCCCCGAGTGTTCATGGTCCAGACGCCGCATTTCCGCGCGAATCCGATCAATGGCCTTCTTGACACGACTGCGTTCCGCGCCCAGCTCGACCGCACTGCCGTTGCTGCCCTTGGACAGCTCTTTGTAGCGGGCCTGATAGAAGCGCAGCTCGTCCTCGAGCTGAGCCCGTGACTCGTACAGCTCGCGCCCGCGGGTTCTATCCGTCAGGCAGAGTTCGAGGGCCGCGATCTCGGCGTCCAGCTCCTGCAAGATGAGCAGCGTGCGCCAGGAGGATTCCTTCTTCGACCGCAGGATGTCGCCGTAGATGTGGTCGCCGACGTACAGCACGCTCGAAGGCACGCAGCCCGTCATGCGCTCGAAGTCGCGCAAGTTGCCGCCTTCGTACAGGGTGCCTCGCTCGAGGTGCTTGGTTGGACGTAGCACCTTGCCGTCGAGTTGCATGAACGGCTGGCCGTTTTCAAACCAGAGCGGTTTCTGCGCCGCGCAAATCGACACGTCGAAGTAGTTCTGCCAGCTCGGATACTCCGGCATGGCGTCTCCGAGGAGGAACTCCATCATTTGATTGGTGTATCCCGCGGGAGAGTTCGTCAGCACAAACAGGCGTTTTCCCGCGGAGCGCAGCTTGTGCAGGGTGCGAGCCAAGGCGGGATCGCGATCGACGTAGCGCGCCAGGTTGCCGGTGACGTGTTTGTATACCGAGCCATCACGGTGGGCTTCGTCGATGGCGGCGCGCACGTCGACGAACAGCTTGTCGAAGTCAACCTGGTCGCCGTTTTGCTCCAAAGCGGCGATGATCGCTGCGAAGGCCGTTACTTCAGAGAGCGCGAAGAGCGTGTCGATCCAGTGGTAGCGGGCTGTGTGAGGACGGATGCGTTTGTGGTGGTAGAGTTCGAGAAGCTGCTCGCGGCTCAGGCGGGTTTGGCCGTGGTAGCCCTTGAGCACCACCTTGTGGCGATCCATCTTCAGCACGTGCCCGTGCTTCTTGTCGATCAGCAGGCCACGGATCGGAAAGCGGGTGTCATAGGTAAGGCGACGTAGGTAGCGCGGGTAGCCGCGTCGGATCAGTCGCTCTACCGTGAGGTCGACGCTGAGCGTGTCCATCGCCTGCTGGTTGTAGATCGCCAGCGTGTAGTCCATGTCGAAGCCGACCCATTCGATGGTCGACATGCGCAAGTTGCGATTGACGAACACGCGATCCGCGCGATGGATGCGCTCCGGCTTTGCGTGTTCTTCTAGAACGCCAGGGATCGGGAGGACGAGTTGGCCTTCAGCGGCCGGGGGAGGAGGCGGAGGCAATTGACAAAGGATAGCGTGGATCGACGAGAAACTCCCATTTTCGTGGGAATCTTCGTCAAAGGCTGGGGGGACTGCGGCCGACTCCGTGGCCGGCCGCGATGGCGTCCACGCGGATGTCCGGGCCTCGACGCGCGACGCCGCCGACGAAGGGCGCGTCTTTGACGAACAATGCCGTGTCCAGATCGACGAAGGCGAAGTCGCCCAGTCCCGCCGCTAGGCACGCCGACGCGCTCATCGCCAAATCCGACTCCACCAGCCCGCCGATCATCAAACGAAACCCGAGCGCGCGGGCTGCCAGGGCCAAATCCAGCGCACCGATGACGCCGCTCTTCATCAGCTTCACGTTGATCACGTCGACGACGTTCAGGAGCGCCGGCAAGTCTCGGCTGGAGGCAGCGCTTTCGTCGGCCGCCACCAAGACGCCGGCGGCGCGTACTTTCGCGAGGCCGGCGTGGTCCGCGCTGCCGCAGGGTTGTTCGAAGAGCGCGATGCGGGAGCGTTCCGCTCCGAAGCTGTCGACGAGGGCGAGTGCTTGCTCTGCGCTGAGACTGGCGTTGGCGTCTAGGACGAACGTTGCGCGGGGCGCTGCGTTGCGGATCGCCGCGAGCCGTTCGATGTCGGTCTCGATGGCGCCTCCACCCACTTTGACCTTGAGAGTGTCGAACCCGTCGGCGGCCGCCCGCGCTGCGGCGCTTGCTGCATGGTCCACGCTGCCCGTCACGATGGTGATGTCCGTGCGCAGCGCGGGGCTCTTGCCGCCGAACCAATGCCACATGTTGACGCCGCGGGCGCGGCACACCGCGTCCATGCAGGCCATTTCAATGGCGGCGCGGGCACTCGGGCTCGGGCAGGCCTCGGCGAGCGCGGCGCTGACCGCGCGGAACCGCCGCGGGTCGCAGGCACCCAGTGCGTCCCGACTCGCTCGCACGGAGCTGAGGGCCGCCGCCTGAGTGTCGCCGTTGAAGGCGGGAAAGGGCGCGGCTTCGCCCAGGCCGACTGTGCCGTCGGCCAGGGTCAACGAGACCAAGACGTTGTCGGCGCGGTGTTGTGCGCCGCTGGCAATGCCGAAGGGCTCGGTGAGGG
>CBDUPW010000301.1:0-8673 GCA_965369205.1 uncultured Polyangiaceae bacterium | reverse complement strand
GGAAACCATGGGCGGCGCTGTAGACAAGATCTTGCCGCGGAACACCACCATTCCCGCGGGCGCCAAGTCGACGTTTACGACCTATGCAGAAAACCAGACCGGCTTCGATCTGCATGTGGTGCAAGGCGAGCGCGAACTGGCGAAGGATTGCCGGTCTTTGGCGCGTTTCGCTTTGAAAGGCATTCCGCCGATGCCAGCGGGCATGGCCCGCCTCGAGGTCGAGTTCTTCGTAGATGAGAACAACCTTTTGAAGATCGAGGCGCGCGAACTGACGACAGGCATCAGCCAACACATCGAAGTGCAGCCCAGCTACGGTCTCAGCGATGAAGAGGTCGAACAAATGCTGATCGACGCTCTCGATTTCGGCGAGGCCGATCTGGAAGCGCGTCGGCTTACCGAAGCTCGGGTCGAGGCGGAGCGCATGCTGCTAGCCACGAACAAGTCCCTGGCAACGGAGACTGACCTGCTCAGTGCGGACGAGCGCGCGCGGATCGAGCTGGCGGTGGCAGAGCTAAAGAGCGCCATTGATGGCGCCAAGAAACCGGCCCAAATCCAGCTGCGCATCGACAGCTTGGACGACGCCACCCACGAGTGGGCCGGGCGTCGCATGAATCGCGCGATCAAAAGCGCGATCAGCGGAAAGGTCCTGGGAGACGTCGAACAAAGCGTGGAGCACGCTCAGGGCGTGGAGGCACACTTGCGCGCGCACGGCCATTTAGATACGGAAGCGGGCAGCGATGGCTAAGGTGCGATTCAGCGATCAAGGCGTGGAGGCCGATGTGCCCGTGGGCACGTCGCTCTTGGAAGCAGCGCAGGGCATTCACGCTCCCGAGGGGCACGCTTGCGGCGGAGTTTGTGCGTGTTCCACTTGCCACGTCTACATCGATGGCGGTCGGGAGCTACTGAGCGAAGCTGAGGAAGACGAAGAGGACATCCTCGACAAGGCTTTTGACGTGCGGGAAAACTCGCGGCTCGGCTGCCAAGCACGCATCCTGCGCGAGGGCGTCGTCACCTTGCGCATTTCTCGCGAGAGCTTGGACGCCTACTACAACGAACACCCGGACGTGCCGCGGCCCGAGTGAGCCGACCGCGTTAGCCCGGTAATTCAATCGACTGACAGCCGAGGAACTTGCCGCCGCCGCAGGCACAGTCGCAGGGCAGCGTGCCTGGGCAATTGTAGTCGCATTCGCACAGGCACGAGTCTGTCAGCGCCTCGCAGTCAGTGCGCTTGAAGCACTGACACGGTGTGAGCTTCTCGCAGGGTGCGGTGCACTGTTTGGTCTCAACGGTCCACACGCCGCCCTGACACTGCGCAGTGACGTTGTCCGTGCCCTCTTGGCAGGTGTCGTAGGTGCAATATTGGTACTCATTGCCACACGGATCCGACGATCCGCATGCGGTGCCAGGCGCAGGTGGCGTCGCCGGGCAAGGATCCGGCGGCGGTGGATTGCAGGAACTGACGAGCCCCTCCCACTTGCCGTCCACGCAGCGCGCCTCCCACGCGGGGCAACACTGACCCTGGCTGTAGCTGCAGCTGAGCCCGTTTTGCGGGCACGCCGTGTCGTGTCCGGGAAAGCTTGGCGGACACTGGGCGTTCTGCCCGCCGGTACCAGAGGCATTGCCGCTGCCGCCACTGCCGCCCGCGTTGCCAACGCCGCCGCTGCCGCTCGACCCGCCGCTGCTGGCGCCCCCGCCGCCGTCGCTGTCCGTCGATCCGCCGCAGGCGACCGTGGCCAAAGTCGCAACGACGGACGCCACGGTAACCACGAAGGGTGCGCGAAATTGGCGTGAGCGTGACAAGGCAGTCTCCGATCGGCACACGATGTGCCACAAAAATGGGCGTTTTGGCGCGTAAGCGCTTCGCGGGGAGTATCAGAGCAATGCGCGTGCCCGAGTTCCCGCGTCGCCCGGCACGCCCTTCGCAAGGTGCAGCGCTGCATGCGGGTCAGGTCGCGCAAGGAAGCGCCTCCCATTTGGGACAACCGCCGCGGATCTCGCGGCATTCTCTGCCGAAGTGTGCGCCGGCGCCGCGCTTATACAAGTGCCGGCGTCAACGCGTTGACCCTGATCACGCTGACAGGTGTCAGCGCAATGATGCGTAGGCTCGGCAGCGCGACCCCGCTGTTCTTTGCCGCGACGGTACTCGGCTCGCTACCATGAGCGTTCCAGTGACTCCTTCGGCAATGGTTCGCACTTTGGTTGCGGCGGCATGGTTTGCCGGCGCCTCGACGTTCGGTTCGGCCGCGCTGGCGGAACCCCCGCGCTGGCACGGCACAATCGGCCTGTCGAAAGCCGTTGGCGGTCACCAGGGCGACGAGTTCAGCATCGGCGTTGCTGGTCTCGCTGCTGGCGAACTGCAGCTCTCGCCGGCGCTGGGCGCGCAGCTCGAACTCGGCGGCGAGTGGTTCAACAAGGCCGACGACCCTGCTGATCCAAACATCAAGCCCGAGGGTTCGTTCACCAGCGGACAGCTTGGGCTCGGAGTCCGCGTGCGTCCCTTCTACCCGAGTTGGGACTACGAGAGCGGCTGGAGCGCCGCGGGTCTGTGGGCGTCCGCCGCAGGTGGTGTCGCGTTGACCGGGCAAAAGATCCGGCCGACCGTCGACATCTTCGTTGGCTGGGACAATCTCTGGGGTCGCGGAGCCTACGGCCTCGGCCCCACGGTGGGTTTGATCCACGTATTCCAACCGGATGATGAGATCCGCCCCGCCGATGCCAATCTCCTGGTCTTTGGACTGCACGGGTTCTTCGGGCAGGGCAAAGCTGCAGTGGATGGTGACCGGGACGGCGACGGCATCAAGGACTCGGTGGACCAATGCCCAGATGATCGCGAAGACCCGGACGGTTGGGAAGACGAAGATGGCTGCCCCGAGCTCGACAACGATCTCGACGGCATCCAAGACATCAAGGATCAGTGCGCCAACGATCCCGAAGATAAAGACGGCTTCGAGGACACTGACGGATGTCCCGATCGCGATAACGATCAGGACGCGATCCTGGACGGGGACGACAAGTGTCCGAACGATCCCGAGGACCGCGATGGTTTCGAAGACCAGGACGGTTGCCCCGACTTGGACAACGACAAGGACGGGATCCCGGACAAAGACGACAAGTGCCCCGACGAGCCGGAAGTAAAGAACGGTTACGCAGACGAGGATGGCTGCCCCGACGCCGAGCAGGTGCGCGTCGTCGGCGACAAGATCTTCCTCGACGATCGCGTGCACTTCTGGGTCAATAGCGCAAAGATCCGTCCGGTCAGTTACCCGCTCCTTGAGCGCGTGGCCAAACTGATCCAGGACAATCCGAGTTGGATTCACGTCGAAGTGCAAGGGCACACCGACGAGCGGGGTCCCGAGTGGTTCAATCAGAAGCTCTCGCAAGATCGCGCGCAGTCCGTGGCGGACTTCCTGGAGACCAAGGGCGTCGACAAGAAGCGGCTCTCGGGCAAGGGATTCGGATCCAGCCAACCCGCGGTGGACAAAGCCAACGAACGTGCCTGGTTCTTGAACCGGCGCGTCGAGTTTCAAATCAGTCGGCAAATCAAAGTGCGGACCGGCGGATCTGGCGACGGAAGCCCGCCTGTGGATTCGGCGACTGCACCCGCGCCGGGTTCGGGTCAAGCTAACGAAGGAGACCAGAAGTGATATCCGCGCGCACAATGCTTCGCGCCGCCCTGGCGTTGTCCCTGGGCGTTGCGCTACCTGCGTCGTGCACGTCGGGTGGCGTTGTCGGCGGTGAGTGTCGCGACGGATTGAGCGTCTGTGCAGGCAGCTGTGTGGACCTAGCGCGCGACTCGACGCACTGTGGGAGTTGCGGCAACCGCTGCGCGCCCGGTATGTTTTGTTTCTCTGGTGTATGCGGTGGCGATGCCAGCATTGACGGTTTCGGCGATGCGGGTGACGCCGACCCAGACGCGGACTTCGACGCAAAGAGCGATCGCTTTCCCCCAGGTGACGGCGACACGGATGGCACCGTCGGCGAAGCCGGTGACGCTTGCTCGCCGCCCTACAACACCGCGGCCCAGTGCGGGGACTGCTTCACGAAATGCGTGAGCCCGACGGGCCTATGCGATTTGGTAGACGGCGGCTTCGCATGTGTGCCGCTCTGCAATCCGCCCTTGGTTGAGTGCGCGGGCAAGTGTGTGGATCTCAATAGCGACCCACAGAACTGTGGCAAGTGTGGCAACGTGTGCCCGAGTGGCATTTGCCAGAGCGGGCAATGCGTCGGGGCCGTCGTCGGTCACGTGGTTTCCGCGTGCATGAACTACGAGCAGGCATTTCAGAACTCACCCCAGACGCTGCTGCTCGGCAACGCCGTGTTCTTGCCCCTGAAAGACCCAGTGCGCATCCTCGCCTATGAGCAGTACACGCCGGCCAATATCAAGAACAAGGTGGCCCAAGCGCTGGGCTGGGCCGGAACGGCCAAGAGTCGCACCTTCAACATCACGCCGGCCACGACGTCCAACGACGTGATCGCGAACTTGAGTGTGCTGAACTACGACACGCTGCTGGTATACGACCAGTCGAATGCGCCCCCGGGAACCCTGGGCGCGATTGGCACCAGCCTGGCAGGGCCGATCGATCAATTCGCCAAGGCTGGGGGCACCGTCGTTGTCCTGGCCAGTGCGGGGGGCGAAATGCACCAACTCATCGATAGCGCGGGCGTGCTGCCAGTGAGCGCACTGACGGCGCAGACGGGTCTCACGCTCTACAACCGCGCGCCCGGGGATGCCGTGGGCATCAATGTGCTGTCGCCCTTCATCTCGCTGAACAAGACCTGCACCATGACCACCAGTGTGCCGCCTAGCACCAGCAACGTATTCGTGGCCACGGACGCTCCAGCGCCCGGGGTCGGCAACGTCGTCGTCGTGCACCGTATCGTCGCGCCCTGAGTTTTTGGGGGTCGGGTCGATGCTCGGCGCGTGCTCCCTACTCCCGCGCTTTGCCCCGAGGTGCGCTTGTCACGCGGGCTTTCGCCGCGGCGCCGGGCCTCTGGCCTCGGAGTGTGGCCTCAGCCTTGGGGCGGGTGGTAGGGCGCGCTGGCGTCCGGAGCATCCGCGTTTTCGCTGACACGGAAGAGCACGGGTTGGTCGCGCGCGGAACTCGACGCCGCGGGGCCGGCTTTGGGCGCGGTGGCCGGCTGGAGGAACGCCTGGCGCACCCGCACGAAAGCGTCGGCCACGCCTTCACCCGCTTCTCGCGCGGCGTCGGTGGCCAAGAGTGCCTTGGCGTGTTCGAGCCCCGTCTTCTTGCCAAGCGGCACGAGGCAGAAACCCAAAGCTGCGAACAGCACAAGAGCCGCTTCTGTGGCGCGGCGGCCGAGACGAGTGACCACTGGGGCGCCATGCTAGCCGCCCGGGCCGACCAAACCCTAGAAAGCGGCGCGCATTAAAGCGGCTGGCGTGCGCCGGGCGCTCAACCCTTGCCCGTGACCTTGAGCACTTTTTCCATCAGATCTTTGGAAAAGGTCGAGCCCGAGAGTTGCTTCATCACGGGCACCAGCACCTTTTTCCACTCTTCCCTGTCCGCCGGGGACAGCTGCACGACGGTCATCTTCCTTTTCAGCCGCTGATAGGCCTGCTCGTCCATCTTGCGAATGCGGTTTGCGTTGTGTTTGCTGAGCTTCTGTTGGATCTCCAGGAAGGTCTCACGCAGATCTGCCGGCATGCCGTCCAAGGCTTTCTTGCGAAAGACCACGCCCCCGATCGCACATACGCTCGATGTGGCGGCGACGTGGTCCAGGCTACTCGTCCACTGCAATTGCTCGGCCGCGAGTGCCGGCGCGTTGACCAGGTTGATCTTTCCGGAGCGCAGCGCTGGCAGGACTTCCGTCGCCGATACGGGCACTGGCACCACGCCGCCGATCTTGGCGTAGATCTTCGGCCCCATGGGTTCGTTGCGCCAGACTGCCGGGCGCTTGCCCTTGATGTCGCTGGGACGGCGTACCGCAAACCCCTTCGACATTTGGCGCACCAGTCCGATATCCCCCCAACCCAGGATCAAGAAGCCTTCGTCTAGGAAGCGTTTCTCGATGTCTGGGCCCACAGCTCTGCGAACTTTGTCGAGGGCGGTCCAAGAGTCCACCACGCCCGGCAGCTGCATCACCAATACGTCGCGATGGATGCTGGCGAGACCCACGCTGGCCAGGGCGGCGCCATCGAGCTGGCCGGTCTTCATCTTGCCGACCATGCTGTGTTCGTTGCCCTGCACGGCGTTGTAGTAGACGTCGAGCGCTAGGCGGCCCTTGGTTTTCTGGTCGACGGCCTTCTGCCAGACGCGGAAGACCTTGCCCCAAGCGCTGTTCTTCGGAGCCAAAGTCGCGATGCGCAGCTTCTTCTCCGGCGCGGCGTGTGCCGTGCCGGGTCGGGCGACTGCGGCCAAGCAAACCAGCGCGCCAAGGGTCAGTCCGAGTGCGCGCGGGAGCGCGCGGGAGGCGCGCGCGCGGGAGGCGCGGCGCTGGCCACGTGGGCCCGGCGCGCTCGGGCCGTGGCTGGGCGTCCTGGGCGCGCGCCCCGGGCGTCTGCGTCGCGCGCCGAAAACGAGCGCGGCCAGAGCGAGTAGCAGCCCGGGGGCGGCGGGCCGCGGTCGCGGCACGGCGCAACCGCAGCCGCTCGCGTCGTCGCTGCCTGTGCTCTCGCCGCTGCCCGTGCTCGCGCCGCCGGCAGCGCCGCCGCTGCCTGCCGCCGCGCCACCACTGCCGCCCGCGCCGGCGATTCCGCCCGCGCCGCCGCTGCCCGCTGCCGCGCCCACGCCGGCGCTGCCGCCACCGGCGCCACCACTGCCGCCCGCGCAATCCGCGGCGCAGTTCTGCGCAGTTTCGATGCCCACGCTGCACTGGGCGTCGCCGCATTCCGTCGTGAGCTCCAATGTCACTTTGGTATACACCACGCCCAGGGGCCCGCCTTTGGTCGGGCCATCCCACAGGCCGCAAGAGTTGTGCGTGCTACCGCCACAGGCGTTGACCGTTACGTACCAGCCCGGAGCAGAGATCTTGCCGTTCGGCGAGGTTGCACTCAGATCCACAGTTTTCTTCCCTCCGCCGGGCGTGAAGCTCAGCTGATCGATGTTGTCGTTCCAGTCTTGCAGAATGGTGAAGGGCCCCGCTGCATTGAGCCACCCCTTGCTGGAGCCGCCTTCGCCAGTGCACAGTTTCCAATCCGTGCAGCCAGCGTCGAAGAGATTGTAGTAGCCGCGGCCTTGCGCCATGAGTTCGTCGTTCTCGCGATACGCGATATACAAACTCGACAGGGAAGCGCTGCCCGCCCCGATTGGTTTGAAGGGCTGCGTGTTCGGTCGCAGCGCGACCAGGTGGTAGCTCTCGAAGTAGCCCTTGGGCCCCGACAGCTCTGGAGCCGAAAACACCGTGGTCAGCTTGCCCCGTCGCGCGTCGATGCCCGCCGGCAGTGCGAAGTGCATGAAGTCGCTACGCGCGCTCGTTTTCCAACCTTGGTTGGAAAACGAGCCGCCTGTCACCGCGCCGCCGCGCGCCGCCAAGAATGCATCCACGGCTGCTTTGCCTTGCGTCAGCGGGACATCGACCGAGAAGGAAACCGGTGCCGCAAGCGCGGGCGTAGACACAAGAACGCAGACGGCGAGGGCGCGAAGCAATGGCATGGCTGGCACACTTTAGCGCGACTGGGCGCCCGTCGCCCGGTCTTGCAGCGCGCGGGCGTGGGTTACGTCAGAACGGCGTGGCGCTGCTCCAAATCGGGCCGACAGGCGTGCCGCCCACTTTGAGCAGCCCAGGGCTCGGGCCACCGCTGGCGCCAGAGCTATCCCCCGCAACGGTGCCGCTGCCTTCGTCAAAGTGATACAGCCCGACGGTGTTGGCGTCCGCGCTGAACGCGCCACTTGGCCGTGTGAAGTTGGCGCTGTATCGAAGCGTGTTCGAAAGTCGCAGTTCGTCGAAGTGGCCACTGTAGGACGGGTAGGCAGTGCCGGCATCGTGTTTCTCGGCGCCGATGACCAGGAACGGATCCGAAAAATTGCACGGCCCGCCGCAGTGGTTTCCAGGCACGCCATTGTCCGGGTAGGAGATGTCCCCATCCGGCCCGTCCTGCTCGGCTTCGTTCTTGCCGTCGATGAAGATCCACATGCGACCGTCACTCCGGCGGCGCTGCACCGCGACGTGATGCCAAGCTTGGTCGAGCACGTTGGTCGTCGAGCAAATCGTGTTGGACGACGAATTAGCGTTGATCACACCGAAGACGACGCGCCCAGCGGCGACAGAGATGCCAAAGGCGCGCCCTTGGTTGAAGCGATCGCGATCGACGATGATGTTTCCGTTGATCCAGGCGTAGCCGCTGCAAGCAATGCTTCCGCTGGTGTTGTCGGATGCGCTTGCGCGCATCCAAAACTCCACGCTGAAGTCGGTGGCTCCGATATCGGCGGGTGGGCCGGGCAGCGCGTTCGTTTCGTCGTCGATGCGGATCTTGACACGGTCCACGTCGTTCTTGCCGAAGCCGAAGAGGCGCAAACTCGAGCCGGCGCCGCCGCCGGTGCCCCCGCTGGCTGCCCCGCCCGAGCCGGAGCCGCCGCCGGAGCCCCCACTGGCTGCCCCGCCCGAGCCGGAGCCGCCGCCGGCGATGCCGCCAGAGCCGGCGCCGCCGAGCCCACCGCTGCCGACGCCGGCGCTGCCGCCACTCGCGCCCCCCGACGAACCAGCGGCGCCGCT
>CBDUPW010000300.1:0-8709 GCA_965369205.1 uncultured Polyangiaceae bacterium | reverse complement strand
GGCACGGATCACCAGGCGCGCCGCATTGCGATCCTCGAACAGCACTTCAAGGATCGACAGAATGCGCTTTTCCGTGAACGCGACGATGGCTGCCTCGGATGGCACGAAACCCTCAGGCAGGGCGTAGGGGGCCCGGGCTTCGTAGGCACGCAGCACCTTCTCGCAGATCTCGTTGGCCAACGAGACGAGCAGATCGCGCTTGTCCTTGAAGTACTGATACAGGGTGGCGCGACCGATGGATGCGCGGTCGCAGACCTCCGCGATGCTGGTCGCGTGGTAGCCGCGATCCGCGAAGGCGCCGAGAGCGCAATCGAGGATCTGGGCCCGGCGCTCGTCCGCCGGCAGGTAGGTGCGTTTCGAAACTGACATGTCAGTTCTGTGAACCCCACCTTGCGTCTGGCGATCCCCTTGGTCAAGATGCGTTCGACCGAATGGCGGCTATGTCGCTGAAATCATGGGAATAAATTTCCAGTTCTTCCGGCCACCCTACGCACCGGGCCAGCCACGTGGCATAGCTGAGGGCATGAGCCGATGGGGCTGGGTGCTGGGTTGTTCGGCCGTCGCGCTGGCCGCGAGCTGCGGCACGGATCACAGCGTCCTGGCCAAAAAGCCCGCTGGATCTGGGGGCACTGGCGGCGGGCAGGTGGACGCGGGCGTCGACGGCAGTTCCGACGCGGCGGCTGATGTCGGGGGGGACGCGCCCGTCGAGCCCCCCGGAACAAGCGTTTTTACCCTGCTGCACGCAGTCGTTGATGCCGAGCGCATTGGTTTCTGCTTCTTGCCCGTGGTCGCGGGGATCCCCGGCGCGCCTTCTGGAATGCCGCTCCCGGCGGGTGGCCTTGCCTATGGCGCCGTGCACGCGCGCACCACCCTGCCGGGCTTCGATCTGAAGACCCAAGACGTGCAACCGGTGGTCGTCGCCGCGTCGGAAAGCGATTTGAAACAGCACGGCTGCGCGTACCTGATCGCCGCGGGCACAGCCGTGGAGCTGGACGCAGGGCTCGACGCCTCGGACGCTGGCCTCGACGCGGAAACGGGCGCGCTAGCCGATGCCAGCGTGGACGCTGCAGTGCCCGAGCCCCCGGCGATCCGCGCTCTGGCGCTCCCCATCTTGCCGCAGATGACGCTGGCGTCCGGCTACAGCACGCTGCTCGCTGCCGCGGGCTGCCTCGGAGGACCCGGCTTGGACGACGCTTCGATCCTCAGTGCCTGTGGCGGCGACTATCGTCCAGACAAGCCGACGCTACGTCCCATTGTTGCGCGCCTCTCTCGCATTGCTTCGCCAGAGCGCGTGAGTTTGCAGGGCGTGAACGCCCGGGTCGTCGACGAAGATGTCAGTATCGGGAGCGAGCCTCCGGACGGCAGCAGTCTACCCGCCATCACGTTCGCCTATAACGTCTCCCCGGGTGCTGTCGTTCCGAAGTACCCCTATGTGCTGACGACGCAGTCACTCTTGGGCTTCCCGCTCGGGGATCCGCAGATCACGCTGTCGCCAGGCGGAGTCATCACGCATCGGATCGGATGGGCGACCGCTCTTGCCGCAGCAGGCACCGCTGCGGTGGACAACGGGCGCGGGTACGCTGTGGTTGTGGTTGGACCGTCTGTCCACCTCGGTGTCGTCAAGTGGTGGAACCCCGTCACCGCTGTCGTGATCCCAACGGACCCGCTTCCGTGAGCGCGCGTTCTGCCGGCGTCAGCCCAGGGTTTTGAGGCGTAGTTGGCTCTTTTCTAGTGGTGCAAGGACAGCGCTGCGAGCTTGAGCTTGGCGTCGTTCGCGTGGGAACTTGATGGGAAACGTCGAAGGAACGCCCGCAACGTGTTCTTCGCGTCATTCCAAGCTTGGATGTCTATCTGGCATTCGGCCAGCAAGATCGTGGCTTCGTCCATGACCTCTTTGTCCGCTGACGCTTCGGACAGGGAGAGCAAGATAGGAATGGCTTCCCGTTGGCGCGCAAGCTGCTTGTACGCGCGCGCCAACTGGTAGCGCGCTTGCGGCGAGTGGGCCGCATCCGTCTTGTATTTCAACGACTCACTCAGCGCTTGGGTGGCTTCGTGCCAGCGAGCGGTGCGCGCGTGGTCCAGTCCGTTTTGGTAGGCAATCAGGGACAGCTCATTTCGGGCGCGGTCCGCGGCGTTTTCGAATACCGCGCGTTCGGTTCGTGTGAGTGGCAGCTTGGCGACTTCGTCGAAGCCTTCCACCAATTCGCGGCGCTTGTTGTTGACGATCAGGTCGTAGTATTCCGCGGCCTGGCGCCCAGCACGGGCCGTCGCTTCCTCACGACTCAGGACGGTCTTGAGCTCTTTGTCCAGTTGCTCAAGCTTCTCTTTGGAGCCCTTGTTCTCGGCGCGCACGGAGTCCAGGCGCGCGTCCCACGCCAGCTTCAAGGTGATGAACAGCACGGCGACGGTCACGACGTAAGCGGCGGCACTGTTGAAGATGATGCGCCGCTCGTAGCCTTGCTGGCGCTTCGCGATGCTCTTGAGGTCCGCAGAGAGCGCGTTGACGAGGTTGTTCGTCTTGATCGTGAGCGCGCGGCTTTCCACGATCTCGCGCTTGATTTCCTCTAGGTTGTACTCGTCCATGGTCACAGGCGTTGCCGCGCCAGGCCCGAAACACTTTCGCGGCGGGCCCCACGGCGGGCACAGGATGGCCCGGACCCTCGCGAAAATCACCTGGTTTGGCGTAGAGGCTTGATGGACTGGGCGGACCCCGCTACACGCCTAGCCGCAGCGTGGGCCCGGGAGGCCCATTTCGAACGAGACCGGCCGCGTGGCGGCCGGAGACGGAAAGCGTGAGCATGGACAGCAGCGACATCAAAAAGGGTCTCAAGATCATGCAGGACGGCCAGCCGTATGTGGTGATCGACTTCCAGTTCGTGAAACCGGGCAAGGGCCAGGCGTTCACGCGTACCAAGATGAAGAACATGCTGACCGGCGGCAGCTTGGAGCGAAACATTCGCTCGGGCGAGAAGCTGGAAGCCGCAGACGTTGAAGAACGAGGGCTTACGTTCATCTACCCCGACGGGGAGATGTACCACTTCATGAACAACATCAGCGGTGAGCAAATCGCGGTGCACAAGGATGCCGTGGGCGACGCCGCCGACTTCTTGATCGACGGGTTGGAGTGCTTGGTCACCATCTACAAGGGCAACCCCGTCAGTGTGGCGCTGCCGCCGCACATCGTCGTGCAAATCGTGGAAACGGAGCCGGGCATCAAGGGCGACACGGCCACGAACGTGACCAAACCTGCAAAGATCTCTTCGGGAGCCACCGTTGGCGTGCCGCTCTTCATCACCGAAGGTGAGTGGATCAAGGTCGACACCCGTACGGCTACGTATCTCGAGCGCGCCAAAGCGCCGTCCTGAGCGGACGGGCACCTTCGAGAGCCGTGGCACCTCCGAGAGCCGTGGCTACTTCGAGAGCAGCAGCACGCGTCCCGCGGCCGTCGTGCATGCGACTTGGCTTGCGCTGTCGTTGACGGTGCAGCCGACGCCGCTGTGTTGGCGAAGGTCGTCGGCCTGCCACAATTCGGTGCCGGTTAGGCTCTGCACCAAGATGCCGAGGTGCGTTGTCGCTGCCAGGTACTTACCGTTTGGCGAACGTGGCGTGCCGGGGGGCTGCGGTCGTAAGCTCGCTTCCGCGAAACTCTGCTGAGGCCCGACCCAAGTGGCACCGAGCAGGAGCATGGGTGCGTCCGCTCTCAACCCGAGGGCGACGGGTGCCGGGGGGACGAAACTCGCGTTGGGCCGACAGCTCCCGGGTCTGGGCGCGAGCAATGGCGTGGCGATGGTCTCAATGCTGCCGCCTTTTTTAGTGAAGTGGAGGCTGACATTGGGTTGGTCGCAGGAGTACGCCACGTTGCTGAGTACGGCGCCGTCACTGCGCGCAATGTCTCGGGACCAGCCAGCGCTCGGGGCAGCGTCGGCTTCCAGCGCCACGGGCACACCGTCCGCGCCCACTTGCCGCTGTCCCTCGGCCGAAAGCACCCAGAGTTTTCCGTCGGAGTCGAAATTGACGGCCAAGAGCCCCGGGGAAGCACTGCTCGGGACTTGGATCTTCGCGGTCTGGACCTTGGCCTGGACCACGCTCACGGCGGCGAGCAGCTTCTTCTCGATAGCCGTAGCCGCTTTGCCCGAGGGTGCGGCCACGTACCAATGGGCCCGGTCTGATGCCGCGAAGGCCTCCAAGGTGTCTTTGGTCGTCAGAGCTGCCGTCACCTCGGTCGTCGCAATGTCGTCAAGCAGCGGCTGCAGCTTGCCGCAGCTCAGCTCAGCGCCCTCTTCGGATAGCAGCCGCGCGACGCCACCTTCGGCGCACGCGGTGACGATGAGCAGTCGTAGTGCTGCAATGTCCTGCGCTGCACTGGCTGCAGTCTTGGCGCGTCTGGCTGCGTAGCGAGCGCGCCCGGCCGCGGCAGTGAACGAAGCGAGGGGCTGCGCGACATCTCGGGCGGCACCTGAGGCGCGGTCGAGCCAAACAAACTGCGCGCGCTGCGTGCGCGTCGCCAGCTGCACACTGAGTTGCAGCGCGAGGTCGTCCCGGCCGTCCGCATCGCGGTCCGCCGAATCGACCTGTACCGAAAGGGGCGCATTGGCGCTGGGATCCACGATGCGCAGGGAAGCCACCACGGGCGCGGCGCGGGCGGGGGAGAGCACCGTCAGCGAGCGCGTTGGCGCGCGGGCCAGCAGCGGGACGGAGCACTTGGCGCGTACGTCCAGGGTCGCGGACGTCTTTCCGGTCACCGCCAGCTCCGGCAGCAGCGCGCAACCCGGTCCCGAGGGAACAAATCCAGGCAAAGTGAAAAGCCTAACGGCCTGTCCCGAGGCGTCGATGCGATACAGCTCGCCCGGCGCGGCCCCGGCGGTTGCCGGAAGGGTCCAAACCAGGGCTTCGGACTCGCCGTTGCCGTCGAAGTCGTGCAGCAGCCCACGCTCGATCAGCCGCCCTTTGGGGGCCGTGAGGTTTCGTCCCTCCAGGCGCCAGCGGGCCGCGGGCGGTCGCGCGACCAGGGCCAGCTTTCGGGTCAGCCTGCCAGGGGCCGCGCCATCGGTCTGGTTGCCGCTCCCGACCGGCGGCGGCTCCTGCTCCGAGCTTGCCGGCGCGACTGAGGCAACGCCGAAGGGGGTGTAGGGTCTGTCCTCACGCTGGCAGCTTTCGCAGCCGATGAGATTGGCGGCCAAGGTGGCCAGCGTTAGGAAGCGAACGCTGCTGCTGGTTGCCGCCACGCGCCTCACTTGCCCAGGAATTTTGCAGGGCGTTTTTCCACGAACGCCTGGGTCCCTTCGCGCATATCTTCGCTGCCAAAGAGTGCGCTGAAGGCGCTGGCTTCCAGCTCATTGGCAACGACGAGGTCCGCGTCCGCTGCGCGTGCCATGACCCGCTTGCTGGCCGCGACGGCCAGTGGCGCCTTCTGGGCGATCTTCTCGGCAATGGCCCGCACGTGGCTGATGAGATCTGCTTGGGGAACGAGTCCGTTGATCAAGCCGATCTTCTCCGCTTCCGGCGCTTTGATGGTGTCGCCGGTGTAGACGAGCTCCCGCGCTTTGCCGAGGCCCACGCGTCTTGCCAGACGCTGCGTGCCGCCGAAGCCCGGCATCAAGCCGAGATTCACTTCGGGCTGGCCGAAACGCGCGTTGTCCGAGGCGTAGATGAAGTCGCATGCGAGGGCGAGCTCACAGCCGCCGCCAAGGGCGAAGCCGTTGACCGCCGCGATGACAGGGCAGGGCGCCAGTTCAATGGCGTAGCCCAGGGCGTGCCCTGCGTCGGAAAATGCCTTCGCTTCCGTAGTCGTCAAGTCAGACATCTCCCGGATATCCGCGCCGGCAACGAACGCCTTGTCTCCGGCACCGGTCAAAATGGCAGCGCGCGCGCCATTCTTTGCCAAGGCGCCGAAGGCCGCGGTGAGCTCAGCCACCACTTTGCGTGAGAGTGCGTTCAGCTTGTCCGGTCGGTTGACGGTGACCGTGACGATGCTGTCTTTTTGGTCATAGAGGATGGTTTCGTACATGTTCGCGTGCTTCCTGAAGTTCAACGCTCGAAGGCGCGTCCGACTTTCTGACCTTTGTCGTCATAGACGTAAAACCCGCGTCCCACCTTGCGTCCGTACCACCCCGCGGCCACCAGGTTACGCAGAAGCGTGGCCGGCCGGTACTTGTCATCGCCGAATTCGCGGTGCAGCACCTCGGCGATAAAGAGCAGCGTGTCCAGACCGATCAGGTCGGCGAGCTCCAGGGGGCCCATGGGGTGGTTCAGGCCAAGCTTCGCTCCCAGATCGATGTCTTCCGGCGTGCCCAGACCTTCTTGCAGCGCGAAGCACGCCTCGTTCAGGAACGGCACCAGCATTCGGTTCACGACGAATCCGGGTTGGTCCTTGCTGGTGATGACGGTCTTGCCCAGCTTTTCGGCCAGGCCGCGGATGGTCGTGGTCGTTTCGTCGCTGGTCTGCACGCCGCGGACCAGCTCCACGAGTTTCATAAGCGGCACCGGATTCATGAAGTGCATGCCAATCACCGAGTCCGGGCGCTTGGTCTTGCCGGCGAGGCGCGTGATCGAGATGCTCGACGTGTTGGAGGCCAAAATGGCCGAAGGCTTCATGCGCTCGTCGGCGCTCACGAAGAGCGCAGTCTTCACTTCCAGATTCTCGGTTGCCGCCTCGACCACCAGGTCGGCGGTCTCGATGGCTTCGGTGCCGCCGACGGGCCGGATCAGCTCCAAGGCTTGATCGCGCTGTTCTGCGGGGAGTTTTCCTTTATCGACCTGCTTGCCGAGGATTTTGGCAATCTTGGTTTTGCCGCGTTGGGCTTGCTCGGCGCTGGCGTCTCCCAACAGCACTTCGAAGCCCTTTTGAGCGCAGACCTGGGCAATGCCGCCCCCCATCTGTCCGGCTCCGATCACGAAAATGGTACGAATGTCGTCGGCTGTCATCGGAGGTCGAGTAGTCCCGTGCCCGGCGGCGTGCAAGCCACCTGAGCAGTCGCGGTTTTTCCCCGCGGCCCGTTCGCGCTAGTTTCGCCGGGTGAGCCTCGTGCGTCGCGCCATCCTCATTGCCAGCTTGTCCCTGGGCCTCGCGGCGTGTGGCACGCAGCCACGCGCCGAACAGCGCGCCGCCATGCTCGCCGAAAAAGGCCGGCTGGAAGAGGCAGAAGCGGTATTGCGCAAGCACCTTGAGTCCCACCCGGACGACCACGCGGCGCACCGACAGCTGATCCGGACTTTGGCCCTGACAGGCCGGCTCGATCGCGTGCGGGCGGAGATTGCTGTGTTGGAGCAGCGCGTCGGTCCGACGGATCCCAGTCCCTTGATCGAGCTGGGTCATGCCCTCGAGTTGGCGCACCAATATGACGAAGCGCTGGAGGCCTATGATCGCGCTAGCGCGCGTGCGCCCAAGGATCCCCTCGGCCCGCGCACTGGGGGCATGCGGGCGGCGCGCTGGGGGGAAGCGAAACTAGCCAAGCCCCGCCTGGAAGAGGCGCTGCGCCGCGATCCGACGGACGCGAAACTGTGGCACGCGCTCGGTTTGGTTCGATTGCGGCTGGGGGACGTGGAAGGCGCCAAGCAGGCGTATCGCTCGGGGCTGACCGCCGATCCCGCGGCACTGGACAATCGCATTGGCCTCGCCACCGCTGCGCTGATGGAGCGCGACGACGAAGCCGCCCTGGCTCAGTACGCGGCGATTTTGCGGGCGCGGCCGCGCTTCGCGGATGCGCATTTGGGGCGCGCCTACGCGCTGTTGCGCCTGGGACGATTGGACGAGGCCGAGGCGGCGATCCTGGCTGCCGAAAAGGGCGGCGCGGCCCCGGGGGTGGTCCGGCGCCAACGTTCCCTGCTTGCTCGGCTGAAAACCCGCAGGCAAGCCCCGGAAGAGCAGAAAAATCGCTGATTTACAAGGCTTGTCACCCTTCGGCGCGCGGCGTAGTGTCTGAGCCCCTTGCGCCGGCATGGGGCGCTCCCGCACCGCCGGCGGACACGGACGGGACCCATGCATTCTGAGACGATCCGCACGGCTTTAGGGCAGCTCCAGGACGACCCCGACGCAACTGCTGCTTGGGAGGCGATGGCCTCCGCAGTTGTCGCAGACGACCGCGATCTTGAGAGCGAGGAACTGCTGAAGCTTCTGGCTTCAGCGCGGGGACAGCACGCCGATCGCGGCGAAGTGACCGCCGTCGGTCGCTTGCTCGAGCTCGAGACGCTTGCCGCCAAGGGCACGGAGCCCGAGGCGGACCTGCTCCGGGAACGGGCGCGCGTTTTGCGTGAGGACCTGCTGGACGACGCCGCAGCTCGACCGGTTCTTGAGCGCCTGCTGGAGGTGGTCCCTGGGGACTCCCGAGCCAGTGAAGTGCTGGAGGAATCCGAGACCAAGCGCGAGAAGTGGAAGGACCTGGTCTCGACCTACGCAGGCGAGGCGGAGCAAGCGCCGGACGACGTCTACAAGAGCTCCATGTTGATGCGCGCTGCCGAAATGGAACTGCGCTTCGGCGCGGACGCCGTCGAGCCCAACGCAGTGCTCGAAAAGCTTGAACAAGCGGTCCGGTTGGACCCGAGCAACGTGCGCGCGGGTCGCATGTTGGAATTGGTTTACGGCCGCGCTGAGCGCTGGGACGACGTGGCTCCTGTGCTGGAGCGCCTTGCCGATCGCGCAGAAACGGCGACGGATCGCGTCGCCTCTGGCACGCGGCTGGCTCGCCTATACCGTAGCAAGCACGGCGACGA
>CBDUPW010000299.1:0-8912 GCA_965369205.1 uncultured Polyangiaceae bacterium | reverse complement strand
CCTTTCCTTCGAACCGGAGAGCACCGAGCTATTCGAAGCCGTGGATGACATCTTGCGGCGCACCAGTCGCCACGAGGAACGCGTCGAGCACTACCGTAAGGGCCTCGACCACCGGTTCGAGCCCGCGGATCGCGTCGTGGCCTATCACACCATTGCCGGGCTGCTCGAAGGGGAACTCGATCGTAAAGACGAAGCCATCGAGGCGTATCGCGCCGCGATGGAAACCGACGAAAACGACGATAAGGCCGCGACGCGACTGACGGAGTTGTACGCTGCGGCGGAGCGCCACGACGAGCTCTCTGAACTGCTCCTGCGGCGAGCGGAGCTTGCGGCCAGCCCGGACCAAGCTGCCGAACATCGCGTCACGCTGTCGAAGCTGCTTGCCGGGCCCATGGGCGAGCCGGATCGCGCCATTGACCAACTAGAAGACGTGGTGCGTTCGTCCCCGGGGCACGCCGAGGCCGTGCGGCAGCTGGAGGCCTTCCTCGATCAGGAAGCGCACAAAGAGCGCGTCGTGGAGATCTTGCGCCCGCTATACGAGGGTGCGGATGACTGGCGACGACTGATCAACCTCAACGAAGACCGCTACGCCCTTGCCGACATGGCATCGGAAAAAGTCCTGGTGCTGCGTGAGACTGCGGAGCTCTGGGAAAAGCGCGGCAACGACCTGGGGCGCGCCGAGCGCGCACTGACCGTGGCCATGGGCCTGGACCCGGACGACGGCGAGCTGCGCAGCGAGCTGGAGCGGGTAGTGGAAGCCACCGGCGAGTGGGACCGATTGGCCAGCACCTACGAATCTGCGCTGGAGAAGCATCCAGACATGATCAGCCGGCGCGATGTGCTGGCCACCCTGGCTCGCGTGCACGACCAGCGTCGGGACGATCCCCGAGCGGCGCTGGACGCGTACACGCGGCTGCGCGCCGCGGACGAAGCGGACGTCGAGCCCCTTCAGAAGATGGAACAGCTCGCCACGCTACTCAGCGATTGGAGCGTGCTGATCGAGGTGCTGCGGGCCAAAGCGGAGTTCTCCTTGGACGACGAGGAGCGCGCGAGTTTGTGGCGGCGCATCGGTGAAGCCAAGCGCGACATGCTGGAGGATCCGGCTGGTGCCATTGCGGCATACGAGCGGGCTCTTGAGTTGGAGCCAGATAGCGCGTTCACCGTCGATTGCCTGATCATGCTGCGGGAAGAGCGAGAGGACGCGGAAGAGCTCGTCGACTTGTATCAGCGCCGCGTGGAGCTGACGGACGAGGACGACGCGGAGATGCGCTACGAATTGCTCGTCAGTGCCGCCAAGGTCTTCGAAGAGAAGTTGGAGGACCGTTCCCGCGCCATCGACGCCCTGAATCAGGCCCTGACGGCCCGGCCCGACGATGAAACCGTGATTGCCGCTTTGGGCCGTCTGTACCGGGCCGAGGAAATGTGGCCGGAGCTACTCGACAATCTGCGGCTTTCCGCCAGCCGTTCCGATTCCGCTGAGGCTCGCGCGGCGCTACGGGCCCAGATGGGCGGGATCCTCGCCGATAAGATGAGCGCTTGGGAGGATGCCCTGGAGTCCTATCGGCAGGTCCTCGACGATGTGCCGACGGACGAGAACGCGACCCAGGCGGTGCTGGTCATTGGACGTGAGCACGAAGACTTGCGCGAAACCGTCACGCAGATCCTCGTCCCGGTTCTGACCAACAGTGAACGCTGGAGCCTACTGCCGGAGGTGCTGGAAATGCGCCTCTCCGTCGAAACAGACACGGTTCAGCGCGCTGAGACGTTGACGCAGATCGCGGACGTGCACGAGACCAAGCTCGGAAAGCCGGATCTCGCCCTTGCCGCCGCGCTCCGCGCGCTTTCCGATCGCCCCGAGTCCCAAGAGCTGCACGGGCTTGCCGAGCGGCTAGCGGGTGCGGCGGACACCTGGGGCACCTACGCGGACGCTTTGGCCGAGCGGGCACAGTCCACCTTCGATCCCGATGTGGGCAAGGATCTCTACAGTCGCCTGGGCCGGATCGCGGAAGAGCGGCTGACGGATCCAAACCGGGCGATCGAAGCTTACCGTTCTGCGGTCGAGCAGGCCGGGGACCAGCCCGATCTGCTTGCGCCCTTGGACCGGCTCTACGCAGCCACCAACGACGCCCAGGCACTGGCTGACATTCTGGAGCGCCGTGTATTGGTGGAGACCGAGGACGAAACTCAGGCGGAGCTGTACCACCGCTTGGGGGTGGTGCAGGCAAGCGAATTCAGCGAGCCGGGGCGCGCGCTTTCTTCGTTCCGCAGCGCGTTGGAGCGAGCGCCGGAGCATGCGGGCGCTATCGCGGAACTCGAAAAGCTGACGTCCGAGCGCGATCTATTTGAAGAAGCCGCTGAAATTCTGGAGAGCGTCTACCGGCGTCAGAGCCGCACGGACAGCCTGGCAGCTCTGTACGAAAAGCGCGTCGGTTTTGCAGACACGCCCGGCGAACGCATCGACATGCGCAAGAGCTTGGCTCGCGTTCTGGAAGACGACTGTGCCGACGCAAATGCGGCGCAACGTGTGCTGCAGCAAGGGCTTGCCGACGATACGACGGATGCCTCGTTGCTCGACGACATCGAGCGCCTAGCGCAGATCACTTCGAACTGGGAGGGCGCCGCCGCGGCGCTTTCGTCCGCGCTGGAAAACGCCGAAGACATTCCGCCGGACGCCGCGCGGGATCTCGCCGTGCGCCTGTCCACGTGGCAGCGTGACAAGATCGAGGATCCAACTGCCGCCGAAGCCGCGCTGGAAAAAGCACTGGCTTTCGATCCGCAGAGCGATGATGTGCTGGTGCTACTCGAACAACTTCAGCGTGTGCCAGGTCGGGAGCAGAGTCTGGTCAAGACGCTGCGCAAACGGGCGAAGCTCAGCCTGGACGATCAGCGACGCGAGGACCTGTACCGCGAGGCCAAGGCGCTTGCGGACGGACTTTCGGACGCCGCACTGACCGAAGAAATACTGCGGGAGCTCCTGGCGCACGACGATACGAATCTGTGGGCCCTTGCCGAGCTCACGGACCTGCGAGAGCGCGCCGAAGACTTCCAAGAGACCTTCGAGTTGATCGTGCGTCGGGCGGAGTTGCGCGCGCAGGGCGACGTGGTGCGTGAGCTGCGGCACCGGGCCGCCAGCATCGCCCGGCTGCATTTGGAGCAGCCGGAGAAGTCCATCGAGCTGTACGAACACCTGTTCGAGGACGAGCCCACGGACGTGAAAGCGTCCACCGGTCTGCGCGAGCTGTTCTTCGAAACAGAGCGATGGGACGACCTGTCTCGCTTGCTTGAGCGCTTGACAGATCTCGCGGAGACCGACGCGGACCGCGCAACGCTCAAGGTCGAAACCGCTCGGCTGAACGTGGAACGCTTTGACGCGACGGACACCGCGATCGAAATCTTGCGCGGCGTTCTCGACGACAATGCCGGTCATGCTGAAGCCGTTGTCCTGCTCTCGGAGCTGTACGAAAAGGCGGAGCGTGACGAGGACCTGGCGGAGCTATTGTCTCAGCAGATTGAGATCGCGGCTGCTGCCGAGGATCAGGCTGCAGAGCTCACCTTCCGGGTGCGCCTGGGTGAGGTGTGCGAAAACCGGCTGGAAGACAAGGCAAGAGCGATCCAATCCTACCAGTCCGTGCTCGAGCGGCAGCCCGAGCACCATGGCGCCCTCGAATCCTTGGCGCGGCTGTACGCCGCGGAAGGCCGGCATGCGGAAGCCGGAGATGCCCTTGAGAAACTCGTTGGACAGGCTGAAGGCGATGCCGCGCTGACTTTGGTGCTGTCCTTGGCAGACGTGCGCCTGGAGGCAAAAGACGCCGAGGGCGTTGCCCGCGCCTTGGAGCGAGGCTTGCAACTGGAAGGTGGTCCAGCGGAGCTGCGCGGGCAGATCCGTGATCGGCTGCGCGCTCACTACGAAGGCGAGAAGACCTGGGACAAACTCGCCGCGTTCATCGCCGAGGACGCGGATCTCGCCGAGGCAGCCGAGGACAAGGTCCAGCTGCTACGCCGGGCGGCGGAGATCCACGTAGCCCAGCGCAAAGACCCAGCTGAGGCCGCTAGCCTCTTGGAGAAGGCGAGCGCGCTCGCGCCGGATGACCGAGAGCTCATGTTGGAACTGTGCGACGCGTTTAGTGCGTCCGGGCGAGGCAAGGCAGCCGCCGAGGTGCTGGAAAAGATCGTCGAGAGCTACGGCGGCAAGCGCTCAAAAGAGCTTGGAGAAATTCATCGTCGGCTGGCGGACGCGTACTTGGCCGACGGGGATACAGATCGGGCCCTCACGGAACTGGACAAGGCCTTCCGTATCGAACCTGGCAACATCAGCGTGCTATTCAAGCTGGGCTCCGTAGCACTCGAGGCCGGGGATCTGAAGAAGGCACAGCAGATGTACCGCGCGCTCCTGCTCCAGAAGCTCGATGCAAAGAGCCCAATCACCAAGGCCGAGGTGTTCATGCACCTCGGACAAGTGCACGAGAAGCTGGGTGAGAACAGCAAGGCGATCCAGATGTACGATCGCGCTGTGCAGAGCGACGACAGCTTGGAACTCGCGAAAGAACGCCTGGCGCAGTTGAAAGGCTGAGCGACTTGCTGCGCTTCGCCCTAGGGCTCGTGGTGGGGCTGGTCGTCCGGCTCTGGGCGCTGACGTGGCGCGTGCGCGTTGTGGGCAGCCTGTGCGATGCGCCTGGTGCGCGCGTATTTGCCTTTTGGCACGGAAGGCAAATGGCGCTGCTTGCGGCCCCGCGGGTTCGACCGGCGGTTGCCTTGGTCAGTCTGTCCAAGGACGGCCAGTTGCAGCACGGCGTGCAGCGCATGCTTGGCGTGCGCTCGGTTCGTGGTTCGAGTTCGCGAGGCGGCGCTCGGGCGCTTCGTGCACTTGTGCGCGCCTTGAAGCGCCAGGACGCCGACGTGCTGATGGCCGTGGACGGCCCGCGCGGCCCCGCGCGGCAAGCAAAAGCCGGAGCCGTGCGGGCAGCGCTTCGATCCGGGGCGCAGCTCGTTCCCGTAGGTTCGTGGGCCAGGCGGGCAGTCGTGCTCCGAGGGAGCTGGGATCGATTCGTGGTCCCGTTGCCCTTCACTCGCGTTGTGATCGCCATCGGGCCCGCCATGGATGTCGGCGCCACCGAAGTGGACCGTACCCGACTGGATGCGGCAATCTCAGCGCAGGATCGGCGCGCTCGCCGCGCGAGTCACGCACACAAATACGGCCACTCCGTGGCGGAGCTCGAAGCGTGACCACTTTGGTGCTGGTCGACGGGACGCTGTTTGGGCCAGATGACGCCAAGGTCAGCGTCTTCGATCGAGGCTTCTTGTTCGGGGATTCGGTATTTGAAACCGTACGCACCTACGGCGGCCGTCCCTTTCGACTGGCCGAGCACCTAGAGCGGCTGCAGCGCAGCGCGGGACGGGTGTTCATCGACTTGCCGGTTGACCTCCAGACCCTGGCGAAGGAAGTGCAGGCGGGTCTTTCCGCCGCAAAGAACGATGAAAGCTACATTCGCATCGTAGTGACTCGCGGCAGCGGGCCGCTCGGTCTGGATTCTGAGTTTTCGGCTGCGCCGACGCGGGTAGTGATCGTGGCGCCACTTTCGCCGCCGCCCCCGGAGGCCTACGCCAAGGGGATCCACGTCGTGACCCACCGCACGCAGCGCAACGCGGAGGGCACCGAGGCAGCGGGGGCAAAGATCGGAAACTACTTGGTTGCCGTACTTGCTATGCGCGACGCCCGCGCTCAAGGTGCGTCGGAGGCTTTGATCGTCGACGCATCCGGAAACGTCACCGAGGGCGCAAGCTCCAATGTGTTCGCGTTTTTGGATGGCGGTTGGGTGACGCCCCCGGAAGACGCCGGGATCTTGCCGGGCATCACTCGCCGCACGATTCTTGACGTTTGCGCTGAAGCCGGCGCGCCCGTGCGCCTGTCTCCGCTGCAACAATCAGAGCTCGCCCGTGCCGAGGAAGTGTTCGTGTGCTCGAGCATCCGCGAGATCTTGCCGGTGGTCCGCATCGATCACAGCGACGTTGGCGGCGGCACGCCGGGCCCGCGCACCCAGCGTCTGCTTCAGCTCTTCCGGAAAAAGGCCATGGAAATCATGGGTTTATGAGCGGCGCCCTGCGCCAAGGGGGACCCGAACGGGTCTCACCCCTAAACTAGCTGCTGCCATGGGCCGTGGAATGCAAGTGCTGTCGTTGTTCGGGTACGTCGTCGCGGCAGCGGCGACGCTGCCAAGTCTTGCGGCCTGCGATCTGGCGTGCGCGGAGGGGGAGAACAAACAAGGTGGCGCTTGCGTTGCGAAGTCTCTTGAGCGTTTTGATGGCAAGCCCCAAACCATGAGCGTGCCTTGGGCCGCCGGCAGTGCCGTCACGATCGAGGGCGTGCACGGAAACATACGCGTGTCGCAGGGCGACAGCGCCGAAGTCGTCGTTCATTTCGAACCGTTTTCCTATCGCGCCCACGACTCGGGGAAGGCGGCCCGTCGCGAAATGGAAGACAGCCTGGTGCTGAGCGCCGAAGCGGTCAACGGCGTCACGATCAGCGCGGCCCGCAACGGAGGTAGTGAGGGACTGGGCGCGCACATTCACGTCGAACTGCCCGCGGCTTTCGACGGCAGTCTCAGTGTTTCCAACGAAGGCGCCGGTAGCGTGAACCCCGGAAATACGGACGTGGAGTTCGTAGGGAGTTCACCGAAGGTCGCAATCGCAAGCGCTGGCATCGGGGGTTGCACGTTGACGGGCGTCCCGAGCGTCGTGAGTACGACGGTGCTTTGCGGCGGCGCCGTTGCAGTCTCCGGAGTGGCTGACGACGTCAGTATCGAGACGACCGGCCTGTTTACGGATAGCGCCGTTTCGTTGCAGCTCGCGGCCGTGGGCGCGGGCGCTGTGGGTGGCACCGTCACGTCCCGCGACGGCGACTTGCTGGTGACCCTGCCGGCGACAGGAAGCTATGCCGTGACGGCCAGCTCGCCCACTTCGGGCGAGGTGCAGCTAGGGAGCCCTCCCGGCGCCTGTGTCGTGGCGAGTTCGGCGCCCTGGACCGTGACCTGCGGCGACGGCATTCCGGAATATACCTTCATTGCCGGCAGCGACGGGCTCGGTGAGAGCGACGTCGTCATTAGCTACGAGTGACGCACGCGCACGTTACGGGGACGCGGTCATGCGCCTTCGCTGACGTTGGCGTTGGTATCTAGAGAGGCTGGTTCGGCCGGCTCCGCGGTCTGCGCCGCACCTGGGTTGCGCGGCACGGGAATGCGCAGGCTGCCGCCTCCCCGGGCCAGCAAGTAGCTGACGGCCTTGTCAAAGAACGCCTTGAGGAAGCCGACTTCGTGGGGTGGGTCCGTGATGAGTCCGCGGCGTTCGATGCAGCCCATGGTTGCCACGACTTCGAGTGCTGTTTGCTCGCCGTCCCGGGCCAGCACGCTGACCACGCTGTCTTTCATGGCGCGCACGAGGGCTTCACGGACTTGGGGCGAGAAGTAGCGATCTGCGGCGGCTTTGATTTCTGCTTCTAGGGCTGCCTGCACCTTCGCGGCGTCCGGTTCTTCACCCGGGGCGACTTCCATGTTCTCGCCCAGCTTGGTGAGCATTTCGTCCACGGCCGGGCCGGGGGGGAACCAGCCAGCGAACTCTGGAAGTGAGTGCAGTTTGGCGGACTCCATGCCCAGGTCTTTGGCGTCGTCTTCGGACAGCTCGAGGCCTTCCGCATCGAAGGGGTGGTCCGGGGCTTCGGTCGGAACCGGCTGCAGCAAGCCGTCGGCGCTGTCGACGCCGAGGGGCAGCGGACGTCCCGTCGCCGCGTGGGCGATCTTTGCCTGCGCAATGCGGTAGCGCGCCCACTCCACCGGCACGGAAACGGCCTTGTACCGGGCGCTGGGCAGTACCTTCGCGATGGACTTTTTCAGCCCGGAGTGGCTCAGCTCGGCAACTTCGACGCGCAAGACGCCCTGTTCGTCGTGCACGAAGAAAAACGCCGCCTTGTAGCGACTGGTGCGCGAGCGTGTGGCAATGACCAGGAGCACGCTGCCGCTCGTGTCCGGTGCCAGCATCCAGGCCTCGGTGGTTTCTGGCTCGCTCTTGGCGGCTAAGGACGCGACGCGCCCTTTTTCGGGAACGTCGACGCCGCGAGACCGCAGCACGGAGAGCCCACGTCGAGCGGCCTTGCGCACTGGACCCGACGCGGTGTCCGCGGCTTCCGCGACGGCGGCGGCGTTGTTGTTCTTGACCCACGCTTCCACCAGCTGCACGCCCTTTTCGGGGAAGCGGCTGAGCGCGGAAAGGGCGCCGTCGGCGCCGACGGTGAGCTCGTTGTTCGGGAAATCTTGTGAGGCGTTCATGGCTGGTCTCCTGGCGGCCGCTTCAGCGGGCGGCCTCTGCGATGGCATCGATCTCGACGCGAGCACCTTTGGGCAACGCGGCAACCTGGACTGTGGCCCGAGCCGGTGGTTGAGCGTCGAAGTAGGTGGCGTACACCTCGCCCACCTTGGCGAAGTCGGCGAGGTCCGTGAGGTAGATGGTGGTCTTCACCACCTGTTCGAAACCGACACCGGCGGCTTGGAGCACACCGCGCAGGTTCTTCATCACGCGGTGCGTTTCTTCTTCGATGCTACCGCTGACGAGCTCACCCGTTTTTGGGTCCAGGGGGATCTGACCGCTCAGGAAGAGGAACCCCCCGGCCCGGATCCCCTGGCTATAGGGACCGATGGCGGCGGGGGCGTCTTGGGTCTGGATCACGCTTCGAGTCATGGGGCGCGAGTTATTACCCTGACTTGTCCAAGGATCAATCCCGCCCGTGCCTGGCTCAGGGCACGTCTACGGAGCGGCGGCCGTCGATGGCGCGCCCAAGAGTGACTTGGTCGGCAAATTCGAGATCCCCGCCGTGGGGCACGCCGCTGGCGATGCGACTGACCTGTGCCCCGAGGGCACTGAGTTCT
>CBDUPW010000298.1:0-9013 GCA_965369205.1 uncultured Polyangiaceae bacterium | reverse complement strand
GAGCCGCCGCCTCCGCCAGGGACAGCGCAGCGGCAGGTTTGTCGAAATAGACGCGACTGGCCGCGCCGATCCCCCGCAAATTCGGCCCAAAATCCACCCGATTGACGTACTGCTCCAGGATCGCGTTCTTGCCCAGGGTCAGTTCGAGACGCAGGGCGAGGGTGCCCTCGGCGGCTTTGCCCCTCAGCGTACGCGGCCGGGGCTCAAGGGTGCGGGCAAGCTGCTGCGTGAGGGTGCTCGCTCCGCTGACGGCACGACGATGCAGGATCCACTGCCCGGTGGCGCGCAAGACGGCGAGGGGGTCCACACCTGGGTGGCTGTAGAATCGTTTGTCCTCTGCCGCCAAGACCGCCGCAACGGTGGTCGCGGACAGCGCATCGAAGGGCACCCAGTTGGCGTGCGCGCCTCCGTCGATGCGGGTTGTGTGGATCAGCCGGCCGTCGCGGTCCAGGTAGCGCACGCCCGTCTCCGGCGCTGCAGCGCTCTGCAGCTGCTTCGGCAGCGGCGTCCGAGCCACTGCGCAGGCAATCGCGACGGAGCAGGCGGCGCATGCGAAGAGCAGCGCGCGAAGGATTTGCAGGCTGCGCTTCACCGCACCTCCACGGAGACCGCTCCGGTCCGACCGAAGACCTCGGGCGTGTACATCTCTTCGGCCTTGGTGGGCGGGAGCACGAACTTCCCGGCCGTCGTGGCACGCGCCAAGTAGCGGTAGTGATACATGCCGGCTGCCATTCGGTCGACGAAGAACAAGACCCGGTCGTCGCGCAGCTCGCGACGGTACCAGCTTTCGAGGAACGCACTGCCGTGCGCCACGTCGTCGTCCCAATCGCCGTCGGAATCGCTATAAGCGCCCGGTTCTCCCCCCTGCCCGGGCACTGCCAGCCAGGACGCAGTGGTGGAGAGATTGGCGTCCACGGCCTCGAGCCCGGCGGGCAGCGGGTCGTCAATCACCACCAGTTCACGGGGGCTTGGTGTGACGATGATCACATCCGCAAGCACGAGAGAGCCCGCGGGGATCTGAGACTGCGTGCGATCCGAGAGCGTGGCCATGGCCTGCGGCAGACTTTCCGGCGTCACCGCGCGCAGGGTCTTCTGTACGAAGAAGCCACGGTCCAGGGCGCGGGAGGGGAGCGTCTTGGGCACGTAGCGCAAGCGAGCCTCGTAGAACAGCTTGCCGTCACCCTCTTTCTGGAACACGAGCAAGCCGCCACCCCCCGTCGGGATCTGCCCCGCGGGGATCACATGTCGCAGCGCTTCCGCGCTACGGCCTTCGAACCGCGACGACGCTAGCTGCGTGCCGGAGAGCCACACCCGAGCCAAGAAACTCGGCGTGCTCTGCTCTTGTGCCTTTCGGTACTCGTCCAACGCCAGCAGCGCGTAGGCGGCTTCCTGCGTGGTGCGCCAGGTCCCGCCACGACGAGCACGCAGCAGCCCCTTGGCCAGAGCGCTGGCCATGGGGTGCGCGGGGCGGGCGGCGAGCAGCGCACGCAGCGCCATAGCGCTGGACCGCGCGGGGGATGTCATCAGCACCGCGTACTCGTCTCCGAGATTTTCGGAAACCATGGCCGCATCCGCCTCGATGCGCAGTTGGCCCTCGATCTCGTTAAGCAGCGGATCGACAAGCTCGGCCTTCTGTTTGCTCACAGCAAGCGCGTGCAGCAGGAGCGCCTTGCCAAAGGTCGGGAGCTTGTCGCGCTCCGCATAGATGCGGCTCATGAAGCCAACATCTGGCGTGCCGGTTTCTGCGAGCACGTCTACGATGAACGCTGCCGTGGTTAGGGATACGGGTTCGAGCTGTAGGCGCTCCAAAGTCTTGCGTACGTAGGCGCGCGCACGCTTCATCGCCCGCGACGGCACCGCATGACCGCGCACTTTTGCGTGATGCAAGGTCCAAAGCGCATACGCACTCACCCACGGCGAGCTTTCCTGAGACTCCGGCCAAAACCCAAAACCGCCGTCGCCACGCTGGCGGGTGAGCAACTCGGCCACGGTCTTCGCTGCGATTTGCTTGGTGTTCTTGGGTAGCGGCAAGGAAAAGTCCTTGGCCAGATCCGCCAAAGGCAACAGCGGAAGCAGCCGAGACGACAGTTGCTCGGTGCAGCCGTAGGGATACTCGATCAGCTGTTCGATGCCGCCGCCCAGACCGACGAGTGCCGTCGACGCCACCGAAAGCTGCAGCTCCCCTGCATCCCGTCGCATCCCGGACAGGTCGCCCAGCTTTTCCCCACGAGCGCCTTCGGTCTGACCGTACAAAGCGACGGACTCCATGACCGCGGGCACTTGGACTTCGCGCACAACTTCCACAGCATCGTGCTCAGCGCCAGCGCGGACCATGAAGCCAAATGTCGCTTTACCCGCACGCGTAGCGCGCAAAGGAAAACGAACCTCGACGCTGCCCCCCTTCGGCAATTGCACGCGTTTGGTCGTCTCGCCGGATATTTCCACGCCGCGGACCTTCGCCGTGACCGTGGCGTTTTCGTCTGCCGCGCCCTTGGATGTCACGATGACCCCCGCGCTGGCTTGGTCTCCGGTTCGCAGGAACCTCGGCAGAGCGGGACGCGCCATCAGCTTCTTGCTGGTGATGACGCGGGATTCGCCGAACCCGTAGCGGTCGTCGAGGGTGGCAGCGACGGCCATCAGCCGGTAGGTCGTCAAGCTATCCGGCAGCTTGAAGCTGACCTTCGCGCGGCCCGCAGCATCCGTATGCACCGCTGGATTGAAATACGCGCTCTGGCGAAAGTCTTTGCGCGCACCGCTACTTTCACCACCGCCACCCCCGTCTAGCCCCTTGTCGAGCCCGAGGGCGCCCAGATCATCCAGACCCAGGCGAGCCAATGCTTCCCGGGACTCAATCGTGGCCACCTGCAGCGCGCGTGGCGACGTGAACACGGGCAGCGGGTCTGGAGTCTTGTAGCCGACTAGGGACAGCACCCCTTCGTCCACGGCGTAGAGCGCCACCTCTGCAGCTTGGGGCTTGCCCGCGGCGTTGGTGGTCAGGATGGAAACGTCTACCTTGGCCCCGGGTTTGAGTTCCGTTGCAGAGGGAGTGACTTTGACAGCCAACCGACGCGCTTCAGCGTTGACGGCGATCTCCGCGTAGCCAATGCGGAAATCCGGAGCCCCCACGTCCGGCTTGCCCGGCTTGGGTTTCGAAGTTCGGCCGCGCGTCAGGAGCACCGAAACGAAAGCGTTCGGCAGCAGATCGGCGCTGACGTCCACCTCCACCACCGGTGTGCCGCCACGCAAGATACGCCGCTCCGCCCGGTACACGCCGGCCCGCTCCACGGTGATCAACGCCTCGGCTTCCGGGAACGGGTTCTTGACCAGGACCCGCGCGCGCTCCCCGACCTTGTACTCCTTCTTGTTCAACGCCAGATCCAACTTGCGCTGGTCCCCGTCCCCCCAGTGCATGCCACCCTTGCCGATCCCGTAGAATGTCAGCGCCGCAGACACCGCGTTGCCCCGCTCATCTTTGGATTTGGCGGAAACGATGTAGTAACCGCCCTCGGGCACGTCCAGGGAACAGCCGATTGGAGCCGCACCGGTGGTGACTTCGCAACGCGCAACGACGGTGTCCACGGGCTTGCTCACGGAATGCAGGCGGGAGCCGCCCACGTCCTGACGCGCAATGCTCCAACGCCGGCGCGTGAGCTCCAGGCTGACGCGCTTCCCCGGCAAGCGTCTGCCCTTGGGTGAGAAGGCAACGACGCGCGGCGCAGTCTTGCCCGGTGCCTGCACGAAGAAGTCCTTCAAGTACTCGATGCCCACGTAGAAGGTCGCTGGGTGCACGATCGCTGAGGTGCTGCCGCTCTGAGCCTGGCGCGACAGGTCTGTGACCTCCGCTTCGGCAGTCACAAGCTCCGGGCCGCGCTGGCCGTCCATCGAGAGCTTCGCGCTTAGCTCCAGCTTCCCCTCGCCATCGAGCTTCTTCTCGGCGCTTTCCAGAACGGCGTGGTCCAGGTCCGCGTCCTCGGCATCGGCGAAGTACGCGCCCGGATCCGTCGCAAATCCGTCAGAGTCCGGCGGTGCAAAGTAGGTGCGCGCCCGGCCGACGTTGTAACGCGTCTTGGCCGCGGACATCGGCGCGCCGAATAGGAAGTCGCCACGCACGACCCAGTTTGCTTTGTCGCCGCGCACGTAGGACGGCTGGTTGCTTTCCACACCCACCTTGAATTCCGCGGGGCGGTACTCAGCGACTTCGAAGCTCTCGCTCAGTTGGCCATCGCCCAGGCCTTGGCTGTAGACCCGATAGCGCCCGAGGGACGCCGAGCGCGGCAAGCGGATCTTGGCGTCGAAGGAGCCGAAGCGTGTCGTTTTCACTACCTTCGTCGTGATCTTCTCGCCTTCGGGGTCTTCGACCACGAGGGTCAGGCTCCGTCCCGCCTCAACCGCGTTTCCGGTGCGGGTATGACGACGCACCAAACCCTTGAGCTGCACGCTGTCGCCGGGGCGGTACAGGCCACGCTCCGTGAACAGCAGGCCGTAGGCCCGCAGCTCTCCGCTTAGATCCAGAGGCACGTCCAGACGCCACGCATCCAGAAAGTCGCTGATAGGTCGCGCAGTCCAGTCCTCGCCCTCGGAAGCGATGAACACGGCGCGGGCATCCCGGCCGTTGCTTGCGAGGTTCGGGGCGAGCTCACGGGCGTCGATGCGCGCAATGCCGTCCTTGTCGGCCTGTTTGATCAAGGGAGCGCCGCTGCCGGGTCGGTACACTTCGACCCGGGCTCCCGGCACGGGTTTGCCATTCGACAGGCGCGTCACCCAGACCAGGGAACCGTGGCGCGAGACCTTGGCACTCATCGCCAGATCCGTGACTTGGACCAGTCTCACGTCTCGACGCGTGCGCGGCCGGCGCCCCTCCCGTTCCACATACGTAACGCCCAAAGCCACGACGCCGCGGCCGGGCTTTCCGAGCAACGCGGATGGGTCCACGCGGCGCTGATGCACCTGATTTTTCCCAGCATTCGGCTTGATCGTGGCGGGCGGCGCAATGAGCTTCAGCCGCTGCAGTTGTTTCTCGGCGTTGTGCTCCCGAAGCAGGTCTGCCGTCTGCGTCTTGCTGAGCGCGGCGACGCTGAGTTGGTAGTCACCCACGTTGACGCTGCCCACGGAAATCGGCCGGGCGATCGCGGCTTCCAGGGTGTCCCCACTGACGCCGATCTCTACCGTTGGCCAAACGTCATCGATCCGCACGCGCTCGGCGTGCGTGCGGCCGAGCGCCTGACCGTATTTGTCGCGCAGCGCTCCGGCGACGCTCAATGTGTACGTCGAACCTGCTTTGAACGAGCCGTTGACGTCCACGTAGCTCACGAAGTCATCCTCTTCGCGCCACGTGTCCCAACGCAGCTTGAGTCCCGGTGTCACGCGCAAGAGCCGCTTCACATCCCGGAAGCGCACCGGATTGGAAAACGAGACCCCCAGGCTTCCGCCCGGCGCGCAGTGTTTGTTGGGCGTATCTTGATCGCAGCTCACGCGCTGCACCGCGAGGGGACCGTAGGTCTCGAAACGCACGAGCTTGGCTTCGGTTTGAGGCAGCGGTCCCGCTTCCCCCGTCCAACCGGCGGCAAGTTTCAATTCGAAGCTGGTGTGCACCGGCAGTGGCCCCCTCGGTCGCACCTCCACGATCTTGGGGCGAGCAGGGTCCGGGCGGAGCAGCTCTACGGCGACGTTCTTGTCGCGGCTCACGTTGCGCAAGCTGACCCACTTGGACATCGCCGCCGGGTCCACGGGCTGATTGAAACGCAGAGTCACCGTGGCTTTGGGCTCCAGGCCCTTCTGCCCATCGTAGGGCTGCATGCGCACCAACTTCGGGCGGGGCGTCTCGAAAGAGAAACGATAGGGCGCGGGAAGTCGCGAGCCGTCCAGCGCGCGGGTGCCCGCAGGCACCTCGACGGAAATCTTGGTTGCACCGGGCAGCGGCCCACCCGCGGGCACGAATACGAGCGCGTGAGTGCCGACCCATTGCCAGCGCCCGGCGAGGTTCGGGCTCAGGGTGATTGGCGGCGGGGCCTCTTTGCCGGCCAACGACAGCTCCCTCAGCGGTCGACTGAAGACCACGCTCAGCTCGGCCGTGCTCGAAGCGTTGCCCTTGGGGCCGGCGAAGACCACTCGGAACGGTCCATCGGGCTGGCCATCTTCCGCGCCCGGGGCGCCCAGCCCCAGGGTGCCGCTCGGGCTCACCGCGGGCATGGCGGCCCCGCCCTGCACACAAGCGGCAGTCAGGAGCATCAGGCAGAGCGAGAGCCAACGCAGCCGCCGAGCAGCTTTGCGAGAAACGCGGTGACCACGGTAAGTTCGACTGGGCATTTGGGGCGCAGTCAGCAATGGCCGTGCCGAGGCTGCAACCCCTACGAAATGCCCATGATTTGCCCGGCGGCGTGGCCCTTGGGACGCAGGTCTGCGGCGAGGCTGCCACGGCCGTGCTAGCCTAGATCCAGTTGTTTTTCGAGCCATGTGCGAGATGGATTGGCGCTGCGATCCTGTCGGCAACAGCCGCCATGGCAGCGCCTGCTGCTGCATCGCCCCCGACCGCGCGCTTTGACGCAGCGCCGCCTGCGCCGAAGCCGGTAGCGACTGCCTCGCCGCCTGCCTCAGCCGCGCCGTCGCCCCCTTCCGTCCCCTCGCCTCCCGCGGTCGCCCCGGCGAAACGCCCCGAGAGTTGGGCAACCCGGGCCGCCCGTGAGCTCAGCGATCGTGCTGCCCGGGCGCGAGCGCGGGGCGACGGCGGCGACGCGCTGCGCTTGTACACCGAGGCAGTGCGCATGGACCCCAGCTACGGTCCCGCGTTTCTGGGACTCGGCGAGCTCCGCGCCGCTTTGGGGGATCCGGGCGAAGCCGAACGAGTGTTTGCCCTCGCCCTCGGGCTGCCCACCGCCAGTGCGGACGCCTATGCGGCGCGCGCACGTTTGCGCTACCGCCGGGGAAATATGGACGGGGCGGTGACCGACATGGAGGCGTCCCTTGCCGTGGCCCCCGGCGACGCTCCGCGGCTGCTGCAACTCGCGGGCTGGCACGTCGCCCGACAGGGTTGGGCGGCAGCGCTGGTGAGTTGGCGCCGCTTGTTGGTGCTCTACGAACGCACGGACCAAAGCAGCGCGGCCGACCACGCACGCACTCAGGTGCGCGCGCTCACCGTCCTAGCTGCCGAATCAGATCCGGTGCACGGCATCGGCGGTGCACATCCGAGCTGGGTGCGCCGCGCGCTGGCGCGCATCGCCGTACGACTCCCTGAGTCAGATTGAGTCGGGGCCAGCGCCCAAATGCGCCTGCACGACCCGGCGTATGTCTTCGGGCATGTCCATGCTGGTCACCGCGGCGAGGTCCGTGGCCACCACGGTGTGGTGCAGGGTGGCGCAGTGCATACCATCGCTAGTTCGAATGAACTCGAATGTGAGCTCAAAACTTCGATTGCCCAGTCGGCTGACGTGCACTTCGATCCGCGCAGTGTCGCCGTAGCGCAACGGCGAAGCGAAGGTCGCGTCCACTTGCACCGCCGGCAAGCCAACCCGACGCTGCATGATCATGCCCGCGTAGCCCCCAGGCACGTCGCCAAATAGTTGCTCCATCGCCTCGTGGGCGTAGCCGAAGAAGCACGGAAAGAAGACCAGGCCGGCGGCATCCGTCTCGTGAAAACGCACCAGGCGTTCGTACGCGAACATGAGCGACAGTATCTCAGAATGCCGATTTTGACTTGGTCGCTCAGTTCGAACGCCAGCTCGCGCCGTAGTCGTCGGAGAACAAGACCGGGTAGGTTTGCCCGGGTTTCTCGCCCCCGCCGTAGAGCAGGACACGCTTGCCGAGGGCCAGCAATCGCCCGGGAACGGTCACTTCAGTACGCACTTCCGGATGCGCCGCCGCATCGAAGGACACGACGTAGGGCGTCCAGCTGCGCCCGTCATCCCGAGACGAGGTCACGCGCACGATGCCTTGCATCACCACGGCCACCACGGTCACCCCGTCGACTCGAGCAATATCTAAGGGGAAGCGTGGGCGGACCCCTACCCCGGGAAATGCGGGCAATTCAAGGGGGGCGCAGCCGCCGCGGTGCTTGCAGATGCGCACCGCCACATCGCTCTTTCCCTTGGCCTTCAAGCCCGCCACCAGGGTGGTGTCGTCGCAAGCGGAGGAAAATACCTCGGCCTGCGCCCTGGCCAAGGCGACGGGCGCCGTCTCTCCTTCGGGTCCCCCAGAGATGACGTTGATGTTGTCGCCACCTTCGCTGAGGGCAAAACGAAACCAATTCTCGCCGCTGCCACAGCGCCCAGCAAACCCGGACGTGTGCGACAGGGGCGCGAGTGAAAAGTTCTTCCCGCCGTCCGCGGATTGGTATGCGCTGAGGTTGGCCCCCTCACCGACGGCGACGACGAATGCGTCGCCACGCATCCCAACGCTCCGATACCATGCGCGCCACGCGGCCAGTCCGCGCCCCACGCTCGGCACGGGCAAGTCCACAGGATGCACCGCTTCCCGAGCCTTGAGGCTAGGACGCACCAGCTTGGTGTAGCCCGTTCGTACGAAGGGCCAAGCCTTCTTCGCCAGTTCGGAAACGGGGCGCGTGGTCACCGTGAGGGACGCAACGGAAAGGTCTCCACGCCGCGGATTGCCTGCGCGATCGAAGGCACCATACTCAGCGAAGCTCCATGCCAGAGCGCGATGCGCGCGTTCGATCTCGACGGATCCCGTCACGTCCGAGGCCGCGCGGGCACATTCCTCAAACGGGCGATCATCGGCCTGGGCAGCAATCACCCGCCGTCGCACCAGCTTGTGGAACTCCGCAGGATTGTCCCGAAGCAGCGGCGGCCCGGTTGGGCCGACCATGCACAGTGCGTAGTCCGCGAGAGCGGTTGCTTTGGAATGCAGCGCCCAGGCAGCACTTGCCCGGGGCGCACTCCACCAAATACCGAATCCGATGATCGCGAGCACGACCACGGTCCGGAGGCGGATGGGCGGCGCGGGCCATTCGTCGGCATCAGCGGAAGCAGAAGCGGCCTGCATGACAAACCGAACCTACCGG
>CBDUPW010000297.1:0-9032 GCA_965369205.1 uncultured Polyangiaceae bacterium | reverse complement strand
CGCCGCACGCAACTGCGAGGAGCAGCGCCGTGGCCGAAACCAAGATCGCGCGCAGTGGGTCCGCCATTCAACCAAAAGTATAGGGCTTTTGTGCGGCCCGATACAGGGCGCACGCGGCGCCAATTTCCCATGGTAAAAGCGCCGGGTCAGCCATGCGCGTTTCACTCTCTTGGATCAAAGAACTGCTCCCGGGCCTCGTCGCCTCCCACACGGAAATTGCCGAGCGCCTGACGCAGGCTGGCCTGGAGGTGGAGGCGGTGATCGAAATCGGTGCGGGGGCCGAACCCGCGCGAATCGCCGAGGTTAAGCAGGTCCAAGGGCATCCCAAGCGTTCCAATCTACAGCTCGTCACCGTCGATCCTGGGGGCGCTGAGCTCACCGTTGTTTGCGGCGCAAGCAACGTGCCACAGCCCGGCGGGCAGGTGGTGCTCGCACCTCTAGGCACAGTGCTGCCCGGTGTAGGTGAACTCACCGCACGCAAGCTGGGCGGCGTGCTCAGTGAAGGCATGCTGCTGTCCGAGGCGGAGCTAGGCCTCGCCGACGAATCCGACGGCATCTTGGTGTTCGCACCGGGCCGGTTTGCGACCGGGACGCCGCTATTCGAGGCGCTGCCGGCGGCACGAGACACACTACTGGAGTTAGGCGTCACGCCGAATCGCCCCGACGCGCTCGGGCACGTCGGTGTGGCAAGGGAGCTCGCAGCTCTGCTGAGCTTGCCGTTCTCGCTGCCGCAGCCGCGCGCGCCAAGGGAACACGCCAAGGAGAAACTGGCGGACTTGGTGACGGTCGACAACCAAGATCCGGAGCGCTGTCCCATCTACGGGGCAGGCGTGGTGCTCGGCGCGCAGGTCGGCCCCTCGCCAGAATGGCTACGTTGGCGTCTTTCGGTGTTGGGCGTGCGACCGATTTCCAACATCGTGGACATCACCAACCTGCTGCTGCTGCAGTTCGGTCAGCCATTGCACGCCTTCGACCTTGACCGCGTTCGCGACTCCAAGATCATCGTACGACGGGCAACGCCAGCAGAAGCCTTCACAACCCTTGACGGAGAGAAGCACGTTCTGACCGATGACGACCTGGTCATCGCCGACGCCAACGCGGCAAGCGCCCTCGCCGGGGTGATGGGCGGCTTAGACAGTGAGATCAAAAGCGACACCCAACGCGTCCTGATCGAATGCGCGTATTTCCAGCCGACGGGGATCCGGCGAAGCGCGCGGCGGCATGGGTTGTCGACTGAATCGAGCTTCCGCTTCGAGCGCGGCGTGGATCACGGTGCGGTCGCGTTGGTGCTGGAGCACGCCAAGTCCCTCGTGGCCGAACTTGCCGGTGGGATCGTCGTGCCAGGGCACACCCTTGCAACCGGTGCGGCTATCGAGCTGCCGAAGGTTCGGCTGCGCCAACAGCGCATGAACGCACTGCTCGGCGTCGATGTGCCCTTCGATGAAGCCACGGACTTGCTGGAGCGTCTCGGATTCCAGAAGCTCAGCGCCGCAGCAGACTCAGCTGAATTCGCCGGCGCCAGCTGGAGACCCGACGTTTCTCGAGAGGTCGACTTGATCGAAGAAGTCGCCCGAGTCCGCGGCTTGGACCAGATCCCCACGCTGCTTCCTGCGGTAGCACCCCAGGAGCCGCGCACGACGGGCAAACTGAATCGAACGGTTGGCGACATTGCGGCGAGCCTGGGGCTCTCTGAAGCCGTCACCTACACCTTCGTGTCTGACAAGGAGCTCGCAGCGGTGCGAGCGCCGAAGAGCGTGATCCGACTGCAGAACCCCCTGAGCGAAGACCGAAATGTGCTGCGCACGAGTCTGCTGCCGGGCCTGCTCGACGCCGCGGCCCGCGCACAGCGGCACGGCGAACGCGCGATCCGACTCTTCAACGTGGGTGCGCGTTTCCTGGCGCCGACTCCCGAAACCGGCGGGGCGGCAGCCATGGCTGCACGGCCGCGAGTGACTGCGGATCTGGCGGTACTTCCCGAGGAGCGCCCCAGCTTCGCCGCCGTGCTGAGCGGCCCGCGCCCCAGCTACATGGGCAAACCACAGAACGTCGACGTATGGGACGCCAAGGGCCTTTGCGTGGAGCTGCTGGGTCGACTTTGCGGGCGCGACGTGCGGGTCACGGGCGCCGCAGGTGCCGCGGATGTGGCACATTTGCACCCCCGAGGCGCGGGTCTCGTATTCGTTGGCGATTCACCGGTCGGACGATTCGGACCGTTGCATCCCGACATCAATGACGCGCTCGATCTTTTGGGAGAGGTCTTGATCGTCGAAATTGATCTCGCGGCTGTGGAAGCACTGCCGCCACACGTTCCTCGATTCAAGCCGATCCCGCGTCTACCAGCCGTGACTCGAGACCTGGCCATCGTGGTAAAGGAAGACGTGGCCGCGGCGGAGGTTGAGCGGGTGATTCGGCAGCACGCTGGAGATCTCTGTGAGACCGTCGAGCTTTTCGATCTATTCCGAGGCGGCTCGATCCCCAGTGGTCACCGTTCACTGGCGTTTCACATCGTCTACCGTGATCCCCTAGCCGCGCAGAATAGCGACAAGGCGCGTACGTTGACGGATCGGGAAGTGGACCAGCGCCATGACAAAGTCGTCAAAGCGGCTCGCAGCGAGCTCGGCGCCGAACTGAGGACCTAGTGCGAGAGTCCGCCGCTGCTTGCCTGGTCCTCGTGGTCCTCGCCTGCGCTACGGCAAGCGGCGGGACGGCGTACGCGAAACCCAAAGCAAAAGCTGACGGCGACGAAGCGGGGAAGTCCTCCGACAAGTCGACGGATAGCAAAGAAGCCGAGGGGCTCCCCGAAGGCGACGACGACGTCACGGCAGATGCGCCGCTGCCCGAGCCGAAGGCCGGCGAACAGTTTCCGGCTCCCGTCGAGTCTGCACCCGTGGTTCCCGCGCGCCGCTGGCTCTCCATCGGTCTCGATCTGAGCGCGCTGGTGCGGCCGTCAGGCCAGGACGACATCCGCTATCTGCCCGGCGTGTTCTGGGGTGGACACGCGCGTGCCGAGCTCACAAGCTTTTTGGGGTTTCGCGTCTACTTCAGCCGGGGTGAGCACAGCGTGAGTCTGGACCCGGGGTCCCTGACGCCGGTCACGGCATCGCAGGGAAACGTCACGGTGAGCAGTATCGGGAGTCGCATCGAGCCAACGCTGCAGATTGAGGACCGTGCCCGGCTGTTCCTAGGACTTGGCGTCGCTTGGAGTCGCCTCGTCGCGCCCGAGCCCGAGACAGAGCCGCGCTGGCGCAGCTTCGAGCGATCTGGCGTGTTTCTGGAGTGGACCGCCGCGGTCGGAGCTCTTTTCGATGTGATCGAGGATCGCGCGGGCGTGGTGCTCTCTGTGCATGGCGGCACGACCAGCAACGCCTCCGGCAACGCCTTCGACACCACGCAGGCGATCGACCACAATGGACAGCGCGCCCGAGTCGGCGGGTTGCCCATCAGCGAAACGACCTTCGGGGTTACCGCAGGCGTCGAAGCCATCTTCTAGTCATGTTGCGTCTTCACAGCGTCGCCCTTTGTGTGCTGGCGACGGCGTGCTCTCAGACTTCCCAACAGCCCGGCAAGGTCCAATCGAGCAGCGTTGTCATCCCGGCAGCGCACGCACAGAAGACGCCCCGCGACGACACTCCAGCGCCAAGCAGCAACGAAGGCCCAGAACCCGCGGTGGCCCTGGATGAAGAAGAGGCTGACTTCGAGGACGAGGAAGACGTCGGCCCGCCCCCGCTATGGGGCAATCCCTCTGGACCGCCTGGCGCCACAGGAGGTCCACTCTGCGATCAAGCCGCTGACTGCTGCCTGAAAATGCTGTCGGCCACGTCGCCCAACTCGAGCTTGATGCAGACCTGTGACACCTTTCGGAACGCGCCGACTTCCGCGTGTTCGGGGCTGCTGACTGCCCTCAGTCAGTCCGCGCCGCAGCTGGGCTTCTCCTGCCCCTGAGCGGGCTGCGACAGCTGCGGCGGCGACAGTGCCGGGGTCGGTGGTCGTGGCGGGGGCTGCGACGGTGACAGTGTTGGTGGTCGTGGCGGGGGCTGCGACGGCGGCAGTGTTGGTGTCGGGGACTGTGGCTGTGGCGGCGTGAGGTCGAACCGGTGAACTCGCTGGCGGTGCTCGTGCCAGGCCGGGGGCCTGGCACTGCGCTCGCATGCACACTGGGCGGGTGGGCGAGGAGCTGGCGAGTCGTGACTTCGGCCCGCGACGGCGGGCGGGTCGGTGACCCGCCGCCGCGGGCAGAAGGAGAATCACAATGCAGTTCCGTACTCTCGACCTTGCCCTCACTGCCCAGCGCGCCATCGTGCCGCTGGTCCGCCGTGTCCAGCGGCACGACCGGAAGCTGGCGCAACAGCTGAGGGACGCCACCAATAGCTTCGTTCTCAACTTAGGCGAAGGCGCTTACTCCGACCCCGGCAATCGCCGCAGCCGCTATCAGACCGCCGCCGGCAGCGCGGGCGAAGTGCGGGTGGGTCTGCTCGCCGCGGTGGGCTGGGGCTACCTGCGCGACGGTGACGCCGAAGCTGCGCTAGCGCAACTCGATCGTCTGCTGGCTTCACTGTGGAAGCTCACGCACTGAATGGCCCCTGCGCCGGCGCACGCCATCCGCCGCGCCGGCGCAGACCACGTTGAATGCTTGACGCCGCGCCAGCGGCTGATCGTGTCGCACGTCGCACAGGAGGCAGCGGATGAGCCTCGAAACACGCAGGCCCGGATTGCCCCCTGCGCCGGCCAGGGCGCGATGGCCGCGAAGCGTCCGCGGAGAAATCGCCGGGAAACTTGATGGCGCTCAAGGGCGGGCCTTCCCAGCCGTTCCCTAGGGCGAGGCAACCCTTTTGGACCCACGTCGCGCGTTCGTGTTTTTGGCAGTCACTCTCACCGCTGGGCTCATCCTCTGGGGCATCGCTTGGCCACCGGCACTCTTCGGATTTGTACTGCTCGCGCCAATCATTTTCGTGGGCGTGGCGGACATGCGCCAAACCGCCCAGGCGATCCGTCGCAACTTCCCGGTGATTGGCCACGGGCGCTACCTGCTCGAGGCCATCCGTCCGGAGATCAATCAGTACTTCGTCGAGTCCAATACCGACGGCACTCCCTTTTCCCGTGAGCTGCGCTCCCTCGTCTACCAACGCGCCAAGAACGTCACGGACACGGTGCCCTTCGGCACCGAGCGGGACGTCTACGCCGTGGGCTACGAATGGATCAACCACAGCATGTTGGCGCGCACGCCCACGGATCACTCCCCGCGCATCAGCATCGGCGGTCGCTCAGCGTTGATCAAAGGCTTGAGCGTGACGGATAAGGCAAGTCGCGTAGCCAACTTCCATCGGAACACGCTGCATGCGTTTGCGGAGATCCTTGCGGCTGCAGGCCTGGAGCATCCAGAAGACCTGCGACCCTGGCACGTACAGCGGCGCCTGAACGCCACGGACGTGCGCACTCTGGCCGATGTCTATCATTTCGTCGAGCCCGGGGCGTTCCTCGAGAACGACATCCCGGAGCAGTTTCGCAGCGCGTGGCACGCCGCCCGACCTGACTCCTTCGAGCGCGTCGAACCAGCTCGACCAACACCCTACCTGCGTCTCGCAGTCGTCAACTGACGGGCTATCACAACATTTGCTAGGCTACGGCTGCCGATGCAGCCGCCGCCCTACCAGCAACCCCCACCAGCCCCTCCAGGCGGCTACCAGGCGTTCACGCCTCCGCCCGTGGGCAGCTACGGGCAGCCCATGCTGCCGCGCACACCACAACCTTCCGGCGAGGCCATTGCCGCTCTGGTCTGTGGCTTGATGGCCTGGTCTTGTTTCCCCATCGGCTTCGTTGCGATCTGGCTCGGGGCCCGAGCACGGCGGCTGGCCAGGGAAAACCCGCAGACCGTGGGTGGCGAAGGCATGGCGCTCGCCGGCATGATCACCGGTGGGGTGATCGCTACCTTAATGCTCTTATTTTGGCTGGCCTACTTCGGATTCTTCGCGGCCATGTTCGGCTTTGGCTTGGCAGGCCCGTAGCGCCCGGGAACACGCCACGCTGGGGCTTCAGGGCGCTTCGCGAAATCCGCGGCTCGCAACGCGACGAGGGTCGCTGGCGGCACGCAACGGCGCACCCTGGCGCTCCAAGGCGTCGAGCAAAGCGCGCGTGGCCTCCAATGTGGCGGCCGCGTAGGTGAGGGGCACGCGGGACGTTCCAGAGCGAACGGACTGTGCAAACGCCCGCAACACGCCAGCGCGATCGCTCCCGCGGTGACGCTCCACACGTTCCCCTTGGACCACCGCGACCCCGGTCGAGCTTCGCATCACGCGGCTTTGGCCGCGAGACACCTCCAGCTCGTCTTGCCCCGCTGTGTAGTCGAAGTTGAGATCCGCAACGTTGTCTCCCAGGACGAGCCGCGCGCGGATCTTCTCTGGCCGCCCTGCCCCTGAAAACTGCACCTGGTCTACCAAAAGCGGCCGATCGCCGAAGACCTGAATCACGACTTCCATACCGTGGTGCAGCTGCTGCAGCAGCGACTGTCGCTGCCAGCGGCGCGGGGCATCCGGCGATGTCGATCGCATCTGCCATCGCACGAACAGGTGGCTGCCCGGCGCGGACGCCAACGCGGCGATTCCGGGCAGGAGCGCGAGCTGGTGCGCGGCCATGGCCACGACCCCCGACTCCTGCGCAGCCGCAGCCAGCGCCCGCGCTTGTATCGGACCGCTGGCCAGAGGCTTTTCCACCAATAACGGCACGCCGCGCTGCAAGCACTCGCGTGCGAGGGCTGCGTGGGTGGCCGTAGGAGTCGCCAAAAATACGGCATCGGGCCGTCGCTCATCTAAGAGCGTCCCGAGATCACGATACGTAGCGATGTGGCCGAACTCCGTGGGCCGTCTTTCGCTCGGACTCGCTACCGAATCGAGGGCAAGCTCCGTCACTTCGGAGGCAGCACGAACAACCGCGCGGGCGCGACTGCCGACGCCAACGACGCCAAGGCGCAGCGGCCGCTGCTCGCTGTCTTTCAGCATGGGCAGGCGCCGTGGCGGCGAAGGCGCGACGCTTTCGGGGCGCTGCAGCAGCTCCGCGCCCTCGCGCTCCAGCTCGGGCACGCGCAGTTCGTCTGGAACGTCCTCGAAGCTGCGCGGCACTCCAAAGGGCAACGGTTCGAGAGCGCGCGTGATGTGCTGCGCTGCCTCCGCGCTTAGCTTCGGTCCCGCCACCGGCGAGAGCTCCGAAACACCGTAGCGTTCAGCATACGGGTGCCACACCCCGGTGCACACGTCGCTGAAGCGACACGCGTCGCAGTCCGGACCACGCACTTTGTGCTCGAGGTCTTCGCTCAATGCGGCGTTCTGGATCCACAGCACGTCCGACCATGCCGTCACCTCGCCGAGTTGGCATGGCGGGATGCCTTGTCGCGAACCGATGCTGACTGGCTGACCGAGTTGCACCGCTCGATGAACAGCGCGACGCAGGTGTGGCCGCACGTCTTGATAGCGCGGCAATAGCGTCAAGTCGTCCAATGCCCGGTACTCCGGCGTCAGAAACGCGAAAGACGTCATCACGCTTGGCCCGAAGCGTTCGTGCACCATGCGCACGAAGCGCTCCAAGTCATGCATGTTCCGCGCGGTGATGACGTGATTGACGGCGGTGCGGACACCACCCGCGGATAGTTCGACAATCGCCGCGCAGGTGCGCTCGAAGTCGCCGTCCTTCTGCGTGAGGAGCCGTGATCCGGCTTCAGCAGTTGCGTGCAGGGACACAAACGCGTGAGTCAAGCCAGCGTCGATGAGCTGCTGCACTTTGCCCGGCCGATCCAAGAGCACGCCATTGGTGACGATCTCGACTTTGGGGATCCCGAGGCGCCGTGCCGCCCGCACGTAGTCTGGAAGCTCTTTGGCCAAGGTCGGCTCGCCCCCACTGAAGGATAGGTGGGGCACTCCACGCGCAGCCGCCCGCACGATCGCTTTCAAGATCTTGCGGGGATCCTCGTAGGCGTTCTTGCTAGTCTGATTGGCACTACAAAAGACGCAGTCCTGGTTGCAGTGCACCGTGGGGCGCAAGACCATCAGCTCCACAGCGCCGCCTAGCCGTGCGCTGCGAGCGCGCAGCCGCTTGCGGGTCTTTGGAGGGATCGCCGCGAAGGGCTCAAGGCCCGCCTGACCGTATCTCGCTCGGTAGTGCGCAGGCGGCCCCGCGCATCGCGGCCGCTGTGCACAGGTGGTGCAGACAGCCTGCGGCGACGCCATTTCCGGCTGCGGCGCAAACCACTCGGTCAACTCGGGCTCGTCGCGCACCGCGCACAGCGGAATGCCGGAGGAAGGCACGATGGCGATCTGGACTTCCGAGTTGCGTAGGCGTCGAAGCAACGGCGGCAGGTGTTGGGCGACCTGATCCATTCGCGGCAACAGCCCGGCCGCCCGCTGGCTTTCGGGCATGAAGAAGTGCACGCAGTGGATTCTGGAAACCGCACGCTCCAGCAGGTCGAATAGTGGCGCTAAATGCGGCAGGGTTGGCGAGAGCAGCGGCACTTCGACTTCTAGGCCAACTCCGGAGCGTTCCAGGGCGCGCATGCCGGCAAGAGAGCGCGCCAGACTGCCGCGACGCCCGGTGATCCGATCGTGCACTTCCGCGCGATGGGAAAAGAGGGGCACGACCACGCGGTCCACGCCTGCTTGCGCCAACCACGGGGCGCTTTCCGGCTCGGCGTACGTGATCGCCGGTGTGCGCACCACGATCTGAGAGAAGCCGCGCTTTCGCGCCAGCTCGATCGCCGCCAGCAGTTCATCACCGGGTTCGGTGTTGCCGCGGAGGACCGCGCGGTCTCCCCCGGCGCCAAGAGCCACTTCCGGAAGCGCACGCCCCGCTGTGTCGTGGCAATCGCAGACCGGACAAGACAGCCGGCAGCCCCCGTGCAGATGCACCTGCACCGTGCGACCCGAACCGCTCTGGAGCGGTTCGGCCGAGTCCCGGAAGCGCGCCAGGACGTCACCTAGCTGCACGGCGTCTGGATCCTCGGCAGATTCCAACGCGTCCAAGAGTGCGGCGAAAAGCTTGGGCTCGTCCCG
>CBDUPW010000296.1:0-9111 GCA_965369205.1 uncultured Polyangiaceae bacterium | reverse complement strand
CCTGATCGCCGAGCTAGAACAGCTGGGCCCACCCGGACTACTGGCCTGCGACGCGGACGGGACCCTGTGGCGGGGAGACGCCGGCGAAGACGTCTTCGTCGCCGCGTTGCAGAGTGGTTTCCTCAAACCGGAGCTCGAGGGCGCCCTGCGGCGGGAAGCAGAGAGCGCTGGCCTCAGCACTGCCGGCGACACGTCGCAGCTGTGCCTGACACTCTTTGAGGCCTATCGGGCCGGCCGCTTTGACGAACGCCGCGTATGCGAAGTGATGACCTGGTGCTACGCCGGCCACACGCCGAGCGCCGTTGCGGCCTTCGCCAAGGACCGACTGCACTCCGTCTCAGCCGGCCATCTTCCTCTGGTCGGACGCTACAGCGCTGCATTGGTTGTCGTGCTGGATTGGGCAAGAGCCAACGGCTGCCGCTGCGTCATCGTCAGCGCGTCGCCGCAGTTGGTCTTGGAGCAGGCGGCCGCACCTCTAGGGTTTGCCCCCGAAGACATCGTGGGCGCGCGGGCACGGGTGGAAGCGGGCGTGATCCAAGCCCAAATGGACGGGGCCGTCCCCTACGGACCCGACAAGCGCCGATTGGGAACACCCCTCGCCAAAGGGGGGCCGTGGCTGGCCAGCTTCGGAGACAGCGAGTTCGACATCGATCTGCTGCGCGCCGCCAAAGTCGCCGTCGGCGTGCAACCCAAACCCGGATTGAGAGCCGCACTGGAAACCATCGACGGAGCCTGCGAGCTGATTTGAGAATGCGCCCTGGCAGCGCGGCGGCTCCTTAGCGGGCTGGCGGACGCACGGGCCGGGAGCGAACCGGCCACCCGCAGGGAGTGCGCAGGAATACCCCTGCGGAATAATCCCGTTTGACTTCGCGTGGATAGGCTCTATATACGCATATATCCGATGCGTCTTTGTTTGGCGCTCTTTCTCGCCTCCCTGTGCCTCGCTTGTTCGCCTCCCCGGGAGGACGAAAGCACCGCGCTGCGCCTGGGATACTTTCCTCGGCTGACCCACGCGCCGGCACTCACAGGCGTTGAGAGTGGCCGCTTCGAACGCGCCCTTGGGGACGTGCAGCTGTCCGCCCACGCCTTCGAGTTCGGCAACGCCGCGATGGAGGCGATGTTTGCCCGGGAGATCGACGTTGCGTATCTCGGGCCCAACCCCGCCATCAACGGCTTCATGCGCTCCCGCGGGGCCGTGCGCATCATCGCGGGCGCGGCAGCGGGGGGCGCCGCACTGGTCGTGCGCGACGCCGCAGGCATCGCGTCGCCCAAGGACCTGGCCCTCAAACGCATCGCGACGCCGCAGATAGCCAGCACCCAAGACATCGCGCTGCGGCGGTATCTCCGAAAACACGGACTGCGCTCGGCGCTCGATGGCGGCAACGTGGAAGTACTGCCTCTATCCACACCGTTCATCCTCTCTCTATTCTCGCAAGGCGAAATCGACGGCGCTTGGGTCAGCGAACCCGTCGCGGCGCAGTTGCTCGCGATAGCGGGCACGCGCGTGTTCGTCGACGAAAAAGATGAGTGGCCGAACGGCGCATATCCGGCAACGCTGGTCGCGGTGCGCAAAGCCTACCTGGACGCGCACCCACAGCGCGTGCGGGCATTTCTAGAAGCGCACCGACAAGAAGTCGTGTTCGCGCGCAACAACTCGGACGCGGCCCTTTCGCTTTCGCTCTCGGCCATGAAGGACCGCGCGGGCCGGGTGATTCCCAGGGCCATCGGGGAGGCCGCCTGGGCGCGGATCCAGCTGACCAGCGACCTGATGCCGGACACGCTTCCGCGCCTGGCAAAGGACGCGCGCGCCGAACGCTTCCTGCCGGAAGGCAGCCTCGACGGTCTTGTGGTGACCCCATGACGCGACCGACCCTGACCCGCGCCGCGGCCTTGTTCGGCGTGCTCACGATCTGGCAACTCGTGGCGTGGTTCGGCCCGCTGCCGCCCCATGTCTTACCGGGACCCGGTGCAGTGCTGGCGTCGATGCAAAGCGGATTCGCCGACGGAACCCTCGTCGACGGCATCTTGGTGAGTCTGCGTCGACTCGCTCTCGGTTACGGTGTTTCGAGCGCGGCCGGGGTGTGCCTCGGTGTCGCCATGGGTCGCTCCAAAACCGTCGAGCATCTGCTGGGCACTATCGTCGCCGGCTTGCAGCCGCTGCCAAGCATCTGCTGGATGCCGCTGGCGCTCATCTGGTTCGGGTTGAACGAGAAGGCAATTCTCTTCGTCGTCGTCCTGGCCACCTTGGGCACCGTCGCCCTCAGCGTGCGAGACGCAGTCCTCGGCATCCCGAAGCTCTGGATCCGGGCCGCAACGAATATGGGGCTGCGGGGCGTGCGGCTGTGGTGGCGTGTGTTGGTTCCTGCAGCGCTACCTGGCACGCTCACCGGACTGCGCATTGGTTGGAGCTACGCTTGGCGTGCGCTGATGGCCGGCGAGTTGCTCTTTGTGGCGGGCGGACTGGGGCAGGTCATGCACGTGGGGCGGGAGCTGAACGACATGGCCCGGGTCATGGCGGGCATGGTGGCCATCGTCGTCTTGGGCCTCCTCTTTGACAGCGTCTTGCTCGGAAGCGTGGAGCAGCGGATGCGCCGGAAATGGGGCCTGGTCTGAGGCATCTCTCGGATCATCGCGCGTCGTCGGGCCCGAGCGCTTGTCGCAGTCTTCCGCCCGCGCTAGCCATGAGCAGAATGCGAACTCTGTTCCCTTTTGCCCTACTTTCCGTGGTTCTTTCCGGATACGGCTGCGGCGGTGACGCCCCGCAGCCCAAAGCTCCGGTGGCTGAGAACGACCGCGATAACGATCACCGCGACCCGGCGCCGCTGGACGTGAGCGCAGAGATTGGCGCCCTAGACGCCGACAAGGTCACAAAGGTCTTCGAGAGCAGCATGCGCGACTTGCAAGGCTGTCTTCGGGCCGGGGCGAAGCGCGTGGAATTCATCGGCGGGGGCGTCGCGTTCTTCATCAAGGTCGATCAGAACGGTCGAGTGTCCCACGCACATCTCGAACGCACCTCCCTGGGGGACCGCGAAACCGAACGCTGTATGCTGGACGTGCTGCGTGGCAAGGACTGGCCCGCGCCTGTTGGCGGCAAGACAGGGCTCGCGCGCAACAGCTTCGACTTCGACCCACCCAACGACGTGCGACCCGCGGAGCAGTGGTCGAGCGACAAAGTAGAAGAAACGATCTCGTCGGTTGGCTCGCAGATCGCAAAGTGCAAACAGGGCGCTGGGGGAAGCTATGAGGTGACGATGTACGTCACCACGCAGGGTTCCCCACTGTCCGTGGGCATTGCTCCCCCCGACGAGCGCGGGGAAGCCGCAAGCGACTGCCTGGTCCAAGTCCTCAAGTCCGCCAGCTACCCAAAGCCAGGCAGCTGGCCCGCCAAAGTCTCCTTTTCACTGTGACCACGCCGCGCCGAGCGCTGGTGACTGGGGCTGGCGTCCGCGTGGGCCGGGCCATCGCGCTGGCCCTTGGAGCCGCCGGCTACGACGTGGCCTTGCACTACCACCTCAGCGCGGACGCCGCCGAGGCTGCCGCCGGGGAAATCCAAGCTCTGGGTCGTCATGCGCATGCATTCGCCGCAGATCTGCGTGTGCCCGACGCCTGCGCCCAGCTCGTCCGAGCTGCGGAGGCGCGGCTCGGTGGACTCGAGCTGCTCGTGGTCAACGCGGCCGAGTTTGTGCGCACGCCCTATGACAGTGTCGACGAAGCCAGTTGGAACAGCGCCATCGAGCTGAACTTATCGAGTGCGCTCTGGCTTTCCAAGGCAGCAACTTCGGCTCTGCGCGCCGCACGCGGGGCGATCGTCTTCGTGACGTGTTCGAGCGCCTCCGTGCCCTTTAGAAACTACTTGCCCTACGTCGTCGCCAAGGGTGGTTTGCAACAGCTGATGAAGACCCTAGCGCTGGAGCTTGCCCCGCAGGTGCGCGTGAACGCGGTGGCCCCGGGCACCGTCTTGCCGCCGGAAGACATGGCACCAGAACACACGCAGCGGCTCGTGCGCGGCGTGCCCCTCGCCCGGGTCGGCAGCGCACAAGACGTTGCCGACGCCGTGGTCTATCTCGCCTCCGCAAAGTACGTCACGGGTGAAGAAATCCGGGTCGATGGCGGGCGGGCTCTGGCGCGCATCGAACGCTTCGAGTGACCGCACTCGATTCACTCCCGCTGGAAGATTTCATCAGTACGCCAACTTCGCCCGGGCCGTTGACAGATGTGACATCATCCGACACCGTAAGTGCCGAACCTACATGGCCCTACAGCTCGGGAGGATGAAGACCATGGCACAATCGATCCTGAAACACTTCAGCAAGACGGCTGCTGCACTTTCCCTCGTGACCCTGGCGGCGGCATTCGTTGGCTGCTCGAGCTCGGACGCGGATCCGAGCGACCCTGGGCCGGGCACCGCCCAGGACGAACGCCGCACCACCATCGGCAAGGCGGATAGCCTCAGCGGCAAGTGCATCGACGGAAGCAAGAACTACTGCGGTGGCAAGAGCAAGGGCAAGTGTTGGTGCGACACGGCCTGCGAGAAGTACGGCGACTGCTGCGTGGACGCCGAAGCCTCTTGCGGCGTAGGCGCGACCCATAGCTGCAAGTCGACCGCGGACTGCAAGAGCGGAGAATACTGCCACTCGGAAACCGGCTGCTCCGGGGAAGGCACCTGCAAACCCAAACCCACGAACGTATTCTGCACGGCGGTTGTCACTCCGTATTGCTCCTGCGAAGGCGAAACCAAGCAGTCCACCAGCGGCTGCATCTTCGATCGCTACGAGCACGCCGGCGCGTGCCAAAAGACCCAGTGTGGCGGCCTACTCGGGACCCCCTGCCCCACGGGGCAGATCTGCCTGGATGATCCCAGCGATAGCTGCGATCCGAACAACGGCGGCGCCGATTGTGGTGGGATCTGCAAGCCCAAGACCTTCTGCGGCGGCATCGCCAACATCCAATGCCCCTCGGGTTACGAGTGCGTGGATGACGGCGACGACAACTGCGACCCCGCCCTGGGCGGCGCCGATTGTGGTGGTGTCTGCGTGCCGAAACCGAGCTGTTCGCCCGTGATGTGTGAGCTGTATTGCCCCTTCGGTTTCCAAACCGGGGCCGATGGTTGCGAGATTTGCAAATGCAACGAGCCCCCGAAGCAGAACAGCTGCGCCGGCAACTGTGGCGCGCCCAGCCCGGACAAGAGCTGCTACTGCGATAGCCAGTGCGAGAAGTTCAAAGATTGCTGCACGGACTACGCGGCGGAGTGCAAAGAGTCGCGCACACCCGCCAGTGGCCAGTGTGTGAAGAACTCGAACGACGCTTGCAGCACCGACGCGGACTGCCTCAGTGGCGGCTGTGGCGGCGAACTCTGCTACAACCCGGCGCTGGGCGGGGGCATCAGCACTTGTGAATGCACCGCCCCGGCTGTCACGGGCTGCGGCTGCGTCGCCGGCAAGTGCACCTGGTACAACTGACTCAAGCTGCACGACGAAGAAAGGGCTGCTTCACAGGAAGCAGCCCTTTTCTTTTTTCGGCGCGTACGCTGCGCCTCAGCCGTCGAAGAACACGGCCACGCCGTCCACGCTCGTGGCGGGCACCGCGGAGCCAACCTTGATTCGGTCCGCGGCGATGCCACGACTGACCAGCTGCGCTTGGACGCGACTCGCCAGGGGCGGCTCCGACGTTGCAGGCGCGGCGTCAGCAGCTCCGCTGGCGGAGGCATCGGCAGGCGCCGAGCCTTGGGTGTTGTCCGGGGGCAAGGCTGCCGGCGGCGGGACGATGGCAGTGGCGTCCGCGAGCTCGAAGCGAAGTGACTTCTTGAGCTGCGCCAAGCGAACCAGCGCCGCCAGCGCTTGATTCGCCGCAGCCCCGGGCTTTTCCCCAAGCTCATCTTTCGGGATCAGCAGCTCGACGCGCCCGTCCCGTGAGCCAAGCTCGATGCTGCCCAGAGCAATCGGTTGGTGCAAAAGGATGCTCAGATCCCGAACCAGCTCAGCACGTGCCGCCACCGTCTTTTCGGCTTCGGCCAGGCGCTCAGCGCGGCTTTGGGCCGCGGCAAGGGCGTCGGACAGACGCTGCTTTTCGTCGGAAAACGCTTTCAGGTGCTGGGCCACCCGCGCTAGCTCTCCGCGCAGTTGTTCCACCAGCTCCGTTGCCGTCGACTTGTCCTGCTCGGCGACGCTGGCACTAAAGCGCGCCTCGGAGATGTTCTTGTCGCGCTCTTCCAGGCGCCTCTCGCGCTCCGCAACGGCTTGCTCCGCCGCCGCCAGCTTGTTGGAGATTGTAGACAGCTCCTCCAGCGTCCGGCGGTGGGCTTCTTGCTCGACGGAGATGGCGGAACGGGCCTCTTCGTACCGAGTCTGCGGCACGACGCAGCCGGCAACGAGCGGCGAAAAGAGCGCGAGGCGCAGAAGTGGCAGCATCGAAAGAAGTTTGTGATTCATCTCTTGGTTCCTCAGCCCAGCGCCACGCCGCGCACGTTCAGCCAATCCAGGTGCTCGGCAAGGGTGAGTCGATCCGAGTCGCTCATCCGCACGATGCGAAACGCCTGCTGGCTGCCCCGGGCCCAAACCGGCCGGGCCACCGCGACCAGCGCGCGCAGCCGCTCGGGTAGGCGCAACTCGAATCGCTGGATCAGTGACTGATCCCGGGAAGCGATGGGGCGCCCGCGGTCCACAACGATGCCCGACGCGGAAACCTCGATGCCTCGACACAGCGAGACGCGTTTGCCTTCCCGCTGAATGACCTTAAAATCGGTTCGTCCTCTGAGCCCTTGTCGCCGAATCATGGGGGAAATCCTCCTACGACAGGATCGTAGAGGGTCGGCCCAGGGCGGGGCCAAGTTCACGCACACATTGTCCTACATGCTTCGTGATGCAGTTATGTAGGCCGTTCAATAAGTGAGCGTTTGGGTGTGCAACGTCGCTCCATCCGAAGCGATGAACTTCATCGAAATCGTCGGCGGCACCGCATTGGGATCAGCTTCAAATATCGTGACGTTGCTCGTGCCCGTCTTGAAGTCGAAGTGGGGCGGTCCCGGCAGTGAAACCCAAAGCGGGTTGCCATTGTAGTCGCCTGGCCCGACGAGCACCTCCCGAAACGGCGACCAGGGCCCGCTGGGTTCTACGCGAGCAGACGCGCCAAGGTGAAAATCCCCCGACACGAACAGCACGCCGGGGATCTTGTTCTGAATCAGGAAATCGAGCAGCTTGGTGCGCTGCGCCGAGTAGCCCTCCCAGCGATCCATGGCCGCAAAGTCGAAGAGCCCGGGGAAATTCGTGATGGGCACGGAATTGACGATGATCTTGAACACCGCGGTGCTGCTCTTGAGACCTGCCGTGAGCCAAGACAGCTGCGCCGGTGACAGATACTCCGCATTCGGTCCCGCCGCCGTCGACGGCTTGCGTTCACTGCGCGCGTCCAGCACGAAGACTTCCAAGGTGTCGCCCCAACTGAATTTGCGCCACACGCGATCCGGGGTGACCGAATCCCGACGGATCGCCAGGTGTTCGAAGAAGGCCTGCCTCGCGGCGGCGAAGCGTGCCGCAGGGAAGGTCTCGGGATTCCAATCGTTGTCGACCTCGTGATCGTCCCAGGTCGCGTAGTGCGCGGTGCTCTGCAGCGCGTGTTGATAAGTCCCTTCACCAATCTGGCCGAGCCACTTCCCTCGGTAATCGGCCAGGGTCGTCGCGGAATCGTTGTAGGTGGTGTCCCCCGCCAGAATGAAGAAATCTAGCTTCTGCTCGCCCGCTCGCGTCAACGCGTCGAAAGGCGCGCGGTCGTTCTTGGTGCAAGAAGTCCCGCCGAAGCGCAACTTCACTTTCGCGCCGGCGGCCGGCGCCGTCACACACCGCCCGATGGGCGAGCGCGCGGCGTAGCCGGTAGGCCCCTGTTGTTCCAGAAACACATACGAAAGCTCCGTCAGCGACGGCAGCCCCCCCGCGTCGACGTGCACGTAGCCCTGTGCATCCGGGGTCACCACGGAGTCGAAGAAAACCAGCGCCTTGCCCGGCGTCGTGGGCGTGTACACGCGCAGAACGAGAGGCGCGCTGCCCGCATGTTTGGTCCACAGCACCACCGCATTCTGCGTGGGGTCCCCCGCTTGAATGCCCACGGGGAAGGCCGCCTTGCTTTCGGCAACGGGCAGCGGGTCAAACGTCATCTCACTGCCGCCCGCTCCACCGCTGCCCGCCGCGCCGGCACTGCCGCCGCTTGCGCCAGCCGTACCGCCCGCGCCCGCGCTGCCCGCGAGCCCGCCCCCGCCGCTGGCACTGGCTCCGGCGTTGCCTGCCGCGCCACCGCTCGTGGACGCTGCGTTGCCACCCGTTCCACCGCCTACGCCGGCGCTACCGGCGCTGGCGCCGCCGCCAGCCGTCGCGCCGCTTCCCCCCGCTGAGTCCTCCTCAGAACTGCCACAAGACGCCAACAGGCCGATACCGACAACTGCAAGAGCGCGAATACGCATGGCGTCCACAAGCATACATGCCGCGCGGGACGAAGGCCGAGCCCCACGCAATTCTTGCCTAATTTTGAGCATTTGCGCGAAAACTCGGTTGTGAAATCCGTCTGGCAGCGCGCCGGTGTCGCCCTAGCACTGGCCACGTCCCTCAGCGTCGGGCGAGCCTGGGCGCAATCGAACCTCGCGCTGGACCTGTCGGCGCTGTCCACCAAGAAGCGATCCGTCGTGGCCAAGGACGCGCAGGGCAGCGACGTTCCGCTCACCCTCGACGCGGAGCTGCAGCGTACTGCGGGGCGGCTGATCGCCCAGGCCAACCCCATCGCCGCCGCGGTCGTCTTGGTCGACGCCCGCTCCGGCAATCTACTGGCGTTCGTCGAGCGCACCGCGGCCGGCGACGAGTTTGGGGCCATGCTGCTCCAGGCCTCCGCACCGTCTGCCAGCTTGTTCAAACTAGTAACGACTGCGGCATTGCTCGAACACGGACACGTGAATCCGAAGCTTCGCGTCTGCACCAGCGGCGGCCAGCACCGGATCGAACGCCGCGCCCCAGACGCCGTCCGGCCCCTGGCCGACCGCCGCGTCGAGCGGGATGTCCGGTTCGAGCCGGATCTCGCCGTACAGCGGGTAGGCGGCGTCGACGCTCTGCAGCTCGACCACCGTGAAGTCGC
>CBDUPW010000295.1:0-9151 GCA_965369205.1 uncultured Polyangiaceae bacterium | reverse complement strand
GAGGACCCGGTGACACAAGAGCGAAAGTTCGTCTAGCTCGGTGCTCGCCAGGACGACGCTCACCCCGCGCTGGGCCAGCTGTCGGATCAGCCGATACACGTCGCTCTTGGCTGCGATGTCGATGCCCCGAGTGGGCTCGTCCAGCAGCAGCACCCGGGGCTGGGCAAAAAGGCAGCGCATCAGCGCAACCTTCTGTTGATTGCCACCGGAAAGATCTGCCGCGGGCGCCGCGAAGGACGCGGCCTTCAACTTCAGCTCGCGCGCGCTTGCCTCGATCTCCTGCATTGCCTGGCCGCGCCGCAACAGACCCACGGCAGAATAGCGACGCAGGCTGGAAAGCATGGCGTTGTCACAGATGCTCATGCTGGCCAGCACGCTAAGAGCGCGGTCCGCGCCCAGCGAAACCACGCCGCAGGCAATGGCCTGGCGCGGCGAGCGAAACCGGCACGGCATGCCATCAACGTGCAGTTGACCAGCGATCGGCCCGACTGCTCCGCCGCCGATCGCCGCAAGCAGCGCGCTGGCACCGGAGCCTTGCAACCCGGCGAGCCCCAAGATCTCACCCGCCCCGACGGCGAGGCTGACGGCGTGCACGCGCTGCGAGCCGCTCGCTGCGTGCAAATCACGCGCTTCGAGGCGCACGCTCTTTTCCCTCGGCGACTTGAGAGCAGTTGCCGGCGGGGCAAGGTGCTCGCCAACCATCGCCGCCACCAACTCGTCTCGGCTCACGTCGGCGAGCCGCTCCGTGCAGACGTTCCGGCCGTCGCGTAACACAGTGACGCGATCCGCCAGCCGGTACAGCTCCTCCATGCGATGGGAGATGTACAGAATGCTCGTGCCGTCAGCGCGGAGGCGTTCGAGCCAATTGAAGAGCCGTTCGGCTTCTTGCTCCTGCAGCGCGCTGGTGGGCTCATCCAAGATCAAGAGCTTGGCGTTCAAGGATAGGGCACGCGCGATCTCCAAAAGCTGGCGCTGTCCAAGCGCCAGCTCTTCCACCAGAGCGTCCGGCGCCACCTCGAGCTGATGACGCTGCAGCACCGCGCGCGCCTGCGCCCGAGACCGCGCGCGATGCGACGCGCCGAGCAGCGGCTTTGGCAGTACCAGGGCCAGATTGTCTTCCACGGACAGGGAGCCCACCAGCGAGAGTTCCTGGTGGATGGTGGCAATGCCCGCCGCGGCGGCCGCGCGGGGGCCATCGAACCGTACGGGCCGCCCCGCCCACAGCACGCTTCCGGAGTCGCTTGGATGCACGCCCGCCAAGATCTTGATCAACGTGCTTTTGCCAGCGCCGTTTGCACCCGCAAGCGCATGGATTTCGCCCGCGGCGATCTCGAAACACACGTCCGTGAGCGCGTGTGTGTTGCCAAAGGACTTGGACACATGACGCAGCTCGACCCGGGTGCTTGGCACGGGCCGTAGTCTACGCCCAACCGACCCGCCCGTGCTGCAACGGCAGGGCGTGGCCGCCCGGGCTGTGCCACAAGACCGACCTGGCACAGCCCGCAATGTTCCGGAAAAGCGGGCGCACAACTCTCAGTCAACTCCAGGCATACTGCTTGCTGCTCACTAAGTGCGACACCCCAACAGGAAGAGCAGCATGCGCACATCGAACCGAATCGGCAGACTCTCGAGCGGCCTCTTGTTCGTGGCCCTCGCAACATTCGTCGGCTGCGGGAGCAGCAGCTCAGATAACGGTGGCAGCGGCGCCAACGCAGGAACCGGCGCCAGCGCAGGAACGGGAGCGCAAGCCGGCACCGGTGCCACAGGTAGCGGCGGGAGCGCCGGCTCTCAGGGCAACGCCAAGTTCGACTTCCAGATCAACAATGGCAAGAGCTATTGCCGCTCGACGGATGGCTGCGACTTCAGCAGCAACATCAGCGTCAAAGACGCAAGTGGCACGGTGCTCGGACGCAGCGCTGGCTTTTGCCACACACCATGCGACACCTGCGAGCAGCTGCCATGCCCAGGGATCGCGTGCCAGGTGCTACACGGCGAACCGGTCACGGCAGAACAAATCACCTGGGACGGCAGCTACTACCAGGGTGGCACCTGCAACGGCAGCACCCAGTGCCTGACGAAGCTATTCGCGCCGCCGGGCAAGTACACGGCGGTGATGTGCGCCACACCGGGGGACCTCGTCGACGACGCTTCTTTGCCTTCGGACCTGAAAGCCTGCAAGCCCAGCGGCCCGCAAGAGTGCGTGGAAGTGCCCTTCGGCTTCCCGTCGGCGCAAACCGTGAGCGGATCTCTGCCGTAGTCGAAACCCGTCGCGCCAGGAATGCTCAGCAAGCGCCGCAAACAGCGCAGGCGTCAGAACAGCAATCACCGAAGAACGCGCAGGACGAGTCACAAGCACAACCCGACGGGGTCGTAGAGCTGCCGCAGTAACCGCAGCAGGGACCAACGGGAGCCGTGCATCCCGCTGGATCCGGGTTTGGCAGACCGCACTCTCGCTTGTATTTGCCCGACGGGTCGGAGCCGGTGAAACCTGTTCCGCCACAGGAGTACCAGCCGTTGGCGGCATCCCACCCGCAGGGGTTGCCAGCGCAAGAACCCGGGCCGCCCGCCAGTTGCCCACACTGCCAGTAGTAGATTTCGCCGTCGGAGCCGCAGCAGCCCACGCTGCCGTGCGCTTGCCCACAACTCGTTGGGACGATGTTGGTAGTGCCGCCAGTACCGCCCGTGCCGCCGGTACTCACACCGCCCGTGCCGCCGGTACTCACACCGCCCGTGCCGCTGCTGCCACCGGTCGCACCGCCGGTGCCGCTGCTGCCACCGGTACTCACACCGCCGGTGCCGAGCCCTCCTGTACCGGTCCCGCTGCTGCCACCCGTGCCAGCGCCACCAATCGCACCCGCTCCGCCTGCCGCCGCAGCGCCGGCGCCGCCACCCCCTGCGCCCGCGGATCCGCCTAACCCCCCAGTGGCGCCGATACCGCCCGTGGAGCTGCCACCCGTTGCGCCACCACCATCCGTCGCGCCACCGCCATCCGTCGCGCCTGTTGCGCCCGTTGCGCCACCGCCATCCGTCGCGCCTGTTGCGCCCGCGCCGGTCGCGCCGGTTGCGTTCGCTCCGAGATCACTCTCCCCGGTCGCGCATCCCCAGCTGATGATGAAGGCCCCACACAACGTCATGCCAGCAACGATGTTTGATTTCATGGGGTCCGCTCACCATGCCGTCGGCGCAATCGAACGATCACCGATTCGGTGGTCGCAGCCAAGATCAAGAGTAGCACACCTTGAGACGCACACCCCGGCTCGGGGCGGCGGTTCCACCCTCGATCCGTTGTCTCCACCGGGACCTGACCAGATCACTGCTCTGAAACCCGTGGCGCGCGCAAGCGTCGCGCCGGCGCGGGCCTCCGTGTTACAAAACACGCCGTGAAGCGCAGGACATTCGTTGGGGGCCTGGTGCTGCTAGGAAGCGCAGCGCTGGGGTGTGACAAAAAGAGCGGGCCGGCCGGTGCGGGAAGCGCTGGAGGCGGTGGGCGGCTGCGCATCGCTGTGATCCCCAAGGGCACCACGCACGAGTTCTGGAAGGCGGTGCACGCCGGCGCGGAGAAGGCCGCAAAAGAACTCGACGTGGACGTGGTGTGGAAGGGCCCCTTGAAAGAAGACGATCTGAAGAGCCAGGTCGACTTGGTGCAGAGCTTCACTGCGCAAGGCGTCTCCGGGATCGTACTCGCTCCGCTGAACGACAAGGCGCTCATCTCCAGCGTGAAAGGCGCAACACGGGCAAAGATCCCTGTCGTGATCTTCGACTCCGCCCTCGCTGGCGGCGAGACCGTGAGCTTCGTAGCGACGGACAACCGTGCAGCCGGCCGCTTGGCGGGCGAGCGAATGGCGAAGCTGCTCGGAAGCGACGGCAAGGTGGTGTTGCTCCGCTACCAAGAGGGCTCGGCGAGCACCTTCGAGCGCGAAGAGGGTTTTCTCGAAGGCATCAAGAAGACCCCAAGCATTCAGATCGTGAGCGACAACCAATACGGTGGCGCCACCACGGAGACGGCGTTTTCTGCCAGCGAGAGCTTGTTGCTCGCTAAAGGCGCGGACAAGGGAGACGTCGGGGGCGTGTTCTGCCCCAACGAGTCGACGACCTTCGGCATGTTGCTTGCGCTGCAGAAAGCGAAGCTCACGGGAAAGGTCCGCTTCATCGGTTTCGACGCCTCCGACAAACTGGTGGAAGGAGTGAAGTCCGGGCAGATCGACGCGCTGGTGCTGCAAGATCCCCTGGGCATGGGATACACCGCCGTGAAGACACTGGTGGCACACGTGCGCGGCACGAAAGTCGAAGCGCGCATCGACACGGGCGCTTCCCTCGTCGACAAGGCGAATATGACGGAGCCCAAGATCGCGGGCTTACTGCGGCCCGAGATCGAAAAGTGGCTGGGCAAGTAGCCACGCGCCTAAAGCTGGAGGGCGTGTGCAAAGCCTTCGGCCCGACGCGTGTGCTGCAGGACGTGGCGTTCGGTGTTGGCGCCGGGCGTGTGCATGCCGTCATCGGAGAAAATGGCGCTGGCAAGAGCACGTTGATGAAAACCGTGGCTGGAGCCCTGCGCGCGGACTCCGGGCAAATGCAACTCGACGGTGTTCCGTTTCTTCCGCCCAGCACCATCGCGGCGCGCGAGCAGGGCGTGGCGATCGTGTATCAGGAGCTTTCGGTTTGCCCAGACCTGACGGTGGCCGAGAACATCTTGCTGGGCGTGGAGCCCACCCGCTTCGGCCTGCTGCAGCGTCAGGCAATCGAGGAGCGCGCACAGCGCGCACTAGAGCGTGTCACTGGGCAACGGGACCGAATCGCCGTCCACACCCTCGTGGCGGACCTCTCGCCCGCTGAGCGTCAGTTGGTCGAAATCGCCCGCGCTATCGCCGCAGAGTCCCCCAAGCTGCTCATTTTAGACGAACCCACGAGCAGTCTCTCCGCAGTAGACGCGAGCCGGCTGCTTTCCACCCTGCGCCAGCTTGCGGCCGAGGGGCTGAGCGTCTTGTACATTTCGCATTTCCTAGAAGAGGTGCGCCAGGTCGCAGACGACTTCACGGTGCTACGCGACGGGTGCGTGGTCGAGAGCGGCGTGATCGCCGCTACGAACAACGACGCGCTGGTTCAACTGATGGCGGGCAGAGCTGTCACGCGAGCGCAGCGCAGCGCGCGCTCTCCCGGGGAGGTGGTCCTGCAGCTGACCGAAGTCGCGGGTGTGCGTCTGCCGAAACAAGCATCCCTCGAGCTCCGTCGCGGTGAGGTACTTGGCATCGCCGGGTTGGTAGGCTCCGGCCGCACGGAGCTGCTGCGCGCAGTATTCGGATTGGATGCGGTCTTATCCGGCAAGCTGCGTGTGCTCTCGCTAACCGGTAGCAAGGCGCCGTCGGTTCGGCTTTCCCAAGGCGTGGGGCTGACCAGCGAAGACCGCAAACAAGAAGGCCTCGCCCTCGCCCTGAGCGTTCGAGACAACATCACCCTGAGCAAGCTCGAGCCGTTTCGACGCGGGGGGCTGCTCTCGGAACGCGCGGAGCGAAGCGCCGCCGTGCACTGGGTGGAGCGCCTCGGCGTTCGCTGTCGGGATGTCGATCAGGCTGCAGGCGAGCTGTCCGGCGGCAACCAGCAAAAGGTCGCGCTCGCGCGGCTACTACACCACGACGTAGACGTATGGCTACTCGACGAGCCCACGCGCGGCATCGACGTTCGCAGCCGCGGCGAGATCCACGCACTGATCGATTCGCTCACTGCGCGCGGCAAGGCAGTGCTCGTCGTCTCGAGCACTCTCGACGAGCTGCTTGAGATCTGCGACCGCATCGCGGTCATGCGCCGGGGAGTATTGGGCCCAGCGCACCCGGTCGCCGAACTAAGCGAGCACGCACTCTTGGCCGAGGCGGCAGGCGCGTGACCACGCTACTGCGTCGCCCATGGTTCGGCCCACTCGTGGCGCTGGTGCTGGTGTACGCGCTGTTTGCGGCCATTAGCCCGGATACCTTCGCCCGCGCTGTGAACTTGTCCACGATGGCGAGGCAAACCGTGGTGGTGGCCATCGCGGCCGTCGGCATGACCTATGTGATCATCCACGGCGGCATCGATCTGTCCGTGGGCTCGGTGGTGGCGGTGACCACCGTCGTCGTGGCCCAGTGCCTGCGCGCGGGCTACGGGCCCCTGGCCGCCAGCGGTATCGGTGTGCTTGCTGCCCTTTTGGCAGGGCTCGTCAACGGGGTGCTGGTCGCGCACCTGCGCATCACGCCCTTCATCGTGACCCTGGGCACCATGAGTGTGCTGCGGGGCGCCGCGAAGGGACTTGCCAACGAGCAGAAGATCGACGCGGACCCGCGTGGTCTGGACGAGCTGATGGCGGCCGTGACGCCAGACAGCTGGCAGCTGTTGCCCACGGGCGTCTGGATTGCCCTCGCCACAGCGCTGGTCGCGGCGGTCGTACTGCGCTCCACCGTGTTCGGGCGCCACGTGGTTGCCATTGGTTCGAACGAGCAGACGGCGCTGCTCTGTGGCGTGCCGGTGCCGCGCGTCACGATCTTGGTCTACGTGCTTGCAGGCGCCCTGGCGGGCCTGGCGGGCGTGATGGAGTTTTCGACGCTGACCGTCGGCGATCCGACGGACTCGATCGGGCTCGAGCTGGAGGTCATCGCCGCGGTGGTGATCGGCGGCGGATCGCTAGCCGGTGGCCAGGGCTCCATCTGGGGCGCCATGGTCGGCGCCCTCTTGATGACGGTGATAAAAACCGGCTGCACCCATGCCGGCGTGCCCAATTGGGTGCAGGAGATCCTCACCGGCGCGATCATCGTCATCGCCGTCGCCATCGATCGCTTCCGGCGCCGCTAAACACGCCGCGCGCGGAGCAGTCGCCCCCGCAGGCACGCCTTCGGCGCTTGCAGCGACGCACCGAAGCCGCGCACTGGCATTCGTCGACGCACTGTCGCATCATGGGCTCATGAACGTTCGCCTGTTGCCGTGCCCGTCTTGTCTACGACATGTCCGTGCTTCCGAGGCGTGCTGTCCGTTTTGCGCCGAGGGCGTGGAGTTTCCCCAAACGGACGCACCAAAGACCAGCTGGGCCGATACACGCCTGTCGCGCAGCGCTCGCGTAGCGCTTGGAGTCGCGTTGGCCACGACCACACTGCCCGGTTGTGGGGGCAGCGGCGCGAACGCACCCCCCAACCCACCCGCGCCGGTCTACGGCGGGCCGCCCGCCATCGAGGAACCGCCACCGGAAGAGTCGATGCCCCTTGAGCCCGAACCCGGCGATCCCGGCGGCGGGGAGTTTGCGCAGCCTCCCGACGGCCAGCTGGGACCGGGGCCCGACGCGGGCGCGATGCGACCCAAATACGGCGCGCCGCCTCCGCCGCCGGACGAGGGCGGGATGCGCCCCAAGTACGGCGCTCCACCGCCGCCGGACCCGGGCGGAGTGAAGGCGTTGTACGGAGTGCCGCCGAATCCAGATAACTAAGGGGCCAAACGCCTCCGGAAGTCCGTTCCCTGCTGTGTCTTCACCCCAGCGGTGAGTTCGGTAGGGTCGCGACAAAGAACTCCCGGGAGGTCGCGGCGATGGAGGAAGAAGGCAGCAAAGCACGCGTTGGCGTAGACCACGTTCGGCCAGGCGTGCGGGATGGGTCGCATGCTGGGCATCTTCGTGCCCGAGTCTATCCCCTTCCCGCCCAGAACAGGGTCCGGTGGTCGCGTCATCACGTGCCCGCCACGTCTTCGTGCACCCCGCTCCGCGGGCCGTTCCCGCGCGGTGTCTCTGCCACTTTTCAGATCATCGCTGACTGCCGCTGGCGCCGCCGCGACGGGTCACATCCGTGCGCGCTCCGTGCTAACAATCCTGGGAGCACTTCGAACGCCGAACGCCGCTCGCCCCAGGACGCAGCACAGTCGAAATACACATCCATGCATTCCCACAGCCCTGCCCCGCAGCCCGGAGTCCCCGCTTGAAGCACGTTCGCGGTTCGCTCTTCGTCGACTACGTGCGCCTGATCCGATCGCGAAAGGACATTGACTGGTCTCGCCATCTCGAGGCCAAGGACTTTGCGTTTCTCCAAGGCCGGGTCGACGATGCTGCCTGGTATCCAATCACGACCTACGAGCGATTTGGCGTTGGCATCCTCTCTGCGGTCGCCGGCAACTCCCTGGCCACGGTGCGCATGTGGGGGCAGTTTCAAGTCGACGCCATGCTGCGCCTGCGCCCGGACATTCTCGAAGCTGGCGATCCGCGCGAATCCTTGATGCGGGTGGTGGTGCACCGCAAGGGCTTCTTCGACTACGACGTGCTGACAGTGAAAGAGATCCTCGACGACCACGCGCGCTTCGAACTCAACTACGCCATGAGCGGTGTTGCGGAGTTGGCAGCGTGCTCGCAAACCTTGGGAGCCCTGGAAGAGCTGGCGCGCCGCGCGGGCGGACGCAACGTGCAGGCGGCGTTCTCACAGCGTACCTGGGAGGGGGATCCGTGCACGATTCTCGAAATCACTTGGTCATGACGGCAAGCTCTTCATAGTCATCGGGCGAGACCGATCTTCCGCATTCTGGTTGTCTAAGGACCGTCACGGTCGCAATCAGTTCCGCAAGAGTCCGGAGCGCCGATAGCCGGCGGCTGCGTGGGAAAGGGAGTCGCCAAGCCCAACCTCGGGTGTCCAGCCCAGATCGCGCTGGAGCGCGGCGCTGGAACACAGGAACGCGGGAGCGGCCATCTGCCGGTACTGCTTTTCGTCGAGTTGGTTTGGGAAGCGGAACACCCGAGACGCAGCCGTCGCCACGCGCATGGCGCCGTATAGCACCGGCTTGGGGATGGGAACGACGCGCACCTTGCGCCCAACCGCCTGGGACAGGCCGCGCCACAGATCGTACATGTCGATCGGCTCCGGATGGCTCACGTAGTAAGTGAAATGTCCTTCGCGGTCGTCTACGGCCATGCACTGGATCGCGGACACCAGATCGCGCACGTCGACGAAGGAGATCCTTTGGGGCTCGCCAGCAACGCGGATCCCAACTCCGCTCTGAGCGGCTCGAAACAGCGTGAGCGTCGCGGGATCATCGGGACCGAAGACCACGCAAGGCCGAAAGCTCGTCGTGGAAAATGGCGCAGCTGCCACTAGCCTCTCCGCGCGCGCCTTGGCATCGCCGTAGGGTTCAATGGGCGCGAGGGGGGGGGGGGGGGGGG
>CBDUPW010000294.1:0-9155 GCA_965369205.1 uncultured Polyangiaceae bacterium | reverse complement strand
TCGAGATTGGTCTGCGCGACGAAAGCGTCGGCACCCGCGGCCGTTGCCGGCTCGAGGGGCGTGCCGTCCGGCGCTGTCTCCGTCGGAACCGGCGGCGCCGGAGGCCCCATGGCACTCGGCGGCGACCCGCAAGCCCCCGCCACCGCGGCGACGCCAAAACACAAACCCAGGGACAACCCAGACCGCGACCACAATGAACGACTCATGGCGGCGGGAGTACCTGTGCCCAGGATCGAGATCAAGAGGGCGGCGGTTGGCGCACGCTACAGCCAATAGCGGGCGGCCAGCGCGAGGGTCAGGCCGGCGCCGATCAGGACGACCACGATGCGTACGCGGTCTGGGCTGACGCGCTGGGCCAGACGCGCGCCGCCGTAGCCCCCAAGCACAGCGCCGGCGGCCATGACGCCCGCGGCGGGCAGCTCGGCGACGCCGCGTATCAAGAAGTAGCCGGCCGCCACGCCGTTGATGCAGCCCACCACCAGGCTCTTGATGGCGTTCATGCGGTGGATCGTCATGCTGCGCAGCAGGCCGAGCAGCCCAAGGGTGACGATGCCAATGCCCGCGCCGAAGTAGCCCCCGTACACGGCCGCGACCGCCAATAGGCCGGCAACCGCCAGGGTGCGCGGGCGGCTGGGGCGGGCGTCCGCGGCGCCGGCCCAGCGCTGAACGCGCCCTTGAAAAAGCAGCGTCGTCGTCGCTAGCAGCACCATCAGTGGCACCAGCCAGGTGAATACGCGCTCCGAGGTCACTAGCAGCAGGGCGGCGCCCGCGACGGAACCAAGGGCGGACACCCCGCTGAGCCACACCGCACTGCGGGCATTGTCACCCAGCTGGCCGCGATAGCCGTAGGCCGCGGCCAGCGAGCCCGGCGCCATGGCCACGGAGTTGGTCGCGCTCGCAGCCACCGGGGGCACACCGAAAGCCAACAATGCGGGGAAAGACAGCAGCGAACCGCCTCCGGCCACGGCGTTGATGGCGCCCGCAGCCAGCGCAGCAGCACCAAGCCAAGCCAGATCCACGGCGCTCAACGCACGCTCATCGCAGGCAGTCCTCGCGTCAGTTCGTACACACGCTCAACGTAAGTGATGCACCCGCTCGCAGACAACTTGCGCAATGCGGCGTGGGTACCGCAGCGCGTTATCGCACAATGTAGGCAGCGCGAATCGTCGCTGCGCGTTGGACCGAAGCGCACTCTCGGCGTAGCCTTCCGCGACTTCAAACGGGAGGACGGGATGCGCCATCGGATCTGGATCGGAAGCGTCGTCACGGGCGGACTTGTAGGCCTGGCGATTTCTTGCTCCGCAACGAGTGACAGCAAGAGCAACACCGGCGGTGGCAACGCTGGAGGTTCCGGTGGATCAGCCGCGTCGGATGCAAGCATCGGCGGCACTGGCGCGGGAACCGCAGCAAACGGTGGCACCGGCGCGGTAACTATCGATGCCAACGTTCCGGACTCGAACGAGACTGACGGCGCGTGTGAAGTGTTGACGGCAAAGGCGAACAAACCTGCCGTGGACATCATCTGGGTCGTCGACAACTCCTGCTCCATGGGCGACGAGATCGACAAGGTGCGCACCAACATCAATCAAGCGTTCGTACCGACCATCGACAAGAGCATCATCGATTGGCAAGTCATCATGGTCAGCAAGCGAGGCACCGGCTCGGCGGACGTTTGCGTTGCGCCACCCCTGGGCGGCGCCAACTGCGCGGATGCGCCGCCGAAGTTTCACCAGATCAGTTGCACGGTGGGCAGCAGCGACTCGCTGACGATCGTCTCGAACGCCTACACCGTCACCCAGGGCTTCCCACCGATCTGCGATTTGGATGCAAAGCCTTGGAACAAGTTGGCGCGCTTCGATGCCACGAAGGTGTTCGTAGAGGTCACGGACGACGAAGCCGGACCGCCACCCTTTTTCATGACCGCCGACGGCTTCGACAACTGGGCACTGAACGTCGCCCAGCCCCCAGGCGTTTTCGGTACCAAGGCCGCGCGCAAGTACATCTTCCACGGCATCATCGGCATGGATAAGAACAATCCAAACATGAAGTGCAACAGCAGCGTGGGGGCGGAACCCTTGCCGGATGGGGGCAGCTCCGGCAACGCCGCGGTCGCTCCGGGGCTGGAGTACCAGAAGCTGGCCAAGCTGACGGGCGGCATCACCCGCAGCATCTGCGAAAACGACTGGAGCGACATCTTTACGACCATCGCTGCCGGCATCGTGAACAAACTCTCGTGCGAGTACGTTCCAACGCCGCCCAGCGGCAAGACTCTCGATCCCGCCAAGGTGAACGTGAACTTCACGCCAGCTGGCGGCACTCCCGAGGCCATTCTGCAGGACAACAATAAACCCTGCGATCAGGGCGCCGACGGTTGGCAGTGGGATCCATCCAAGACTAAGATCCTGCTCTGCGGCGCCACATGCGACAAAGTCAAAGCCGACGACAACGGCCAGATCGACCTGGAGTTCGGTTGCGCCACGAAAGTGGTCCCGCCCCCACGTTGATCCGCCACAAGGGTCGTCTCACTGCAGCGCCGATTGGCCGACACTGCGAAATGTCGCGCGCCAGCGGCGTGATCTCCGTGCTGCTATGCACCGTCGCGTGTAGCCCCACTTCGCAGCAGCCAGCAAAGTCCACCCTGGTACCTGAAGCGCCACAGGTCTCGGCCCAAGCCACGCCGCTGACGGCGACAGCGCCGGACGAAGTGTTGCTGTTTGTTGAGCAGTTGCCGTCGGAGCGCGTGGAGCGCGCTGCCCACGCAATCTCGGGGCGCCGCGTCTCGCTTTCCCTCGCATTGCCCGCCGAGCTGGAGCAACTACGCGAGCCAAACGCGCCAGTGCATACCTTGGTGTATCTCGACGCAAGCCCGCTGCGACTGAGTCCCCGCGCCCAGCACGTGCGGGCGGTGGCATTGAAGTCTCACGCCGAAGCTTCGGAAGCGCTGGCGCGCCTGGCCAGCGGCGGCTACGCCAAGCTGAGCCAGGAAGGTGCTCTGAGCCGGGTGGTGCCGCGCCACGGGCAGCCGTGTGTATTGGGCAAAAGCGCGGAAGGCGCACGCCTCGTCTGCGGGCCGGAGCCTGCGCTGACGCGCTGCGCCGGACACCTCCTCAGTCGGCCCGCGACGCTGGCCGCATCCGAGGACGGTACAAAGATCCTGGCGACCCTCCCCGTACGCAAACTCGAGACCCGCTTCGGTTCATTGCTGCGAAAAGGACGCGCGCTGCTGCCCATCGTCGCAAAGTCCGAACTAGAACGTCGGGGCGGCAGTATGGCCCGGGTGCTGGCGCCTTTGATCGACGATGGGGCAAACGAAGGCCTGGCGCTGTTCGGTGATACGGAGGAGATCGAAGCGCGGCTGCGGGAGACCAGCGGCGGCGTGGAACTCAGCGCCACGCTCCGGCTGCGCTCCGCCAAGGGTTGGGTCGCCGCAGCGGCAAAGAGCGTATCCACCCAGAAGAGCGCGCGTAGCGCCTTCGAACGCTTGCCGCAGTCCGCTGAGTTCGCGCTCTTCAATGCCGGGTTGCCTGCGTCCGTCGCGCTGGACGTCGAGCAGTTCACGTCAAAGTACCTGCGCGCTGTGTTCGGGCCGGGCTATTCCGAGGCCTCGGAGCTGATCGCGAAGACCTTCGTCCCGGACGTGGGTCTTGCGTACGCCCACGGAGACGCCTTGGGCAGGGACGCTCGGCGGATCGGGCACGGCGGCGAGAGCATTCGGGAATCGACCCTCAGCGTATGGGGCTACCACTTGCTGGCCTACGAAGAAGACCCGCAGGTCTACGTGCCGCTGCTGAAGCGCGGCATGGACACCTACAACCAAGGCGAACTGCGGCGCTTGGCATATCAGGAGCTCGGGCGCTTGTGCCCGGGGCTTCCCAACATCACCCGGGATCCGCCGCCGAAGGGTCTACCGCTGGGCAGCGAGCGATTCGCCATGACTTTCTCAGGGAAGTTCTTCGACAGTTGTGGCCATGGCATGAGCGGCGGAAAGCCAGCACAGCAAGCTGCACTCGTCGTACTGTTGGCGCCAACGCCAGGCCGCACCTGGATTGGAGTCTCCGCCGACGAAGCCGGCCTGGTGCGGCTGATCAACCAGGGCATGACCGGCAAGGACACCCTGGCCGTGGACGCCGATCTCAAACCACTCCGCGACGCGCGCGCGCTTTTTGGCGGGTTCGCCACGTTGCGGGGCATCGCGAGCCTTCGGCGCAATGTGTTGCAGAGCGAATCCATGGGCGGGCGCCGCAGCCGATTCGACGCGTTGCCCAAGCGCGGCGCGACGCGCATGCCGTGGAAAGTCTCTGTAGAGCCGGCGACTCCGGCGAACGTGCAGCTCTGGGCACGCTTGCCCGACGAAGCCGTGGACGACATGTTGGCGCTCCGCGGTGATACTTTGCGCCGCACCAAACACCAATTCTGAGCGCGCGCGGTCTTGGGAGGACCTGCGTGTGGACCGGGCAGCGGCAAAGCGAGCTCGGGCTCGAGTCCGAACGCGGAGTGAACGCCCGCATCGAAACGCGGCACCCCAGGCAAACGTTGCTGACGAAAACGGGCTCTGCTAGCGTCGGCGCGCCAGCGAGACACCGTGGTGGTGCAGGCGGATTGAGAATCATTCTCGGGTTGCACGAGCCCGAGCTTTCAGAGCCATGCAGGCGTTGGGCGGCTTGATGGGAAGAACACGGGCGACCGACTGGCGCGATCTCGTGCGCAGCGGACTTCGAGTTGGCCGCGCGCTGCTAGGCAGGCCGGACGCAGAGAGTCCCTGGACGGTTCGTCTGGCATGGGAGCATACGCATCGCGAGATGCTGTCCGCGCTCCTGTTCATGCACCACGTCGAACGGAGCGGGTTTCGGTGGTCCCTGGAGCACGTTCAGGAGTTGGCTGCGACGTCCCCTAACCCGGAGATCCTGTTTGTCCCGTTCTACTACGACGACCACGACTTGAAGACATACCTGTTTCGGGGTGACTGGCGAGGCAAGTGGGTCGTCAACCTGACCTTCGAGCAGATGCACTACGCGTGCGGTCGCTCGTACGTGATGCCCGATGGTGATTTTGCGCGGAATGAGATGTTGCATTGCGCGTGGGGCGACCAGTATCGAAACATGTTGCTGGAGCACGGTATTGCGCCAGAGCGCATTCGCATCACTGGGCACCCGCGTTTCGACATCTACAGCCACCCGCAACTGCTCTTCACTCGCGACGAGTTAGCTCAGACGTACGGACTGGACCCGGGCCGAATGTGGATCCTCGTGCCTCACAATTTCAACTTGTCCTATTTGCCTAAGCAGTGGATCCAACGGCTCAACGCACGCGGTTATCTCGTGTCCGAGGAGTTGATTGAAGGCGTGCGCGACGCACGTGAAGCTTTCAAGGCAATGATCCGCGAACTGTCCGGAGCCTTTCCTGAGGCGGAGCTGATCCTTCGGTTGCATCCCGCAGGCGTGGAGGACGAACCCACCGGCCACAAGGGGTCGGCAAACAACGCGCGGGTCCATGCGATTGCAGAGCAAGATATTGCCAACTGGATCCGGCAAGCTGCCCTGACCATCGTGTGGAACAGCACCTCCTCGATGGAAGCGATGGTGGCCGGGCGGCCCGTCGTGAGCTACGAGCCTTTTCCTTTTTCCGAGCGCTGGGGCTACGACGTGAACCGTATCCTCCCGACGTTTTCTCGGCTAGATGATCTGTTCGGCGTGATCAGCAAACTGCCTAATCCCGAGTTGACGTACGACTGGGAACTGTTTGAGAGTTGGTATCAGTACCGCGATGGCCGTAATTTCGAACGCGTACTCGACATCGCGCGTGAGGCGCAGACGAAGCCGGGATCATTCGCATCCCGCTCAAGGGGCACCGGCATCAAGAGCGTTTGGCGGCGCATGCGTCAGCCCCTGAAGGTCACACACGCGCCGCCCCAGGAACCCCTTGCTGAAGCGGTGCGTTCCCTGAGCTCGCGGCCGTTGGCGCAGTTCCTCCGCTGATTCCCGAGCCAGCCACGCCCAAGCAACCAACACATGATGCCGCCGAGCCCGACGTGACAACGGAAGCCTCTCCAGGCGGCGCACCTGGTCGCGCCCGTGCGTTGTTCTCGCGATGGTTCGGTGGCAAGGACGTTTCCTTCTTCGTGTACCTCTTCGCTCGCGTTGCGTCCGCGGTGATCGGCATCGTAAGCGTCAAGTACGTGGTCGCCTTTCTTACGCGAGCGGACTACGGGTTTTGGGGCTACCTGGGAGTAATTTCTGGGGTTCTGGTGCCGCTCGTTTCCCTGCAGCTCCCCTCTGCGGTGATGCGGATGTACTTCGACCGCGCCCGTGAAGACTTCGAGGGCAAGTCTTCACTGATCTCTACAACCTTCTTCATTACGCTGGCCCAATCCGCGCTGCTGGCAGTAGGCGCGCTGTCGCTCCTAGGCGTCGGCGTCTTGGACGGACTTCTCGTCGCCTACATCTGCATTCTGACGACGAAGACGGTACTGCTGGCGTACTTCAACTATGTCACGCGGGTTCGGGACGACTACTGGCTCTTCGCGTTCAACGAGGTCTTCCAAGCTGTTGCCTTTCTTGCGCTCGTAGCCTGGGGCAGCAGTGCGGCAGCGAGCACGAGCTTGTCGCATTTCGGCGTGAAGCCACTGATCGCGATGCTCTTTTTCAGCGGCGCTCCAGGCTGGATGCTGGTAGCCGTCAATCTCGGCTTCTACGCAAAGAAGCAGCTCATCTCGGCGCGCGTAAAGCGCCTCGAACGCTCTGAACTCATTGAGCTTTTCCGCTTTTCGGCGCCCCTCACAGGCACCGTCTTCCTGGGCTGGGTGCTGCACTCCTCCGACGTGTATTTGCTCAAGCGGCTCAGTACGCTCACCGAGATCGCAGATTACGTGTTCGCGGTGGGCATCGCCAACACCGTGACCTTGATCACCACATCGGCGCTCACGGACTGGCCTCGCTTCTACTACGCGCAGATGCGGGACGACGAGGCAGATCGAGACGCAGTGATCGCCAAACGTGTGAGGCTCTTTCTTTGGTTGCATGTTCTGACTATGCTCGGAACCCGGCTGGTAGCGCGCTTCGCCTACGACTTGCTCGGTGCCGAGAGCTACCTCAATGGCATCCGCTGCATCGACTACTTGGTTCTGGGGAACTTCTTCTTTCTCGCTGGAAATCTCTTCGCCGCGGGCATTAGCTATGCGAAGCGTAACAACTTGACCCTGCTCACGTTCGCAGTCCCGGGCGTAGTCAACGTGGTGTTGAATCTCTGGCTTCTGCCACGCTTCGGCGCCATCGCGGCTGCAATCACGACTGCGGTCGCATTCGCGTGTTTTGCGGCCATCTCGTTCTCCATAGGTCGGCGCTTCTACCGTCATACGGAGCTGACGAAGCTGGCATTTGCCGTCGCCGCGGCGCTGCTCGTCGCTCTCGTTCCGGTGGGCGGAAGCTGACGGCGTAGGCCACAGCGACGGGTCAAGGACGCTCGCGCACGGTCTTGAAGATGTGGGCGACGCGTTCGAGTTCGGACTCGGTCAGCCCGGACCCGCTAGGAAGACACAGGCCGTGCTCGAAAATGTGTTGGGCGACTGAGCCGCCAACCACCGGGCAACCCGCGTACACGGGTTGAAGATGCATTGGCTTCCAGACGGGACGTGCTTCGATGTTGTCGCGCTCGAACGCGCGTCGCAGGTCCTCTCGAGTCGCGCCAAACGCTTGGGGATCTACTTGGACGCAAGTGAGCCATCGCGTAGCTCGACCGTAGGAAGCCTCCGGCATGAACGAGATGCCGGGGGTGCCAGACAGCTCCCGTTCGTAGAATGCGAAGTTTGCGCGGCGAGCGTCCACTCGTTCGGGCAACACTCGCAGTTGCCCGCGACCAACGGCGGCCTGGAGATTGCTCAGTCGGTAGTTGTAGCCGATCGTCGAGTGCTGATAGTGGGGCGCGGCGTCGCGAGCCTGTGTTGCCAGAAAGCGAGCTCGATCTGTCCACTTCCGGTCGTTGGACACGAGCATGCCGCCGCCGCCGGATGTGATGATCTTGTTTCCGTTGAAGGAGAGGACGGCCATGGTTCCAAATCCGCCGGCCGGCTTTCCTCGATAGGTGGCACCGAGAGCTTCTGCGGCGTCCTCGACCAGTGGGATCCCGTAGTTCGCGCAGACTTCCGTGATCAGATCGTAGTCTGCAGCCTGGCCGTACAAGTCCACGCTGATGACCGCCTTGGGGAGCTGGTTGTTCCGAGCCCGGCGCTGCAGCTCTTCTGCCAAGAGCCCGGGATCCAGGTTCCACGACTCACGATCACAATCGATGAATATCGGCCGCGCACCCACATACGATACTGGGTTGGCGCTCGCAACGAATGTTAAGGTTGGCACGATCACTTCGTCACCAGCCCCGACACCGAGCATGAGTAGCGCGAGGTGCAAGCCTGCGGTACCGCTGGACAAGGCACACGCATAGCCAGCGTCCACGACTCGTGCAAGCTCCTCCTCGAACGCGTCAACGTGCGGCCCGAGCGGCGCGATCCAGTTCGTATCGAAAGCTTCCTGCACTAGAGGCAGCTCTTCGTTCGATAGATGGGGAGCGGATAGCTGGATTCGCGTCATGGTGTCCTCTCTTGAATGCGCGCGGCAGGAGCAGTCCTCCACTCGACGTCAGGTCGGGTTTTTGCGCTGCGGGGTCGCCGGGACGCCGAACGCTAACACTCTGTCGGCGAGGTCCTTGACGACCACGGAGCCGGCGCCGACCACGCACCAGGAACCGATGCGAATGTTGTTGCGAATGGCGGCACCGATCCCGATGTGGGTGCCTTCCCCGACTTCCACCATTCCCCCAAGGTGAACTCCAGGCGAGATGTGCACGTGGTCACCGATGCAGCTGTCGTGGTCCACGCTGGAAGACGTATTCAGGATCGCGTTGGCGCCGATGCGGGTGTCTGGGTTGAGCACGGCGCCCGCGAATACGACGCTGCCTGCACCAACGGTGCAGGAGCGAGCAACCGTGGCGCGCGCGTGTACAATCGTTGCCACGGCGGCGCCTGCCGCGCGAAGCATTTCGAAGATCCGTCTGCGAGTGGCGTTTTCGCCGATTCCAACGACGATCTGCGCTTCGTACTGCCCGCAGAGAGCGGCGGCTCCGTGCTCGTCGCACGCGATGATCGGGCGGCCGAGGACGGTCTTGCC